>CAZQTF010000373.1:0-1505 GCA_964596135.1 uncultured Saprospiraceae bacterium | reverse complement strand
GCTGAAAATAATCAAGCAACAGCAGTTGTATCAGTTAAATCGAGGTTGCCACGTTTAGAAGCCTGATAAAGCTGAACGGTTCTGTCAACGACATCCAGACGACGTGCTGCCGCCGGCAAATTTCCGTTCTCTTCTTCAATTGCAATATCCATTGCGGTTTCGGCGGAGATGCGCTTGATGTCTTTCAGACTTACGCCATTGGCGAGCGCCATGCGAATCGCATTTTTGAAATCATTTTCAAGCCAGCTATTTGGATTGGGTAATAGATCTCGGTCGTTGGGCGAGAGGCAACCCAAAGTTAGCGCTCCTTCACCAGGGTAGCGGATGGCAAGGCGATGCATGAGTTGGCGAAGTTCGCGCACATTGCCCGGATAAGGGTATGTCAACAAAAAACTACGTAAATAATCATCCATTGGGGGGGCATAGTCACCCTGCAAGGCTTCTTGTAAAAAATACTCGGCTAAAGCCGGAATGTCCTCGCGGCGCTCCCGCAAGGGCGGCAGTGTGCAAATATTGGTGGAAATACGATAATACAAATCTTCACGGAAATGCCCCTGCTCTACTTCCTGTTTCAGATTTCGATTGGTCGCGCACACCAGCCGGAAATTGGTTTTTCGCCATTGGTTACTACCTACTCGTTTGTAATAGCCTTCCTGAATCACCCGCAACAGCCCCGCTTGTAATGGAAGGGGCAACTCACCGATTTCATCCAAAAAAAGCGTACCATCGTCCGCCAGCCCGAAAGCGCCTTCACGCATGGAAAAAGCATTCGTAAAAGAGCCTTTTTCGTGCCCGAAAAATTCGCTACCGGAAAGCTCCGGTACAATCGTGCTACAGTCAAGCAGCACCAGGTCGCCTTTGTCAGAGCGGCGGTCGAGGTCGTGCAACAGGCGGGCAATCAATTCCTTACCCGTGCCGCTTTCACCGAGCAAGACCAGGCTGCTTCGTGAAAAGCAAGCAATTTCAATGATTTGTTGTAATAACTCAAGCCATTTAGGGCTTTCGCCAATCGCCACTTTTTTAACGCGGTCGGATGTTCGTATTTCTTCAATGAGTGTCCAGCGTTGCAAGCGCTTCGTGAGTGTATTTGCCAATCGAGGGACATCGGTAATCGAATAAATTTCTTTGATGCCGAGTCTCAACCAATCCCAAACTTTATAAAATGGGAGTTTGGTTTCATTCATATCCAATGCCAGCACATAGCTACCGCATTGAATGGGTTCATGCAGCCACTCGTGCCAATCCGTCTCCTCTAGGTAGTCGTCAAATAAAATAAGTAAATTTTGTGGGACATTGCCGTAATCTTGGACACATACAATACCTTTCTCTGTTAACTTCTGTACAATGGAATGAATTGCTGTCTCGCGTCCATGACAGCAATTCAGAATGCCTAATGGCGCTGCGCACCGGGGGTTAGTTGTGGCAGACATCGTGTTTGGGTTTTAGGAGTTTAACTAAGTACAGGACAAAAGTCTAATTTCAAGAAATAAGCTCAAAAAGTTGAG
>CAZQTF010000372.1:0-1524 GCA_964596135.1 uncultured Saprospiraceae bacterium | reverse complement strand
CGAACCTGCACACCCTTGCGAGCACTACCCCCTCAAAGTAGCGTGTCTACCAATTTCACCATCTGGGCGATTCGTAGGCTTTTAGAGGCTTGGACAATAGATGCTAATCTAGCGTTAAAACTTCTATTTTTTAAAAAAGTTCCACAAAGATAAGGCGTTTTTGATTTTGGGCAATTTATTGATGAAAAAAATTAACCATCAAGGGATGAGAGGATTTTACTGTAATAAATAGGTGAAAAAATGACGAATGCCTATCTTGCTGAAAATTTCACTGCTATGTCAAAAACAATTCGTCAAATCCTGCTCGGCGCGCTGGTAGTATTGGTGGCTATCCAGTTCATCCGCCCCAGCCAACAAACGCCGACACCGGATCCGTCCATTGATTTTTTGCAATTGGCAAATCCGCCTGCCAACATTGTCAGCACGCTCAAAGCCGCTTGCTACGATTGTCACTCTTATGAAACCCAATACCCCTGGTACGCCAATGTCGCTCCGGTATCTTGGTGGATCAGCAATCACATCCGCGAGGGACGCCAGCACCTCAACTTTTCGGAGTGGGGCAAATATAATCTTGAAAAACAAGCACATAAAGCCGAAGAAACGGCAGAGGAAGTCGCTGAAGGGCATATGCCTTTAAAAACATATCCGCCGATGCATCCTGAGGCGCGCCTGACCCAGGAGCAACGCGACCAGATTGCTGCCTATTTCGAGGCTCTGGAAGTGGAACTGAAATCTATCCCGCCGATGCCCAGCGCCAGCCCAAACTAAATCGGTAGCATGTTTTAAGAATCTGATGCCCTTTAGTTGAAACTATAGCTTAAAATGGCAGTATTGCGGAGCGGTTGCTGGCAATGCTGGAATTGATTAAAAAAAAGACGAACAAATCAGCCAAACACAATAAATCGCCTGACGAGATTGTTTTCCTTCACGTCAAATGTTACAGACGGATGAGGATAGTATTGGCTTACTTCTTTTTGTTGATTGTTTCCGGGTTAAGTGCGCAGAGCACTAATTCTTTGGTATTGTTAGATCCTCAGGCGGCAGACTCCCTCGCCAACCAATATTGCACACCCGGCATTTCCAACAAGTCCCGCTCGCGCGGTTTGGAAATTACCTACCATCTTTCTGGTGGCGGATTGATCGAAAGCCATGAAAATGAAGCGGAAGCAGTGGTTGGACACATGAAAACGCAGGAAAATTTTGCTTTCAAAATTCGGGTGCCGTTACTGTTGCGCAAAAATCTCAAAGTATTGGTAGGATATGATTTTCAGCCGGAACGCTATCGTTTTGGCGATGTGAATCCTGAAATCATGCCTATAGCAGGCAACCTGAACGACCGTCTGCTAAAAAGCAATGGCTTCGATATTTTTGTCACAAAATCCCTGAATAAGAAATATTACACCGCCTTTCGCTTTAAAATGGGCTTTAATGGCGATTACGACGGCTGGATTGACTTTGACCGGAAATACGCTACTTATAATGCCATCGGATTGCTCGGCATCAAAAAAAACGATGACTTTGAGT
>CAZQTF010000371.1:0-1582 GCA_964596135.1 uncultured Saprospiraceae bacterium | reverse complement strand
TCCAGACATCGCGATCTACACTCATCGCCCAGGCGGAGCCACCATTTTCAATGCTATTGAACAAAGGCATCCATTCCGTGGGACCAGCGGATTCGGTCAAAATCTCGTAGCGTCGCATTTTCAGGATCGGATCGAGCGGATTGATCAGCACCGGGCAGGCTTCTACGCAAGCGTTGCACGTCGTGCAGGCGTGGATTTCTTCTTTTGTAATATAATCGAATAAGGATTTACCATCCTGATAATTCTCTTTTGACAAAGGTTTGGAAGCATCTGTCTTGAATTCGTCTTTTCCGCTGTCGAGATTCTTGCCAATTTCGGTTGCCCGATCGCGAATGTCCATCATGATCTTACGAGGCGAGAGCTTTTTGCCAGTGATATTCGCCGGACAAGCCGCCGTACAGCGTCCGCATTCAGTGCAACTGTAAGCGTCGAGGATATTTTTCCAACTGAGTGAAAGGACGTCGTTCGCGCCAAATTCCGATAATTCCGTCGTATCGGTCGGTTCCGACAAGCCCATCATTGCTTTCACTTCATTCATGATTTCGGGCATGTTATCCATTTCGCCGCGCGGTTTTTGCCGGGCAAAAAATGTATTCGGAAACGCCAGCAAAATGTGTAAGTGTTTGGAAATCGGCAGGTAATTCAAAAACGCAAACACCGTGAGAATGTGCAGCCACCAGCCAAAACGTTCGGTCAGGTGCAATGCTTCTTCGCTCATGCCGCCAAACAGTGTCGGACCGAGCCAAGTGCTCACCGACAAGGCGCCGGTATCAGGATAATGCTGAGGATCAATACGTTGCAACACCGTATCTGCGCCATTCATGCTGAAAATGCCAATCAGCAGCACGATTTCCAGAATCAGAATGATATTGGCATCGCGCCGGGGCCAGCCGGTCATCTCTGGTTTTTCAAATCGCTTGACTTTCAAGATATTACGACGAACCAGGAAGACAACCGTAGCCACAAACGCCAGCACTGACAATACCTCAATAAAGCTGATAATAAAAGTGTAAAATCCGCCCAACTTATTCGCAAAAAAGCGATGCACACCAAAAAAACCATCAATAAATATTTCAATCAGCTCGATTTGTGTAATCAGGAAAGCCACATAAATAAAAAAATGGAAGACCGCCGGAATCCAGTTTTTGAACATTTTTTGCTGCCCGAACGCGACCAACAACACGTTGCGCCAGCTTTGGGCAGAGTCCAGCTCTAAGGTTTCCGCTTTGCCCAATAAAATATTGCGGCGAATCTTCATGAATTGCCAACCGGCGAAACCTAGGGCAAGAACACTGACGACAATGAAGATAACTTGTTGAATCATAATATTTTAATTGGACTCCTGGATAACTGGAGTGTTGGAAGAGTGGAATATTCTATGGAGGGCAACACCCTATTACTTCCTTGATCCAGTAACCCTATTATTAGTTACGAAAATTCACAAAATAAAAATCAATTCGATAATTTTTGGAAAATTTAAGCTTTCAAATTTACAATTCAGACGGAATTTAAATAAAATTGGGTGTAAAAAATTGCGATCATGAAAATTTTGAATCAACGGCAGATTCACCAGAAAATCAAG
>CAZQTF010000370.1:0-1602 GCA_964596135.1 uncultured Saprospiraceae bacterium | reverse complement strand
TTAAATAAATGATAGAAAGAGGATAAATTTGGATTACCCATATAGAGAATATTCACCCAACCGTTATACCCCTCACAAATATCCACCTTGCCCAACCGAGGGTAAGGCTATTTTTCCTATCTTTCCAGAATGAAAATCCTGCACACTTCGGACTGGCATCTGGGGCAAAAATTGTTGTACAACGACCGCGAGGAAGAGCATCGGCTGGCGCTCCAATGGCTCGCGGAACTCATTCACCGGGAGCAGGTGACAGGGCTGGTCGTGGCGGGCGATATTTTTGATATTAGCAATCCGCCCAACTATGCGCGGCGTTTGTATTATAATTTCCTGACGGCATTACTTACAAGTCCGTGCCGGCAAATAGTGCTCGTCGGCGGTAATCATGACTCGCCGGCAATGCTCGACGCCCCGAAAGAATTACTCGCTGCCCTGAACGTGCACGTGGTCGGCGCCGCTACCGAACCAATTGACAATGCGATCATTGAGTGGCGCAATTCAGACGGACAACTCGAAGCGGTCATTGCGGCAGTGCCTTTTCTGCGCGATGGCGATCTGCGCTTCAGCGTGGCGGGCGAAAGTGGCTACGAGCGCGTAGAGCGCGTACGCGCAGGGATTTTACGGCATTATCAAACTCTGGGCGATATAATTAAAAATAAATACAAAAAACTAAATATACCTATCATAGCCACGGGGCATCTTTACATCAAAGGCGCACTGGCTTCCGACAAACAGGATAATATTTACATCGGTGATAAAGAAAATATAGATGCCGCACAATTCCCGGAGGTTTTCGATTACGTGGCGCTGGGGCACATCCACCGGGCGCAGGCCTTCGGCAAAGATCAGCGGGTTCGCTATGCCGGCTCTTTGATTCCATTAAGTTTTTCGGAAACAAAAGACGATAAATCGGTGTACATTCTTGATTTTCAAGGTAAAAAAATAGAAAAAATTGAAACCATTTCAGTGCCGACTTTTCGCCGTTTGAAAACCATCGAAGGAACACTGGCGGAGGTGGAAGCTGCGTTGCAACACTTTGACAGCAAGGGCAACCGCGAACTGATACCCTGGGTAGAAGTGATCGTGCACACCGACCGGATGATTCCGCAGTTGGACGTTTATCTGCAGGAATTTACAAAAAACATGCAGTTGGAGTTAATGAAAATCCGTTTACATCATAATCATCACGCCCTGGACGGGCAAATCGAAGCGACCGACCTAAGCACCTTGGAAGTTACCGATGTTTTCCAGAAAAAATGTGCCAGCTACGGCGCACCGCCCGAAGACATGGAGGAACTCCTGGCAACGTTTCTGGAGTTGAAAGAGTGGATGAATGCAATGGATTAATGTCCTGATTTGCCAACTTGCTGATTATGAAAATTCTTAAAATAACGATAGAAAACCTGAATTCACTGCGTATCCGCAAGGTGATTGACTTCACGGTTTCGCCGCTGGCGGAGGCCGGGCTGTTTGCTATCATCGGCGACACCGGCGCCGGCAAAACGACCATCCTCGATGCCATCACGCTGGCGCTTTATGGGCGCGTACACCGCAACAAGGACGTGAGCGAGGTAATGAGTTATGGCTCGGTGGAGAGCTTAGCGG
>CAZQTF010000369.1:0-1607 GCA_964596135.1 uncultured Saprospiraceae bacterium | reverse complement strand
GTATGGATATAGGCTTGCGCGATGGTGATAAAATTGTTTCCATTGGCGATAAGCCATTTGAAAAATTCAACGACCGGCTATTAGTGCGGGAAATTATCATCAACAATGCTAATTCGCTGACGATAGAACGCGATGGCAAACAAGAAAAGCTATCGATTGACCCGAAGTTCGTCAGTATTTTATCGAGCCGGGAAAACAAGGATAAACGCCTCTTCGGTCCCCGAACACCCTTCGAAGTGGAAGCGGTAGCCAAGGATTCGCCCGCCAAGCAGGCAGGTATCAAAGCCAACGATAAGGTTATTGCGTTTAACGACACGCCGACGCCTTTCTTCACAGATTTTCAGAAACTGGCACGCCAGCACAAAAATCAGGAGGTGACCGTAACGATTGTTCGCGACCAGCGCGATACCATCTCTTTCAAACTGAAGACGACCGAAGCCGGCACGATCGGTGTTGCCGCCAAAGGATTGGACAATTACTTCGAGTTGAAGCGTCAGGAATATTCGTTGGCAGAAGCTTTACCCCTCGGACTGACAAAGGGCTTGGGCTTTTTGAACGATCAACTAAAAGCCTTCGGGCAAATGTTTAAAGGTAAAATCAAAGTTTCTGAAAGCCTGGGTGGTCTTGGTTCCATTGGTGGAATGTTTGGCGCCGAATGGCTATGGGAACGCTTCTGGCTGATGACCGCTATTTTGTCGCTCATTCTGGCATTTATGAACCTGCTGCCGATACCCGCGCTCGATGGCGGGCACGTCATGTTTCTGCTGTACGAAATGATCAGCGGTCGCAAACCAAGCGATAAATTTCTGGAATATGCCACTACTGTCGGGTTTATCCTTGTGTTGGGGCTGATTCTGTACGCCAATGGTCTGGATATCTGGAACGCCATCAAGGGCTGGTTTGGTAAATAATACCACTTATGAATTATTTTGAATTCTTCGAATTACCAATCGCTTTTAAAATAGACGAGGGTGAACTGAAACGCCATTTTTACGAAAACAGCAAAAAGTATCACCCTGATTTTTTCACACTCGAACCAGAAGATAAGCAGGCAGAAATACTGGAGCTCTCGACGCTCAATAATGAAGCCTACCGCACGCTGTCCGATTTTGATAAGCGCCTGAAATATGTGCTCGAACTCAAAGGCGCGCTGGTCGAGGAGGGTAAAAATGAGATCCCGCAGGAGTTTCTGCTGGAAATGATGGACATCAACGAAGGATTGATGGAACTGGAATTTGACTTTGACAAAGCAAAGTACCAGGCGGCGCTTCAGCAAATAGAGCAATTGGAACATGCTATCTATCAGGAGGTTGCGGAAATTATCGAGCATTACAATGACAAAAAATCAACGGATGCGGAACTTTCTGCGGTGCGGGATTATTATCTAAAAAAGCGATACTTGTTGCGTATTCGCGAAAATTTAGCTAAATTTGCGACGCATCAGGAATAAGAAATAATAAAAAAAATAATCTCTGTTTTGAGATTTCAAATTTTAAAATATCTTTGCATCCGCTCTGAAAAGGCAGAGCAACTTTCAGCAAAAGGACAGCGAGCCGAAGTGGCGGAATGGTAGACGCGCTGGACTCAAAATCCAGTGTTGGCAACAA
>CAZQTF010000368.1:0-1615 GCA_964596135.1 uncultured Saprospiraceae bacterium | reverse complement strand
AACGGCGGTTGTTTTCAGCAATTTCCGACAGATAGCGCGTGCGAGCAGGCGGAATAATGTAAATTTTTTCGCTCATGCCACCGGGGAGTTTCACATCCGACTGAAAATTGGCGCCAGTTTTTGTATTGATCACCTCCATGACCTTGTGAAACAACTCATTCATCCCAGGGTCGTTGAACTGCGAAGCGATCGTACCCAGCACCGGCATCTCCTCCAGAGGCTTATCCCAGAGTTGATGATTGCGCTGGTATTGCTTGCGCACATCCCGCAGGGCGTCCAAGGCGCCGCGCTTGTCGAATTTATTGATCGCAATCACATCTGCAAAATCCAGCATATCAATCTTTTCCAACTGCGTCGCCGCGCCGTATTCGGGGGTCATCACGTACAGGCTCACATCGCTGTGGTCGGTAATTTCGGTATCCGATTGACCAATACCGGAAGTTTCCAGAATAATCAAATCGTATTTTGCCGCTTTTAGAATATCCACCGCCGATTGCACGTGCTTGGACAATGCCAGATTGCTCTGCCGCGTCGCCAGCGAGCGCATATAGACGCGCGGGTGGTTCACGGAATTCATGCGAATGCGATCGCCGAGCAAAGCCCCGCCGGTCTTGCGTTTCGACGGATCTACCGAAATAATCGCAATCGTTTTATCTTCAAAATCCAGCAAAAAGCGCCGGATCAATTCATCTACCAAACTCGATTTTCCTGCACCGCCGGTTCCGGTAATGCCCAGCACCGGGACATTTCCAACTTTCAAAAGCGGTTTGATTTCTTTGTCAAACAAATCAGGATTGTTCTCCGCCACCGAAATCAAGCGCGCAATCGAATTCGGATTTTTTTGCAAAAAGTGCGACAATTCGCCATTCACACTGAAGCCGACCGGAAAATCGCATTGTTGCAGCACATCATTAATCATGCCCTGCAAACCCATCTGGCGCCCGTCGTCGGGGCTGTAGATGCGGGAAATGCCATAATCGTGGAGTTCCTGAATTTCCGAAGGAAGGATGGTGCCCCCGCCGCCACCGAAGATCTTGATGTGGCTGGCGCTGCGCTCTTTCAGCAAATCGTGCGCATATTTGAAAAACTCGACGTGCCCACCCTGATAAGAGGTAATGGCGATGCCCTGTACATCTTCCTGGATCGCAGTGTTTACGATTTCTTCCACCGAGCGATTGTGCCCGAGGTGAATGATCTCCGCGCCGGAGCTTTGCAGAATGCGCCGCATGATGTTGATCGCCGCGTCGTGCCCGTCGAAGAGCGAAGCCGCCGTGACCAGGCGTACTTTATAATTCGGTTGGTAAGGAGCAATTGGTTCCATCCGTTACGAAATTAGAAGTGCGAAGTTGGAAGTACGATTGGTGTGTTCCGCGTTCGTTTGGTTATTAATTTGGTTACGACTGAGTTCAATGGCAGCGCAAAAATACAAAATTTATCGCCACCTTTTGTTAGGATAACAATACAAATGTCTGTTCGTTGAGGAAAAAAAGCGGGGCTGTAAAATTTTTTGGCAATCATATTAACTCTAATGTCTCTTCAAAGAAATATGCTTGAATGCTAAATTCACTCCGCCTTCACCGCTCTGCCCGCATAATTGCCAGTGGTTTTTCCATTT
>CAZQTF010000367.1:0-1702 GCA_964596135.1 uncultured Saprospiraceae bacterium | reverse complement strand
GAAAAAAATGATCGTTGCCAGCACCGTGCCCACCAGCGCCAGAAAAGCGACATAACCAAAGCCCAGCAAACCCTGCGGATGCGTGGTCAGCACCTGTACAAAACTGGTAGTCGTGATCAAAATAATAAACGCTGGAATGCCGACCGAAGCAAATGCGAACGTGCTCACTACCAGCGATTTCACATCGCGTAGTTTATTACCAACGATATTGGTGCTCGTCGCATAACACATCGCTGCCAATACAATCAAGAGATCATAGCCGATATCCCCCTGAAAATTGCCATCACTGCTGAACACAATCAGCATGGCTGCGCCCCCCAAACCGAGCAGTATACCTACCAGCTTTGCTAAAATAAATTGTGCCCTAAAAACGATGATTCCGATCATCAGCGTAAATAAAGGCGTTAAAGAATTCAGTATGCCTGCCACCGAGCTACTGATGTGCATTTGCGCGAAAGCGAATAAAAATGCCGGAATACCACTTCCGCACAAACCTACCAGTACAAAAAAATACCAGCGCCGCCAATCAATAAATTTCCACTGATGGATAAAAAATGGCAGAAACGCCAGCCCGGCCAGCCCCAGGCGCAGCAACGCTACCTGTACCGGCGCGTACACGCCCAGCGATTTTTTGATCAAAATAAACGAAGTACCCCAGATGAGGCTCAACAACCCCAACACGAAGAAGCCTTTCAGGCGGGCAGAAGGTGATTCGGCCTTGGCAATTACCGTTTTGGCGAAGGTGTTCATATTGCTGTTTAAAATCATGCCGTAAAACACCGCAAGGTAAGGAAAGTTGTGACTTTCCAATAGAGTACTTACTTTTGCACATAGAAAATTATATACCTTGCAGGGCATCCTACAAAATCTCCCTGCGCGCGCGCGTGAGGAGCAAAAGGCGAACAAAAAGTATTTCCAGAAACTGGCGCAACGCAAGCCCAAAGGCTTGGACGAAACGGTGCTGGAATTGCACGAAGAGGTGTTCAGCGAAATTGACTGCCTGGCTTGTGCCAATTGTTGCAAAACGACCAGCCCCATCTTCCGGGATAAGGATATCGAGCGTATTGCGCAGCATCTCGGCATGCGCCCTGCTGCTTTTGTCGAAAAATATCTGCACCTCGATGAAGATGGCGACTATGTGCACAACGGCGCACCCTGCCCATTCCTCGGCGCCCACAATTACTGCACTATCTACGAAGTACGCCCCAAAGCCTGCCGCGAGTATCCGCACACCGATCGCAAACAAATCTATCAAATTGCCCAGCTGACCCTCAAAAATACCGAAATCTGCCCCGCTGCTTTTGAATTGGTAAAGAGATTACGGGAAATTCTTCCGATGTGATCAAAAGCCAATTCTCTTGTTAAAAATCCTGTGAATATTATATATTATCCTTAACATCTTTAAAAACAGACCACTGCACTTGCCAACCGTCCTCGTACAGCCCACAGGCAGTGTGTTGGTTGATTATCATGGTTTTGCAATCATTCACTCAGAACTGACCTTTAATCTGACACGTATCGGCGGTGCAACGCCCCTTATCCTCGCTACCGTAGCACTTAGGGCAATTTTAGCGACATGATTTCAAATTCTATAAAAATAATATCAATTTATGATTTTCCATCAAATTATTATCACGCCGGTGCAGCCTCCGCCGGAATACTTTCCAGATACTGATCGCTGAAGTCAACTTTCAGTTCTACC
>CAZQTF010000366.1:0-1707 GCA_964596135.1 uncultured Saprospiraceae bacterium | reverse complement strand
TATTAAATAATATTAATATTTTTAGATAAATCGTCTAATTTGCGTAACTCCTATTTAATTGCAAAAAACAATCCATAATTTCCTGGCTCTGTTTAGAATTCAGATTGCCGGTTGGCTCATCTGCCAGAATCAATTTTGGTCGTGTGATCAGCGCGCGGGCAATGCCCACCAACTGCTGCTGCCCTCCGGAGAGCTGCTGCGGGAATAGATTTTTCTTGGCTACTATATTGAATCGGTCGAGCATGTCGGCAACCAGTGCTTTGCGATCTCCGACTTTAACATTTTGATACAGCAGGGGCGTTTCAATATTTTCGTAAACGGTAAGTTCATCAATGAGGTGATAGGACTGAAACACAGTGCCGATCTGTGTTTTGTAAATCTGCGCCCGCTGTTTTTCTTTCAATTTAAACACATCCTGCCCCAGAAAATGATATTCGCCCTCGTTAGGCTCGTCGAGCATGCCCAGCATATGGAGCAGCGTGGATTTGCCAGAGCCAGAAGGTCCCATGATAGATACAAATTCGCCTTCCGCCACATTGATGTTGACGCCATTGAGCACAAACGTTCGTTGCCCGCCCGTATCGTACCACTTGTATAAATCCCTGATTTCAATCATGATATTACAAAGTACTTTATTTAGTACAATAATATTTTCATTCACTGCGCAGGCTCTCCACCGGATTTGCCACGGCTGCCCGAACCGCCTGAAAACTAACAGTAATAAGGGCAATGACAATAGCAACCACGCCTGCCAGCGCAAAAATCCACCAACGCATATGAATCCGATAAGCAAAATCTGCAAGCCATTGGTGCATCGCCCCCCCTGCCACCGGAGCCGCTATGGCAAAAGCGATCAGTACCAGCCCCAAGAATTCCTTTGACAATAAGGCAGTTATATCAGCAATGGAAGCGCCCAATACTTTGCGAATGCCAATTTCTTTGGTGCGCCGTTCTGCAGAAAAGGTGGCTAAACCAAATAATCCAAGACAGGAAATGAAAATCGCGATACCCGCAAAAATAGCGAGCAAACGCCCCGTACGCCGGTCGTTTTTGTACAATTTTGCAAAATTTTCATCCTCAAATGTATATTCAAAAGGTTGTCCCGGCACCATTGCTTTCCACGTCGCCTCGGCAGCCGCCAACGCCTGTGCCGTCTGTTTAGGAGTGGTTTTGACAAAAATCTGCCCCCGCCAAGTCGGGTGATTGCAAATCACTGCTGGCATAATCTCCTCATGCAGGCTGCGAAAGTGAAAATCCTTGACAATCCCAATGATTTGCCCAGGTGTGCCCTGAAATGTAAGCTCCTGCCCAAGGTAAGGCGGTTCCAATTTTAAAGCTTTGATCGCTGTTTCATTCAAAATCAAATTATTTTCATCGGCAATATTTCCCGGTTCAAACCAACGCCCTTCGGCCATTATCAATCCAAAAACGCGTTGAAAATCAGCATCAGCGGACATTTGCATGACCGACGGATCAAATCCCTCGGCTTTCCCCTCCCAGTCCAGATTGCCACTGCTGGTACTTCCGTTGTGCACGATGGATTCACTTGCGGTAGCAACCGCTTTTACGCTGGTCTGCACACTCAGTTTTTCTTTAAAAGTAAGCAACGTATTTAATCGCTCGTTCTGATTGGGTCCGTTGAAGATATTGTAAGGAAAAGTAATGGAAAAAATATGTGCTTTATTATATCCAAGGTCTTTACTTTTA
>CAZQTF010000365.1:0-1735 GCA_964596135.1 uncultured Saprospiraceae bacterium | reverse complement strand
CGCAACAACAATTTACCTTTTCTTTCAATTACTCTCTTTTTTGTCCTGTACTTAGAATCTAAAGTTAATCCATTTCGTTCATTTTAACAATGGAATTCTAATTTTCTAAACTTTCAGAAAAAATTGAAAAATAATTCCGTTTTTGTAAAACCGTCTTTTTTTATCTTTGTTGTAAAAGCAGCAATCATGAGCAGCAAGCCTCAAGATAAATATTCTTGCTTCTTGTAGCTTGCAGTCAAAATTCATAAAATGAACATCAACGACTTACTACATAGAGCTTTAAATTTGGAATTCCTGAGCGCTGAGGAAGGCGTGTTCCTGTTTGAAAATGCGACGACCGCTGAGCTGATGTACGTGGGCAATGCACTGCGCCAGCGTCATGTGCCGGGCAATGTGGTGACCTGGATCATTGATCGAAATTCCAACACGACCAATGTTTGTATCGCCAACTGTAAGTTTTGCAATTTTTATCGCCGTCCGGGGCACGCAGAGTCGTACATCACCACGATTGACGAGTACAAGCAGAAAATTGACGAGCTGTTTGAGTATGGCGGCGACCAGTTGCTACTGCAAGGCGGGCATCACCCGGATTTGGGCTTGCGTTTTTATGTGGATTTGTTCAAAGAATTGAAAGAATTATACCCGACGCTGAAATTACACGCGCTGGGTCCGCCTGAAATTGCGCACATCACCAAACTGGAAAAATCAACCCATTACGAAGTATTAAAATCCTTGAAAGAAGCGGGACTCGACTCACTGCCGGGTGCTGGCGCGGAAATTCTGAGCGACCGCGTGCGGCGTTTGATTTCCAAAGGAAAATGCGGCGGGCAGGAATGGCTCGACGTGATGCGAGCCGCCCACCAACTGCGTTTGACAACTTCGGCTACGATGATGTTCGGGCACATCGAAACCAATCTGGAACGCATGGAGCACCTGGTGGCAATGCGCGAAGTACAATCGGAAAAACCAGCGGATGCCAAAGGATTTTTGGCGTTTATTCCTTGGCCTTTTCAGGATGAAGATACCATTTTGCGAAAGCTAAAAAGAGCCAGAAACACTGTAACCGGTGACGAGTACGTGCGCATGATTGCCATGAGCCGCATCATGCTGCCTAATATCACCAATATCCAGGCGTCGTGGCTGACCGTAGGCAAGCAAGTGGCGCAACTCTGCCTGTACGCGGGGGCAAATGATTTTGGCAGCATTATGATTGAGGAAAATGTGGTATCGGCGGCGGGCGCAAATTTCCGATTCACCGCAGACGGCATTCAAAAAGCGATCCGCGAAGCAGGATTTGTGCCGCAATTGCGCAATCAACAATACGAACACCGGGAGTTGCCAAAACAGATTCGTCAGCAGGAACTCGATCGGGCGACTTTAGTGGTAGATTAAAAATAGTACACTGATTTTTAGGATAGTCTATGACTTTTTATGATTTTCGCCACTTCTGGCATCAGGCATCTAAAAATTTGGCATTTATAAATTATGTTATACGATCAAATCCAGGAAGCAGTTGCTTTTATTCGCCAACAGACTGATTTTCAACCACTTTATGGTGTCATCCTCGGCACAGGGCTGGGCAATCTGACCAACGAAATCGAAGTTGTAGCCACGATTCCTTACAAAGATATTCCGCATTTCCCGGTTTCGACGGTGCAAAGTCACAAAGGGCAATTGGTGTTTGGGCATCTGGCGGGCAAGCCGATTGTGGCGATGGCAGGACGCTTCCACTATT
>CAZQTF010000364.1:0-1777 GCA_964596135.1 uncultured Saprospiraceae bacterium | reverse complement strand
GGACGTAGGCGCCGGACGCGGCGGACCTCTGTTCTTTTCGCACTATTCTTACATCGGTTTCGATCCGCGCTACACGCGCGACGAGTACACCAATTATTTTGTACGCAACCGTAATCATACCCTTATCAACCGAGCTTATTGCATCGAAAATCCAAAAAAATATCCGGGCTACAGCGATGTTTGCTGGGGATTGACCGCCAGCGACAATCCATTTGGCTACCTGGCGCACGAGCCCACCAGCGCCCGTGATAATGGCACCATTGCCCCTACAGCAGCGCTCTCTTCCATGCCTTATACGCCGACGGAATCCCTCGCGGCACTCAAGCATTTCTATCGGGATCGAGGCGCAACGCTCTGGGGTCCGATGGGATTTTATGATGCTTTTAATGACGCTCAGAATTGGGTGGCATCATCTTATTTAGCAATTGATCAAGGACCTATCATTTGCATGATTGAAAATTACAGAACCGAACTGCTGTGGGACAATTTTATGAACAACCCTGAAATACAAGCCGGTTTGACAAAAGCAGGCTTTACGGCCGATTCTCTTTCTGTATCAACCCACAACATGACAATTGGCGATATTCTAACCATCAATATCTATCCAAACCCCGCGTTTGGCAATGTACAAGTAGAACTGGAGCAATTACAGACTGCCGGAGTACGACTCGAACTGATGGATGCCTTTGGGGCACTCCGGCAGGTTCTTTTGGACGACATACAACTTTTACCTGGCACGTACCGCATTGAACTGACGACCGAATCTTGGAGCAAGGGTGTATATTTTCTGCGAATCCACACCAACGAACAGCAACTAACGAAAAAAATTCTGATTGTCAAATAACCTAACCTTTTATTCACATAATTAAAAATGCTAATAAAATGACGAAGCGACTTTTACTTACGCTCATGTGGCTCTTTGCCATAACCACTATGGTCAGCGCCCAGGTAGTAATCGAAGATTTTGAAGGCGGTCCGAAACTCAACTGGCAACCTTTTGGTGATGGCACCTTCAATGGTGCGGTAGCCAATCCGCCCGATTCTGATCCGCTGGGCATCAACCCCAGTGCGCAGTGCGGTTCCTACACCAAATCCGGCGAACACGACTATAGTTTGTTTATTGCCGTACTTGATCAACCGCTGGATTTATCTGTCAACAACAAATTTAAAATCCAGGTAAATGCACCTGTTGCAACTTCTTTCCTTTTCAAATTGGAAGGTGACGGAGAATCGCTCGAAAAAAGAGCAAACATTGCCGTGATCAACAACTGGATCGAATATACCTTCGACATGAGTGCGGCAGCTAATTTTACAACGATCACTAAAATTATCATTTTCTTCGATCCGGGTGTAAAAACCAGCACCGATACGTATCTTTTCGATAATATTGTGGCTTTCCCGGCGGATGAATGCGCAGGTACAACGCCAAATCCTGAAATCGTAGATGATTTTGAATGCCAACGCAATGCCACCTACGGAAGTCCGGGTTATCTCGATATCAAAGCAGTGGATAATCCTGATCCTTCCGGTATCAATACCAGCGATAAAGTAGGCGAATACACCGACCGTGAAGGCTCCTTCCACGCGATGGTGATTGATTATGACGACCCGATTGATCTGACTGAACGCAATATCGTGAAAATCAAAGTTTGGGCGCCTAAAACCGGACGGCTGCTGGTAAAATTTCAAGGAGGAGGCTCTCCTAATATCGAAAAAGATGCGCAGGTAACCGAGGTTAATCAATGGGTAGAATACAGCGTTGATTTCAGTGATCAGG
>CAZQTF010000363.1:0-1823 GCA_964596135.1 uncultured Saprospiraceae bacterium | reverse complement strand
AAATCGGCACAAAAAAATGGTCATACGTCAATGAAATGATCACGCTGTCTGCGCAGGAAGGCATTCAGGTAAGCGGCGCATTCCGGCAGAGTATGCCGGGCTATTTAGTTTTTGAAGTAAATGTGCGCAATGCTTCCGGAAAACCAGTGCTCGTTACGCCAGAACAATTCTATTACGAAGCGCTGGCAGCCGACACGGCTACGGTTATTACCACCAAAACGTACGCCAACGATCCTGAGAAAACACTGCTGGAAATGGATATCGCCGAATCGCGTATGAATGCTGAACAGCAGAACGCCCTTACATCGGAGTTAATTTCCACGACGCTCGACATTGCCGATGATGTGACCGACAGACAGGAAACCGCCGAGCAACGCCAGCAGGAATACACCGAACGCGAAGCCCGCCGCGCCGAGTACGAAGGAAGACAGGCAAATTACAATATTCAGTTTCGGTCGCTCGATGAAGAACGGCGCTACTGGGCAGACCACGCCATTCGCCGCAATACGCTGGAGCCAGGTTATGAAATGACCGGAAGTGTATTTTTTCCGCGCAATAACCAGGCAAAATTTATTCGGGTTAATTTTGTTATTGAAGACAAAACATTTCCATTCCTATTCTGGCAGGTATTATACAAACCATAATGAAATATTGAAATGATGGAAAATGGAGTTCTGGACGAACGGTTTCCAGGCTCTGTTTTCTATTGTGACTTAGCAAAATCAGAAATTGTTACTTTTTTGGCTTTTTGCATTTTGAGATAAGTGAAAAAGTCTTAGATTGTATAGCATAACCAATGAGAATTTCACTTATGAAAAAAAATCAAATTCACATTAGCTTTATTCTGTTTCAATTAATACTGGTTTCGCTTCCGCTTATTTCTCAAAACTATATCTCCGGAAGCAGCGGCCAAACGGTAGAAACGGGCATTGCGATGTATTATGCCGACTATCTGCACGGGCAGTCCACGGCGCTGGGCGAAATTTACAATAAATATGAACTGACTTGCTCCCATATGTATCATCCGAAAGGCACTTTATTAAAAGTTACTCGCTTGGATAATAATAAATCGGTCACCGTGCGTGTGAATGACCGAGGTAATTTTCAAAATGATGTAATTATTGATCTTTCCTGGGCGGCAGCTATGGATTTGGATTTAATCAAAGTAGGCAAAGCCTGGGTCAATGTAGAAGTTGCCGGTTATTCCAATCTGAATCCGTTAAATCCTAATCGGGAGCAACTGGTCGAGCGCAGTGTGGATAGTTATGATTTCCAGCCGAATACCAGTGGTAGTCAGTTCACAACCAAAGGAGTGTACAGCGACCCATACCGCGCAAGCACCACCACCGATCCCAACAAACCAACCTGGGATAATCTGACGCCGAGAAGTCCTTCCGCCACCACCTCAACGCCGCCATCTTATGACACGTACGCTACCCGTTCTGCCACTGGCGCCGCACTGAGCAGCGGGTATGGCATTCAGGTTGGCTCTTACACGGTATATGATAATGCCGAGCGCATGGTGGACAATATACGAAACGCCGGCGTGAGCAACACCTATATCAAGGAAAGTTACAGTGCGAGCGGCTCCGTGCTGTATCGCGTGGTTATCGGCTCCTTTGGCAGCCGAGCGGATGCCACAAGCTACCTGCAACGCCTACGCAACGCTTATATCGCAGATGGCATCGTGATTACCTTGGGGAAATAAATGTTTTTATCCTAATTCCACGATTAAGTCATTCTGCTCCACGAGTGTTTTTTCCCTGAGATGAATCTTTTTCACGATACCAGCCTGCGGTGCAGTGATCGTACTTTCCATTTTC
>CAZQTF010000362.1:0-1861 GCA_964596135.1 uncultured Saprospiraceae bacterium | reverse complement strand
CCTAAAGGCTTGGTTAAGAATAATTTACAACCAATCGTTGCGCCGCCGTTTTTCTTTAAATGTTCCAATTTTACACGACCGGTCACCGCCAGCCCGAAAATCGGCTCTGGACTGTCAATGCTATGCCCGCCCGCCAAGGGAATGCCTGTCTCCGCGCATGCTTTACGACTGCCTTCGATCACCTGATTGGCTACCTCCGGCGGCAATTGATTGATGGGCCAGCCCAGAATCGCAATCGCCAGGATTGGCGTGCCTCCCATGGCGTACACGTCGCTGATGGCGTTCACCGAAGCGATGCGCCCAAAATCCTCTGCATCATCCACAATCGGCATAAAAAAATCGGTAGTGCTGACAATGCCCGTGCCGTCGCCCAAATCCAGCACCGCGGCGTCGTCGCGCTCTTCATTGCCGACTAATAGATTCGGAAAATGTAATTTATCAGCATTATGATGTAATATTTGGTCTAAAACTTTAGGGGCAATTTTACATCCGCAGCCCGCGCCGTGGCTGTATTGGGTGAGTTTATAAGATTGTATTTCAGTCAGTAACATGATATATTTTTATAAAATCAATGAAAATTATTTATGCCATTGTGAATTAGTGTTCGATCCATTTGATTAGCAAATTCTATTAAATCTGCGGCGATTTTTTTCGGATCAAAATACGCAGCTTTAAACGAGAAAATGGTCGCTTCGGTTTTATTTTGTAAACAATATTCGTAGCTTTTGTCATAATAAATCAAGCCAATCCGCGCCGCTTCGGCATAATCATTGCGTTCCAGTGCTTCCAGGGCTTGATTTAAATGCAATCCCCCCAACCGTTTTTTTATTTTAGTAAATGACTCCACTAAATATTCTTTTGGATGGTTAGCATATACATCCACTAAATGCTGAATACGTTCGGGTAATGGAATTTCTAATTTGATATGCGGCGCTCGCACCATTTGCTGCCAAAAGCCATCGGTGATGTAGGCTTTACCAATGGCTTTGCTTTCGTCTTCCAGCCAGATGCGGCGGGTTTTATTTAGCTTATAATAAGCTTCAAATAAATCATTTTCAAACTGCTCGACGGTCGGTTGTTCCGTTTCGCCCAATGCCCCAAACGCCGAGCCTTTGTGATGCGCAATAGCTTCTAAATCAATAATTTGCTCGCCCAGTTTTGCTAATTCGTGCAAGACTTCGGTTTTTCCAGAGCCGGTATAGCCGCCTAAAATGATAAACGGCGCTTTCTGTTCTGCTAAATAAGTGTGTATAAAATTTCGATAATTTTTATAGCCTCCTTTTAAAATCATTACATCAAAACCTGCTTGCCCCAACAGCCAGCCCATACTTTCGCTGCGCTTGCCGCCGCGCCAGCAGTGTACAGCAATCTCGCGCCCGCTTGCCAATCGCTGTGCTTCTTCTACGTACCAGCGCATTTTCTTACCGGCAAATTCCAGACCCTGGAGCAGCGCCAGTTCGGGGCTTTGTTGTTTGTAAATCGTGCCGACTACTGCGCGTTCTTCATTGGAAAATAAGGGCAAATTCACTGCGCCCGGAATATGCCCTTGTGCAAATTCCGCCGGTGTCCGCACATCAAAGAGGGTGCATTGTTTTCTGATCTCGAGTAATGTTTTTATATTCGCCATCTTTCGCGACATGGTTTTATGCTTTCATTGAAACACTGCGCCAAAGAAACAGTGTAGCCGTATTTATTCCCGCTCCCAATCCATCGTCCGTTTCACCGCTTTTTGCCAACCGCCGTACAATTCCTTTCGTTTTTCGTCCGGCATTTTCGATTCAAATTTCGCATCCAATTGCCATTTTTGTTGCAATTCGGTTTTCGACCAAAAGCCAACCGATAGACCCGCCAGATACGCCGC
>CAZQTF010000361.1:0-1874 GCA_964596135.1 uncultured Saprospiraceae bacterium | reverse complement strand
GTGAAATCCTGACCATTGGCAGCATCAATCACGCCGCTCGACCACGATATGCCGCCGTTGACGGATCGGGTGAACTCTCGCGCCGGCGCAGTGTAACTGGGATGGATGGTAATGCCCCAAATTGTATTGGAATTTGGCGCCGACAAGCCGTAAATGCTTCTGGGTACTGCCGTAATGTTGGAACCGACGTTTTGCCACTGGGCATGGAGATTTGCCACAGTAAGCTGGCAGCATAAAAGCAATGCCAAAGGAAGTAAACTTCTCATGGGGGGTAGATTTTTGCTATTTTCCAATTAACGCATTAAATATACGGAAGCTTTATTAATGGCATGTTAAAATGGAAATGCCGGAGCAAATTTTTTACCCCGGCGCCGAGATTTTTACTTTGCTCGTTGAAACATCATCTTGCCTTCAGGTCCGCCACGCCCATCGCAGTCATCTTTGATTTTTGTCATCGTCATCGTCGTTTCTGTTACTTCAAAGGTATAAACGCCTTTCGCATCAGCGGGGCAGGCATTAGCGCCTTCCACATCCCAGATCGTGATCTGATTGCCTTCGGTCATGTATCGTCCTTTCACTTCAGAGTTGCCATCCATGCCAAAATCTACCGTGTAAGAATCAGCGGAGATAGACAGTTTTACCGGAATCATTTTGCCGTCTTCCGTAGGTGCCTCGAATGTCCAGTCGCCAGTCAGAGTTGTTTGGGTAAAAGCAGAAAGAGGTAGCCACAGCAGTAGCCACAACAGGTTTTTGGTGATGTTTTTCATGTGTTTACGATATTTTTAGTTTAAAACAAAGATAATTAAATTAATTGATTATCAATTGTTTAACAAAATGCATGCATTTAACTTTAGTTATTATTTAAGCGAGATACGAATAGAAATGTGGCTTTTGTCAAAACAAATCTTTGATTTTATAGTGCTTTGACTAGCTTTTTGGCAAAATGAACCTGTTTAAAGTTTCTATTATCCAATTTTTATCTTGCGAAAAGCGATGAGCAAGCAACAAAAAGCGCTATAATAAGCTGTAAAATGGTCAATTACTGATTCTATCTGCAATAATTTTATTGACCTTTCGGGCAGCTTGAAATATCTTTGAACGGCACTAAAATTATATTTCTCAAAATGAGGCGCTGGTTCATCAGAGTTTACCGCTATTGGAAAATCCGATTTTACCATTTAGTCAAATGGGTCTCAGAGCGCATTTCTCAGCCCAATTATCTGATCATTGTCAGCATCATTATTGGCATGGTAGCGGGGCTGGTGGCAGTGGTGCTCAAAGTGCTGGTGCACACCGTGCGCGAATGGATGTATGGCAACGATCCCACGAGTGGACGCCTGGGCTTTGTGTTTTTCCCGCTGGTTGGCATCATGCTGACGGTTTTGTACGTGCGATTTATTCTGAAAAAGCCATTGACCTCCGGGCTGAGCAGATTACTGTATGCCATTGCCCGCAAAAAAGTAAATATTCCAAAATACGAAACGTATGCGCACGTGATTACCAGTTCTCTGACGGTTGGTTTCGGCGGCTCGGTTGGGCTGGAAGCGCCCATTGTGCGTACCGGCTCGGCAATTGGCGCCAATCTGGCGGAGTTGCTTCAGGTGGGGCGGAAAAAACAAACGTTGTTCCTGGCATGTGGAGCGGCAGCAGGAATGGGAGCCATTTTCAACAGCCCGGTGGGGGGCGTGGTGTTTGCATTTGAAATACTGCTTACCGAAGTGGCAGTACATTCGTTTGTACCCTTGTTGATCTCGGCGGCGACGGGGGCAGTTGTTGCCAAAATGTTGTACTACGAGCAGATTTTTTTTCTGCCCACCAGCAGTTGGCGTATCGAAGCGATTCCATTCTATTTTCTGCTGGGCGCGCTGTGTGGC
>CAZQTF010000360.1:0-1884 GCA_964596135.1 uncultured Saprospiraceae bacterium | reverse complement strand
GAGAAGGGAAGATTTATCTTGCCTCTATGGGAATTTATATTTTCAATCGCAATGTGCTGGAGCGCATGTTTGCAGACAATCCTGACGCGATAGACTTTGGCAAAGAGTATATCCCGATGGCGATTGAGTCGGGCATGCGGGTGACGAGTTTTTCTTTTGAAGGTTACTGGACAGATATTGGAACCATACGCTCGTTTTTTGAAGCCAATATCGCACTGACTGATCCCATTCCAAAATTCAACCTATTTGATAATTCCAAGCTGGTGTACACCCGCCCACGTATGCTTGCCCCATCCAAGATATTCGGTACCTGGTTCAATCAAGCGATTTTGGCGGATGGGTGCATCATACACGCCAAAAAAATTGAACGCTCGGTCATTGGCATTCGTTCCCGCATTGGCGATAACACCGAGATTTCCAAAGCGGTCATCATGGGTAACGATTATTTTGAAACGCTGGAGAAAATTGTCAAACACGAAGAAATACCGATGGGAATTGGCGAAAACTGTTATATCGAAAATGCCATTATTGATAAAAATTGCCGCATCGGAAATAATGTCATCATTCGGGGTAGCGGCTTGCTGGCAAACGATGAAACCGATACTTATTGCATCCGCGAGGGCATCGTAGTTGTAAAAAAAGGCGCTATAATTCCTGATGGCACCCGAATCGGTAAGGCATAAAAACTGTTCATCATTTGGTGTTAATTGTTATGTGTTGTTGGTTATCTGTTATCTGTTTTGAATGTGTGTTTTTTTTTTCAAATCAAGAGATAACAGACAACCAACAAGAGATTTTATCTGCAAATCACCGGCAGCAACGAATCAAACCAATCCACCGAAGCCAGCGCTTTAGCCAAACTGAGATCGGCGCAAGCTTCTGGAAATTTATTCATCTCCAGGTATGCCTGTCCTCTGATTGCCAGGAAATTCGCGTCCCGGGGAAATAAAGCAATTGCTTCGCTCATTTTGGCAATACCGGCGTCCTGTTCGCCTTTATTAAACAACTCGGCGCCTTCATTGATCAGTTGCGCTGCTTGGTTGTACATATCTACCCTTGCTTTACATGAAGCAGCTTCCGGTGCAAAGGTAAGGCTGAGATCATAAGCTGCCGGCACCAGATTACCCTGATACACAGCAGGTTGCCACTTGCCGGAAGTAGAAGTTGCAACTTCCACCGCTTCATTCCAGAACTCAAACCCGAGGTCGTTGTAATCTACCAGGTTGAGAATGCGTACATCGCCGCGGCGGTCAATCAGCAATTGCAGATCAATAATACCGATGAGGCAACTATCGTTGCCAGATGCGGGGTAATTCAACTGCTCATTGAGATATTTGGTAAGCGCCTCGTTTCCGCCTTCATAATTGAGGGGTTCATCGAAGGTGGTCCAGACCGTGTCTCTGCCGATAATAGCAAAAGGTGGCGCCTCCGTCAGTTTGAATTTGACCGGCAAGGTAAACAAAGTGCGTACCGGCTTTCCTTTGTTTTTACCGGGTACCCATTGCACATTCTGATCAATCATCAATTGAATAATCCGCAGTGCTTCCACGCCACAGCCTCCGCCGATGTCCTTCAGGATTTTCGGATTGGAAAGGCGACCATCTTTTTCCACCACAAACGACAACACCACCGTGCCTTCGTTGCCTTTTTCTCGGGCTTCCAGCGGGTAGAAAATGTTGCGATTCATAAATGCCAGCAATTGCTGGCGAGCACACTGATCTTTGAAAGCAACGGTCGTATCCAGCTTTTCACACGCTGGAAACCGGGGCGCTTCTTCCGCAACCGGATAAATCGTGGTATCGGTATCCGCCGTTTGTGCCAACAAGCCTCCTCCGCTCAGCAGCCACAAAAAAACAGCTACCGCCGCAGCGATTGTGTTTCTCA
>CAZQTF010000359.1:0-1893 GCA_964596135.1 uncultured Saprospiraceae bacterium | reverse complement strand
GCGGTTCGTTTTCATCCTTGAAAGCGTAATGCGGAAAGAGTTTGTAAAATTGGTCTTTGCTCAAAACTTGACGGTCGGGCTGCCCCCAGTAGCGCTCGATGAACGTGCGCGCTGGTTTTTTCAAGCGATGAATCCTAATCGTGCCTTGCGCTGGTTCGGGTTGCCCATCCAGATTGGTGGTGGAGATTTTTACAACAGGTGAATGATTCCGGTCAATTTTTTCGGCGATATTTACATCCGCTTGTAAAGTCAGATAGCCCAGATTCAATGTCTTTTCTGCTGAATGCGTTTCGCCCGTAATATCAATTACATCCGCAGTAATTCTAAAAATAAACATTGGATTTCTATCCTTATCTACAGTTGGGTCGGCAAGCGCTGTGAAATCAATTGTAAATTCGCCATTCTCATTGGTTTGGGTTTCGCCATTCGCAATTTCGGTTGCTCCGCCAAAACGAGGATAACCGCCACGCCGCCAGAGCCACCAGGGTTCCCAGGGATATTGCACTTCACGGGTCACGCGGTAACGCACGGTCGCGCCGTCCACATTGCTGCCCGCGTATGCTTTGGCCATGCCTTTTACTTGTGCGGGATCGCCAAGTGCGTAGCCTTTTTCAAGCGGCTGCATCACCACTTCAAATTTCGGGCGTTTGTATTCTTCTACATTAAAATAAACCTCGCCTTCGTCGGTGTCGGCATCAAGGTGCATTTGCCCCAGCAAGCCGCTTGTAGGCGCAGTGAAAGTGCCGTTTACCGTGCCAAATTCATTGGTTCGCAGTGCTATTTTATTTACTTCCTGATAATTTACATCATAAAAAGTAATAGTTACTTCATGATTTGGGAGAATGCGCGGCATTCCATTCACATCTCTTTCAGTAATAAGCGCTTTGAAATAAACGGTTTGTCCAGGACGGTAAATCCGGCGATCTAAGAAAAAGTGCGCCTGGGTGCTCAGTTCCCGTTCTGAATAATAATAGGAATAACTGTAATAAGAACGCCTGGAATGCAGTACGTCGTTGCCCTGCGTCAATTTCAGCGAAAAATTGGTCTCTTTGGGCAGATTGGGTCGAATAAATCCCTGCGCATCGCTGCGCGCCTTGCCCAGACTTACTTGATTTTGCTGGTCACGACCGCGATCGTATCCAAATTGAAAAAATTCAGCTTCCACACCGGGCAACGGCTCGCCCGTATTGCGATTGACGACCACAAACTCGAAATCGCCATTTTCCTGCTGCCGCTGCATATATGCGAGGTTAGACACCTGCATAAACAAGTAGCCCGCTGCACCACTTTTACTGGTAAATTTTTTATTATCCGAAGCCAGAATCGCGTATTGCCCTACGGGCAAGGCATCAATGACAATTTCGGTCGAATGGCTTTGAAAATCGCCGTCATCCGGCAGCTTGACCGACCATTCCTTGATTTTTTTGAGTTTGAGCAGGAAATCAAGTATTTGCTCAATGTTGAGGTTTCGCAATTTTTCTGCGTCCCGCTCATCTAATTTCACCGCACGGAGAAAGACTTCCGGCACGTTGCGGTAATCCACTCGAGCCAGCGTTGCTTGGTTCGGCAGGTTGACTTCCTCGGTTTGCAGGCTCAAGGATTTTTGCAAAATTTGAGACCTTAACCACTCACATTGGCTGGCACCAAAAGTTTTGGGGTAATCCTTGAGGCATTGGTCGCAGATGGCTTTTGCTTTTTTGAAACTCAGGCGGTAAAGCTCATTTTCCGAATCGGGTTGAAATTTCTGACCTTGCTGAAAATGGTAATACGCGATTCGATACGTGATCTCTGCTGCCGATGGTTGCTGTTTGTAGCGATTCAGGAGGCGGTCGAGCGCCGCGAGGTATAATGAATCTTTATTTTGTAAAATCGAATTATCATAAACAAATTGCA
>CAZQTF010000358.1:0-1910 GCA_964596135.1 uncultured Saprospiraceae bacterium | reverse complement strand
GATGAACAGGGTAATTCGCGCCGGGCGCGGCCAGAAGCGCAGGGTCGCCACATCCAGCGCATCCACCAGTTCACTGGCCGGGGTCGTGCGATAAATATCGAGCAGGAAATAGGCAACGCCCACCCCCAGGAAGGTAACTCCTGTCAGGAGCATCAATAACCAGCGTTTGACCCCCAGTCCTGGTTTCAGCCACAACATCAACCCTGAAATTTCAGTTTGCAAGTAAAACAGAACTTTGTGAATGTTCACGCGGTGATGATAGCAGTGTTCAAATCTTTCGTCAAATCGTCTGGCTCACTGGACGGTTGGCTTTTTCAAGCGGTTGTTTGTTTTTGCGCCCAGGTCACCCCGTTTTCCCTGCATGGGGATACCTGCCTTGACTCAATGGAGGAAATGGCGTGCCAAACAGAAGGCGAGGTGGTCGGCGCAAAGAAAATCAGTAGCAGGATTTTTCAGGTAGTGAGCGGGGTCAGGAGGTCTGCCGTAATGAATCGGCAAATCGCTCGTTTCACGATAAAATGGCAGGAAAAATTCAATTCAGCGAGCCGTTTGTTTGATTTGTGTTGCGCGTCCCGGCCCAATTAATCACTCCAATTGAGGTCAAAATGAATTTACCGATTGAAAATACTTACATGAACCAAAGGCACTGGCAAATTGCCCTCCTGTTGGGTTTCTTTACTGTTTTCTATAACCTGGCTGAGGGCCTGGTTTCAATATACTTTGGAGTCTCCGATGAAACCATTGCATTATTTGGCTTTGGCGTAGACTCGTTTATCGAAGTCATGTCGGGAGTCGGTATTATTGCCATGATTCTGCGTATTCGTCATAACCCTGATACCCCGCGTTCTCAATTTGAGCAGGCTGCATTGCGCATGACTGGGCTGGCTTTCTATCTTCTGGCTGCCGGGCTGGTATTGACGATTGTGTTTAACCTGGTTACCGGGCACAAACCGCAAACCACCGTGCCGGGCGCAATCATCTCAACGGTTTCTATCGCGGTCATGCTGTGGTTGGTGTTGGCCAAACGGCAAGTGGGACGCGCGCTTAATTCGGCTCCTATCCTGGCTGATGCGAATTGCACCATGACGTGCGTATACATGTCGCTGGTGTTGTTGATAGCCAGCCTGGTTTATCATGGGACAGGTTTTGGGTTTGTCGATAGCCTGGGCGCGGCTGGGCTGGTCTACTTTTCCTGCCGGGAAGGGCGCGAAGCCTTTGAGAAGGCCGCGGGGATGGAATGCGCCTGTGAGTTACATTTGCAGGAAAAATAGAAAACCGGGCTTTTATGTCCATAAGAAAAGACCAAAAGGATATTCAGATGCTGAAGATTTTGCTGGTCGAAGATATGCCCGACACGGTTGAACTGGTGCGCAAGGCCTTATCTGCACATGGTTATCAGGTGGTCCATGCTCCAGATGCAGAGACAGGATTTCAGATGGCGCTTGACGAGCGTCCAAACCTCATCCTGCTAGACCTGGGCCTCCCCGATTATGATGTGCAGACCCTGGCAGGCTGGCTGCGCGCAGAGCCAACCCTCACCGGTATACCCATCATCGCATTTACCGCCTGGCCGCAAGAAACCGCCCGAAAAATGGTGGAGAGTTACGGCTGCAATGGATACATTCAGAAACCCATTGTAAAGGTCAAAGATTTCGTGGACGAGATTAATTCTTACCTCAAAAACGGCTAAAAGACGCCTGCTATGACTGACGAAAAAATCCAACTCGTTCCGGCGAGCCGATTCACCATTGAGCAGTTGACGGCTATTTATAACCAGACCCGCGTCGATTACCTGGTTCCGATGCCAATGAATGCCAAACGGCTGGGCGATTACATTGCAGATTACGATGTGGACCTCGATCATTCTCTGGTGGCTATGCAAGGAGATGAATTGCTGGGCGTGGCAATGC
>CAZQTF010000357.1:0-1925 GCA_964596135.1 uncultured Saprospiraceae bacterium | reverse complement strand
ATGGCACTACCATTGCTTTTGATCTCATGGGCGATCTTTACTTATTGCCTATGGAGGGTGGCAAAGCGACACAACTGACCAGTGGCATGGCTTACGACACGCACCCAAAGTTCAGTCCTGATGGCAAAACGATTGCTTTTACTTCCGATCGGGACGGCTGCGAAAATGCCTGGATCATTGACATCGAATCGAAGGAAACGAAGCAAATTTCCAAAGAAAAAACTGAAAATGTTCAGTCTGCCGAATGGACGCCCGATGGTCATTATCTTGTAGTCGCCAAAGGCGTACGCAATCTCAAGCTGTTTTTGTATCACAAAGATGGTGGCGGCGGCACACAACTTATCAAAACGCCTGAAAATCTCAAAACAATCGAACCTGCTTTTGGGCCGGATGGGCGCTATCTTTGGTTTTCACAGCGCAACAGCGACTGGGAATACAACGCGCAAATGCCTCAATATCAGATTGCTACGTATAATAGAGAAACAGGACAAATAGATGTAAAAACCAATCGCTATGGCTCTGCCTTCACGCCTACGTTGTCGCCGGATGGAAAATGGCTGGTGTATGGCACTCGTTATAACACAGAAACGGGTTTGGTAAAACGCAATTTGACGACAGGTGAAGAAGATTGGTTGGCCTATCCCGTGCAGCGCGATGAGCAGGAAAGCCGCGCCAGACTTGGGGTTTATCCCGCTATGTCCTTTACGCCTGATAGCAAAAATGTAATTGCTTACTACGGCGGTAAGATTTATAAATTGCCAATGGATGGTGGCAAGGCGATGAATATTCCGTTTGAAGTAGATGTAGAATTGGAATTCGGGCCGGAGGTTCGTTTCGATTTCCCAATTTCGGATGATAAAAAAATGATTGCAACGCAAATCCGAGACCCAAAAATTTCACCGGATGGCAAGCAAATCGTTTTCACGGTGCTGAATCGCTTGTATGTAATGGATTATCCGAATGGCACGCCGAAGCGCTTGACCAATGCCGATTACACCGAAGCCATGCCAATCTGGTCGCCCGATGGCAAGTTCATTGCCTATTCGACCTGGGAAGGCAAAGAAGGACACATTTACAAGGTGAGTGCAGCCGGTGGAACGCCTGTTAAATTAACAAAAACAGGTGGAACATACAGCGATATGGCTTGGGATGCCAAGTCCAATCGTATTGTATTCACTGCCGGACCGGCGCGCGCGTATCAGGAAGCGATTGGACCTTTTGCCTTTGGGGCTGCCGAAAACCTGGCTTGGATCAGCAGTAATGGCGGAGATATTACGATTATCGGACCAACCAAAGGGCGTGGCAATCCACATTTTGTACAATCGGATGATCGGATTTATTTGTATCATGGTCAGAAGGGGCTGATCTCCATTCGCTGGGATGATACCGATGAAAAGCAACACGTCAAAATCAGTGGTATTATGACCTATCCGGCCCTGGATTATGACCACTGTCTGATGGTGCCAACGGAAACCGAGCCGCAGCGCCAACCTTCCAATGCAGCGATGATCACAATGGCACCCGAAGGGGATCAAGCGCTGGCGCAGATCAACAATGACATTTATGTGGTCACGGTGCCCAAAGTCGGCGGTGAGGTGCCTTCCATTTCAGTAGCGGATCCGGGCAGCGCCGCTTTCCCGGCAATGAAACTGACAGAAATTGGCGGCGAATTTCCACATTGGACTTCAGATGGCAAAAAAGTCAACTGGTCGCTGGGCAATGCTTATTTTTCTTATGATTTGGCGGAAGCTAAAAGAGTAACGGAGGAGTTGGCGAAAAAGAAAAAAGAAGAAGCAGAGAAGAAAACAGAAGCAAGCGACAAGCCACAAGAGGGAGAGAAGAAAAAAGAAGACGAAGGCTACAAGCCCAATGAAATTCGGGTAAAAGTGGAGGTAGAAAAAGATATTCCTGAAGGGAAAGTGCTA
>CAZQTF010000356.1:0-1936 GCA_964596135.1 uncultured Saprospiraceae bacterium | reverse complement strand
ATATGAATGCATTGTTCGCCATTCATGCGGCGAAAGCGCTGGGCGCGCAGGATGAGGCGATTCAAAAAGGTTTGGAAACCTTTGTAAATGTGGCGCACCGCATGGAGTTGATAGCGACCATCAATGGTGTGGAATTTATCAACGATAGCAAGGCAACCAATGTGGATTCGGTATTTTATGCTTTGCAAGCTATGACCAAACCGACCATTTGGATTGTGGGCGGGCAGGACAAGGGCAATGATTATGAACCTTTATTTCCGTTTGTCCGAGAGCGGGTGAAAGCCATCGTTTGTATGGGGGCTGATAACGCCAAATTGCTCCAGGTTTTTGGCGATTTCGGGAAGCCGATCGTGGAAACCCGCAGCGCAGCAGAAGCAGTGGAAACCGCCGCAGGCCTGGCTAATCCGGGCGATGTGGTGCTGCTGTCACCGGCTTGTGCAAGCTTTGATTTATTTAAAAATTATGAAGATAGAGGCAATCAATTTCGGGAAGTCGTATTAAATTTAAAATAGTAGTAATACTTGTGTTTATGTGTAATATATTCAAGTGTTCATTATGAGAACATGCGAATATAGAAACACCTGAACACGCCAATACAATAAAAAATGTCAACATTAGTAGCCAGATTAAACGCAGAACTAAAGGGCGACCGTGCCATCTGGGCGATCTTTGCCATCCTGGCAATTTTTTCCATTCTGGCGGTATATAGTTCTACCGGGACGTTGGCGTATCGGGAGAATGGCAGCTCGGAGGCGTATATGTTCAAACATGTGATCATTCTGGCAGTGGGAATGTTATTGACGTACTTGTTCCATTTATTTCATTATATGCGCTTTTCGCGCTGGGCGCCATATTTATTATTGGCATCCATACCATTATTAATTCTTACGATTGCTATTGGCTCGGAAATAAATGACGCGCGCCGCTGGATTCAGATTCCTTATGTGGGTTTGACTTTTCAAACTTCTGATTTTGCAAAACTGGCGCTAATTATTTACGTGGCAAGAGCGATTTCGAGCAAACAGGAATATATTAAAGATTTTAACGGTGCGTTTTTGCCGATCATTGTGCCGGTGTTGATTGTGTGTGGCTTGATTGCTCCGGCTAATTTGTCCACGGCGATATTGCTGTTTGGCACGTGCATTCTCATGATGTTTATCGGGCGGGTTGATGTCAGGTATATTTTGCTGCTGCTATTGTTGGGGATGGTTTTGTTTTCATTTTTGATTTTACTGCATCAGATTGCACCCGATATTATACGGGTGGATACCTGGATTTCCCGTTGGCGGGAATTTATGGATGCTTCCAGCGATGGTGGTTATCAGGCACAGCAGGCAAAAATAGCGATCGCGAACGGCGGTTGGTTTGGCGAAGGTCCTGGCAACAGCATTCAGCGCAACTTTTTACCGTCGTCTTATTCCGATTTTATTTATGCGATTATTTGCGAAGAATATGGCGCGATTGGTGGTGCAGTTGTGATTTTGCTGTATGTAATGCTATTTTTCAGAGCTACCCGCTTAGTTACCAAAAGTTCCCGTGCATTTGGAGCGATGCTGGTAATGGGTCTGACCCTGAGCCTTGTAATACAGGCTTTTCTCAACATTGCCGTATCAGTAAACCTAGTGCCGGTAACAGGTTTGACGCTACCGATGGTTAGTATGGGCGGAACTTCATTGTTATTTACCTGTATTTCATTTGGTATCATTCTGAGTATAAGCAAGTTCTTTGAATCTGAAACTGAATAAAATGCCTCGTGCTCTAAAAATAATTATTAGTGGAGGTGGAACCGGCGGGCATATTTTTCCGGCAATCGCCATTGCCAATGCGATCAAAGCGAAGCATCCTGATACCGATATTTTGTTTGTCGGTGCAAAAGGTCGGATGGAAATGGAAAAAGTGCCAAAGGCAGGCTACAAAATTGAAGGCTTGTGGATTA
>CAZQTF010000355.1:0-1965 GCA_964596135.1 uncultured Saprospiraceae bacterium | reverse complement strand
ATCATGCTGATGGCACCGAAGATCGCTTCGAGGTAGCGCACACCTACAACGAGCAGCAGATTGGCTGGGTACGCGCGGGTTCGGCGCTGAATAAAATTCGGGAGAGCCTGGCGACCGTGTAAGACAAAAAACGAAGGACAAACCATATCACAACAACAAAGCTTCCGGTAGTGAAACTGGGGGCTTTTGTTGTGTTGGTACTCATGGTTCCACCTTTACAAAACACCTAAAAGACTCCCACGGCAGCCTCATTTCCCCTGACAGAATTTTTTGAAATTATTAGGTGCGTGCTGGTTTTCACCCAACTCAATCGCCCTTCTCAAATCTTGGCAAGCCAGATCGAGCTTACCCAGCGCCTGATAGGCTACACCTCGGTTGTTGTAGGCTAAACCGTATTTTGGATCGAGTTCGATGGCTTTGGTACAATCACTGAAACGGCAGTCACTAAACATTATTCGGACGATGAATACGAATTAACTTTCCTTGCAAATTTTCCTGTTCATTCAAAATTGCTTCGTGAATTCGATGGGCAAGACGTTCATAATCGGCATCATAAGTGCAAGCGATAATCCCGGCGTGTGCTGAAAAGGACTCGTGCAACTTAAAAAAGTCTTTCCGATTGAAGGTTAGCAACGCTCGATTTTCGGTAGTGGAAAATTGCAGCACCTCTTCATCCGCAATGCGTTGATTGGCATTGCCAGCATCCTGCGAAGTCAACACATCATGCCCCAGTACCCGGAGTAGCACCACTACCTGATAATCAAAATTTTCATTGCTGTATAATCGCATTTAAAGGAGCTTTAAACCGCTTCGTTTTCCAAAATTTCCTGTTCAATTTCAGCAGGATTGGCACGATAATACGCCCAGGCATTGATGAGATCTTCTGCTCGCAAGGTTGGATACGATTGCAACAAATCCGCTTCCGATGCGCCCGCCTGCCGCGCTTCTACCAGCAGCCATACAGGTATGCGCGTGCGCACAATGCAAGCACTACCGCCACATACCCCGGGCGTTTGCTCGATGCCCGGAAAGCGATACGAAGCAGCATCCTGTACCCAGCGGGCAACGATGGCACGCTCACCGGGCGACAAGGCTCGAAGCAGTTTTTCTACTTGTTCTAACGGAGCGCTCATAAAAGTTCTGTTTTATTATTGAACAGAAGGCAGTGAGCCAAATCAGCTGTTTTGCTTTTCAGATTTCGCAAATCTTTAAGATTTACGAAATCTCATCTACCGTTTTGATTTATTACCGAACACAAAATACCACTTTTATGCTTCATTTGCAATACCGCCCGCGTTTCGCAAAAGGCAGCCTCATTTCCCCTGGCAGTGTTTTTTGAAATTATTAGGTGCATACTCATTTTCACCCAACTCAATCGCCCTTCTCCAATCTTGGCAAGCCAGATCGAACTTACCCATCTTCTGAAAAGTTAAGCCCCGATTGTTAAAAGCTAAACCGTATTTCGGATCGAGTTCGATGGCTTTGTTATAATCGGCAATAGCGCTGCTGTAGTCTTGTAAATCGTATTTTGCAAGTCCCCGATTGTAGTAGGCATCAGCGTATTTCGGATCGAGTTCGATAGCTTTGGTATAATCGGCGATAGCGCCGGTATAGTCTTGTAAATTCTTTTTTGCATTTCCCAAAACAAAATAAGATTCGGCGTATTGCGGATCAATTCTCAATGCTTTGTTAATATCAGAAATTACATATTCATAATTATAATCTGGTAAATTGATACTCGCTCGTGCCCTTCTGCTGTAAGGGGCGGCATAATCTGGATTAATTTCAATCGCTTTGGTACACAGTTCAATCACGGCTTGATAATCTTTTTCGTCCCATTTTTTTTGCGCTTCATTGAAATAATCTTCTGCACTTTTAGCAGGCTTGCTCTCTTTTTTGGGCGCAGGCGCTTCCGGCGGGCGGTTGTACGTCAAGCCCTTTTCCAGTTCGGCTATGATTTTTTCG
>CAZQTF010000354.1:0-1966 GCA_964596135.1 uncultured Saprospiraceae bacterium | reverse complement strand
GATTACCCGCACCGAACGATTAATCCCTACCTTACCACCAGAACAGCGTTCGGCATTTGAATCTATGCTCCAGCAGGCAAAAAACGACCGCGAGAATATCCAATCGGAATTGAATGAAATCTATCGCGTCCTAAACGAAATGAAACTGGCAGGGAACTAATATGAATTTACCGACTCTGACCGACCTGGAGCGAATGGCGCGCCAGGCCGGTCAAATTTTGTCTGATGGTTATGAAAAAGATAACCGCGTGGATTACAAAGGCGTGATTGACCTTGTTACAGAAATCGACCACGCATCAGAAGCATTCTTGCTGGGTGAAATCAGCCGCCTGTTCCCCGGTCACAATATCCTGGCCGAAGAATCGGGATTGACTGCAAATGGGAATGCCGAACACCTGTGGTTCGTTGACCCGTTAGATGGAACGGTGAATTATGCGCACGGCATCCCGATATTTTGTGTCTCAATTGCGTATGCGTACCAGGGACAGGTCTGTCTGGCTGCCGTTTATGACCCCATGCGCGCCGAACTGTTCACGGCAGAGCGAGGAAAAGGCGCCTATCTCAATGGCTCACGGCGGTTATGGGCTTCGTCGCAATCTGACATGCAAAAAAGCCTTCTGGTAACAGGCTTTCCTTACGACGCCTGGAATACCGGGCGAGACAACTTTGATAACTTCGTCCAGTTTTCTAAAAGAAGCCAGGGCGTACGCCGCCTGGGTTCCGCCGCGATTGACCTGTGCTATGTGGCAGCGGGACGATTTGATGGGTACTGGGAAATTTCCCTCAAGCCTTGGGACGTGGCAGCAGGTGGTTTGATTGCCGAAGAAGCGGGAGCGCTGGTAACGAACATTTCGGGCAGCGCAGATTATCTGAACCCGCCCCAATCGGTGGTAGCCGCAAACCCGGCTTTGCACGCCAAAATTCTGGCTGGGCTGCAAGAAAAGAACTAAAAAACCGTCCCGAAAGTTGGAAAAGCTTTCGGGACGGTTCGCAATTTAGAAGATGAATGTTGCGTTAAGGCCTCCAGGCCGGGTCGAACTCCACATTGGGGGATTCGGTCAAACGAATTTTCTCACCGGTGAGCAAATTGAACAAATAAATATCCTGATTATTGCCATCGGTAGATTCGTAAGCAATCCAGATGCCATCTGGCGAAAAATTGACATCCACGACTGGCGCGCCAGCCGCTACCAGCTGTTCTGCCCTCTCCATGCCGATATTCAGACGCATCAACACCGACGGTGATGTCAGGTCGAGGTTGGCCTGGCTGAACAAGAGAAAAGTTCCATCGGGCGACCAGGCAGGCAGATAATCCGAAACCGAGGGAACGGTATAAACCAGGCGGGTTTTCTCGCTGCCATCCTCCGCGTTCATAATCCAAAGCTGATATTCTGCCCCTCTACGAGAAATATAAGCGAGTTGTTTTCCATCCGGCGACCAAACTGGATAGCGTGACTGATTGTTCGCTCGTGATTGCACGACCTCATCATAAAAGGTCAACTGGGTGAGCGTGGATGTTTCCAGGTCAAATACATAGATTTGCCAGGTATTGCTATCACGCATGGAAGTAAAGGCGATTTTCTTGCCATCCGGTGACCAGGCTGGGTCAAATTCGCCCATTGGTTCATCTAACAACGCCCTGGTAATGCCAGTCTCAAGGTTGAGAATATGCAATCCTGCATCGGCATATTGGGGAGACTTGGCATAACAGGGAGAGACATAGACCAGCTGCTTGCCATCCGGTGACCAATCGAAATTACACGCGCCATTAATATGATTGGTCAACTGCTGAAGATTGGTACCATCTGAATTGGCGAGGTAAATTTGAGCAATTCTGTTCTCGACCATTGCGTAAGCAATCTGGCCGGCGCCTCCTATTGGGGTTGGCACAGGGGGAACGACGGTTTCCATCGAAACTGATTTCGTAGCAGTAGGAGTGGGTGATGGCAAAGAAGTCCTGGTGGGG
>CAZQTF010000353.1:0-2004 GCA_964596135.1 uncultured Saprospiraceae bacterium | reverse complement strand
CCGACTTAACAACGAGACTGCCCACATTGCTTTATTAATCGTGTTAAAAAAAATTACACCTTTGCAATATTGCTATCCGCCATCATTGGCTGATACAATTGCCCCTCCAATACAGCACGCGAGATGACTATGCGCTGCACCTCGGAAGTACCTTCGTAAATTTGCGTGATCTTGGCATCGCGCATGAGGCGTTCTACGTGATATTCTTTCACAAAGCCATAGCCGCCATGGATTTGTACGGCTTCCACCGTGTGACGCATAGCAACTTCCGAAGCATACAGCTTTGCCATCGAGCTGGCGGTGCTGTAATCCATCCCTTGATCTTTCATCCACGCAGAACGATACACCATTAGCTTTGCCGCTTCGATTTCGGTAGCCATATCCGCCAGTTTGAAAGCGATCGCCTGATGTTGACTAATCGGTTTCCCGAAGGCTTTGCGTTCTTTGGCGTAAGCCACTGCCAATTCATAAGCGCCACCAGCAATGCCCAGCGCTTGCGCCGCAATACCGATGCGCCCGCCCGCCAGGGTTTTCATCGCAAATTTGAACCCAAAGCCATCCTCGCCGATGCGATTTTTCTTTGGCACTTTCACGTCGGTGTACATGATGGTGTGCGTGTCCGACGAGCGAATGCCGAGTTTATCTTCCTTGGCACCAATGACCACGCCATCCCAGTCGGTTTCGACCAGCAAAGCGTTGATGCCGCGATGTCCTTTGTCAGGATCGGTTTGTGCCATCACAATATGCAGCCTGGATGTGCCGCCGTTAGTGATCCAATTTTTGGTACCATTTAAAAGGTAATAGTCACCCATATCCACTGCGGTGGTACGTTGACTCGTAGCGTCGCTGCCCGCTTCCGGTTCGGAGAGGCAGAAAGAGCCGATCCATTCGCCGGAGGTCAGTTTGGGCAGGTATTTTGATTTTTGCTCCTCGGTGCCGTAAGTTTCAATACCCCAGTTGACTAAAGAATTTTGTACCGACATAATAACCGAGCAGGAGCTATCTACTTTCGAAATTTCTTCCATCGCCAGCACATAGGAAAGCGTATCCATACCGCCGCCGCCGTATTCGGGCGACACATTCATTCCGAAAAAGCCCAGTTCCGCCATTTTACGCACCTGTTCGGCCGGATATTGCATCTTAGAATCCCGCTCGATCACGCCCGACTTCAGCTCCATTTGGGCAAAGTCGCGTGCTGCCTGCTGTACCGCGAGATGTTCTTCATTCAGCTCGAAAAACATATTGGTTGTAATTTAGTTAGGTTATCAAAACGATTTGCCAGCGAATTTACGCTAAATTTTAACAATGAACAACTGGAAATGTTATCAATTCGCTGCATAAAATGTGCCTTTGTCCACAATTTCCAGCAAGGTGCGAAACGCAACGAATTTGCCTTTGAACTTTTCATTCACATCGGCTTGCAGCTTTGCAGCAAAATGATTTTGATAATACTCAAAAGTCGCCATGTCGGTAGCATAATATTGGATCGCATACGTCACGCCATCAGGTTCGTCCATACCAAGCAGTCGCCCCATGCGGTACTCCAGAAACATGCCGGTCGCCATCACATCGGGAATGTGCACATCCTTCATCCACTGTACCCACTCGTGATGGGATTCGTGATCTATTTTAATGGTTACATTATACAATATCATAAATGAGTTTATAGAGTTGATGAAGTTGAAGGGTTTAGAAAACAAATCTTCCCGACGCCCTCAATTTTTTACAATCTATTGATCTCCGCGCCCAATGCATTCAAACGTTCATCAATTCGTTGGTACCCCCGATCAATCTGGTGGATATTGTGAATAACACTTCTCCCGCGTGCTGACATCGCCGCAATAAGCAGCGCTACCCCTGCACGAATGTCAGGCGAACTCATTTCGATGCCGCGCAACTGGAATCTTCTGTTCAAACCGATCACGGTGGCTCGGTGCGGGTCGCAAAGAATAATCTGTGCCCCCATATCAATCAGTTTGTCCACAAAAAACAGGCGACTTTCAA
>CAZQTF010000352.1:0-2012 GCA_964596135.1 uncultured Saprospiraceae bacterium | reverse complement strand
GACGCTGGAAGGCTCGAGTTCAATGCCCTGGCGGGCAAAAATTGCCTGAAAATCAGTATTTTGCATTCTTGCGACATCACCGAAGGTTTGAAATTGTTGCAAAAAAATGTTTCGCAAACCGGTACGCTGCTCCAGCACACGATATGCTGCCGTATGCAACGATTCTTCGCGATACACCCGCCCGCCGGCAACGCACCACGCGTCGGTGTTTTTGAAACGCAATAACAGTACCCGCAACTCATTTTCATGAAATCCGAAAATCACGCAATCCACCGAAACGTGCGGCAACCATTGTATTCCTGGTTTGACAAAAAGACCATTCATTACGTAAAGCTAAAAATATTCTTTGTGTAATTAATACACAATAAGAATATTTCTCTACATTGTGTACAAAATACACATCTAATCAAAATCTCTTGATCCATGAAAAAGCAAGTGCTCATCATCGCTATCATTATTGCGACGACCGCCGCGATTTCTGCGTGGCGAATACCCCCTACCTACCGCGATTTGAATAAAAATGGTAAAATGGACGTGTACGAAGACAAAAAACAGCCAATTGACAAGCGCGTGGAGGATCTACTCTCGCAGATGACGCTGGAGGAAAAAGCAGGTATGATGTTTATTAACGGTACATTTATTAACGAGGACGGCTCACTTGAAGTTCCCGCCAATGCTATGTTTCGGATGCCGCCAGCTACGCAGTGGATAGACGAAAAAAAGATGACGCATTTCAATATCTGGCAGATTCCCGGTGCCAAAATATTTGCCATTTGGCAAAATAATATTCAAAAATATGCGGAAGAACGCACCAGACTTGGGATTCCGGTTACCATAGCTTCTGATCCCCGGCATTACTTCAGCAATAATATTTTTTCAATGGCCGCTAATGAATTCTCGCAATGGCCCGAGCAACTCGGTTTTGCGGCGATCGGCGACGAAAAGCTGATGCACCGGCATGCTGACATTGCCCGCCAGGAGTACCGCGCGGTGGGCATTCACGAAGCGTTACACCCGATGGCAGATTTGGCAACCGAGCCCCGCTGGGCGCGCGTGAGCGGCACTTTCGGCGAAGATGCACAACTTTCGGCGCGTCTAACGAAGGCTTATATCCTTGGTTATCAGGGCAAAAAACTGGGAGCCACCAGCGTAGCCTGCATGACCAAGCACTTTCCCGGCGGCGGTCCGCAAAAGGAAGGACTGGATCCGCATTTTGAGTTTCAAAAAGGGCAGGTGTATCCGGGCAAGAATTTTAATTATCACCTCATCCCCTTCGAAGCGGCTTTTGAAGCAAATACCGCTGCCATCATGCCTTATTATGGCGTACCTATAGACCAAACCAGCGAAAACGTTGGTTTTTCATACAATAAAGAAATTATCACTGATCTGTTGCGCAAAAAATACCAATACGATGGCTTGGTCTGCACCGACTGGGGTTTGGTCACCGATGCCAAATTGGGTAATGTAGTTTGGCCCGCACGCGCCTGGGGCGTGGAGCATCTGAGTGAAGAAGAGAGAGTGCTCAAAATTCTTGAAGCCGGCGTAGATCAGTTTGGCGGCGAAAGCTGCCCGGAACATGTAATCAGCTTAGTCAAAGCAGGTAAAATTAGTGAAGCCAGGATTGACGAATCGGTACGCCGGTTATTGCGACAGAAATTCCAGTTGGGTTTATTTGACAATCCGTATGTGGATTTGCGAAAGGCAGATGAGATACTCTCGAATAAAAAGTTCAAGCAAGCAGGGGAAAAAGCGCAGCGCCGCTCGATGACCTTGCTGAAGAATGAAGGTAAAACACTGCCGTTGCAGCCCGGAAAATTCAAAATTTACGTCAAAAACGTAGATGCAAAAGTTGCTGCAAAATACGGCATAGTTGTCAAAAAACCGGAAGAAGCCGATTTCGCTATTATTCGATTGAATACCCCCTGGTATCCGTTCCAAACGGACAATCCACTTGCCCGGGGTTTTCACCATGGCGATCTCGATTTTAAAGGCAAAGAAAAAGAAGAGATTCT
>CAZQTF010000351.1:0-2033 GCA_964596135.1 uncultured Saprospiraceae bacterium | reverse complement strand
ACCCCCGCCACCGTAGAGGTGGATGCGGTGGATTTTGGCAGGTTGTTTCGCGATCAAAATGCGGATCGTCTGCGATTTCTGACAGCGCTGCGCATGAATGCAACCTACCCGTACGTATTGCCCAATATTTACTTACCCAGCGATCCAGGCATTGAAGTAATGGACGCCGGCTTGCGCGATAATTACGGCATCCTGTCGGCAACTCGATTTATTCAGGTGTTCAAAGACTGGATTTTGGAAAATACAAGCGGCGTGGTATTGGTGCAAATCAGTAGTTCTGAAAAAATAGAGAAAATTTCCCCCAGCGACAAACGCGGTATCATTGGTTCTTTGGTCAATCCGATCGGCATTGCCGGGCAAATCATTGTGCTTCAGGAGTTTGAGCAGGATGCCAGTATTGGATTTATATATGACCTGCTGGGCAAAGAGCATTTTCAGATCATTCGCTTTATGTATCGCCCCAGCCGAGCTGATCGCGTAGCGGCTTCCATTTCCTTCCATCTTACCAAGGGAGAACGCGAAGATGTGCTGGATGCTATTAACAATTCTGACAATCAGTCCAGCCTACGACAGTTGATCGAAGCTTTTCAATAAGGGCTGAACAATAAAATGAGTTCGGGCATTTATTCGTAAGGTCGTTTTTTAATCGGCTGTTTAAAAAGCAGAGTTCAAAAATGGAAAAAATAAATCACGCCGTTCTTGAAGCGGCAATGGATTATGAAGCATATCGCAAATTTTCAGGCAATCTTCTCTCACTCCATATTGCGCCGGAACTTAAGACCAATTACAGCGAAGCGATGCTGGGTTATACCCAACTAAACAATGCCCGAATGGATCGGCTCGATAAAACTACAACGCTGACTGAAGCTGCGATCGAACAATTGTCGCAAATAAAGCAACCGATTATCTGGTTGACCATTACCGAACCTTGGTGCGGCGATGCGGCGCAAATTATTCCGGTGCTCCACAAACTGGCGCAGGCGAGCCAATATATCAAATTGCGCCTCATCCTTCGCGATCTGCATCTCGATATCATGGATCGCTTCCTTACCCATGGCGCCCGCTCTATTCCCAAAATCATTACACTCGATGCTGCTACGCTTGAAGTTCTTGGTTCCTGGGGACCGCGACCGGCTGCATTGCATGCAATGATGATGCCGGAGATTCTGGCAATGAAAGAAATGACCGATGCTTCCGCCCGTAAAGAACGCTACCAGGCAATGGTGACCGAAGTGCAACGCTGGTACAACAAAGACCGAACCCGCAGTACTCAGGATGAAATACTGGACGCAACGCTGAAGGCTATTGGCTTGGAAGTGGAATAATGTCAGGTTCAAAGTTAGAAGTCAGAAATGCTATTGTTTAAATCTTTAATAAATAAGCGATTCATTTTGAGTAAGTATGTCTTGTTTGACGGAGCACGAGTTATTGCTTCCCGGCGGCTTCCTTGATCTTTTTTTCCAACTCGTATTCATCGCCGGGTACGTAGCCGGAATGTTCGTAGAGCACGTTGCCTTTCGCATCCACTAGAAAAGTCTGTGGGATCGTCTGAAAATTTAGTGCATTTTTCAACTGCTGATTAGCATCGGAGAGAATAGTGTAAGACCAGCCTTTGGTTTCAACCATTGGTACTACTTTGGGCAGGGCACGCTGGGTATCAATAGTGATGGCTATGATCTCAACGTTGTATTGTTCCTGCCAATCTTCGTACAAGTCCATCATTGCGTCGAGTTCCAACTGGCAGGGCTTGCACCAGGTTGCCCAGAAGCTAAGCACCACCAGCTTGTTGTCCTTGATGGTCTCCTGCATGTTCACCGTTTGTCCGTCCAATGTTTTTACATCTACTGCCGGGATCGCCTTTTGCGCGAGTGAAAAAAAAGTAGCAAATGTCGTAAGGACGAAAAGAATCAGGTACTGCTTCATGGTGCTTGTGGTAAATTTTTAGTTTTTTTGAATAATATTTGATAGATAAGGCAAAAATAAAGCTTTCGGTGCAAGGAAACTGTCCCTTAGGAAACATTTAACCTTTTAGA
>CAZQTF010000350.1:0-2037 GCA_964596135.1 uncultured Saprospiraceae bacterium | reverse complement strand
AAATAGAGAAATAATGAGTTATATATTTTTGAGGCGAACTAATAAATGTTAAAGTTCGGGTGTGCTATGTTACTTTTGTACAAATCAGCATTATTAAGATCAGATATTCGAAGCATCAAGGAGTATTAAAGACTGATAATGATTTAAACCAATACCTAAATATTCGACTTATTTTTTTATAAAACAAAGATATATTTGCTTTTTGATGATGTGTTGGTCGAATTTTTTAATTAAAATTTTGGAAATCCGCAATTGACTTCTATCTTTGAGATACCATCAACAATCTCGTGACATAGATAGGAAGGGAGCACTAAGTTTCAGCCCTTTTCAGATCGCCTTATGAACAAAGCGCTGTGATTTAGTTTATTGTGGTTAACAAAAAACGCTCATGAGAAAAGAAAAGTACGTTTATAACACCCATACCCTACGATACGAAAAAGTTGTTGAATCCTGGCGCACCAAGCTTTTAAGAATCTTCGGATTTATTTGCGCCGCTTTACTGACAGGTTTTATTTTCACACTTATTTCCCACCGTTTTTTTCCATCGCCGAAAGAACAGGTGCTGTTACATGAAATTGATCAGCTCAAAGTCAATTACAACCGCGTGCTTGGTGAACTGGAGCAAATGAGCAAAGTGCTGGAAAACCTTCGGGACCGCGATGCATACGCTCACCGCATGATCTTCGGAATGGATCCGATTGACAAAGGCGTTTGGGAAGGTGGCGTTGGCGGACACGACCAGTACGAGCAGTTCCGGCAGTTCAAAAACTCTGGTGATTTGATGGCTTCTGTGCAACAGAAAGTAGATCAACTGAAGCGTCAGATGGTGATCCAGTCCAAGTCTCTGGATACGGTGCTCAATATGGCGAAAGAAAAAGAAAAAATGCTAGCTTCGATTCCTTCGATCAAGCCGGTGCGTTCGGATAAACTCGCCAGAGGTATCCAGTTGCTTTCTGGTTTTGGTTATCGCATTCACCCGATTTTCAAAGTACCCAAGATGCATGCCGGCATTGACTTTACCGCGCCTAAAGGCACGCCGATTCAGGCTACCGGCGCCGGTCGGGTTATTAAGGCAGAACGCGGCAGCGGCTATGGATACCACGTGATTATTGATCACGGCTATGGTTATCAGACGCTTTATGGTCATATGAGCCGCATGGATGTAAAAGTGGGCGATAAAGTTGTGCGCGGTCAGCAGATTGGGCTGGTGGGGAGCACTGGTACTTCTACAGCGCCGCACTGCCATTACGAAGTGCATTACCGTGGCGATAAAGTCAATCCGATTCATTATTGTATGGATGGCTTGACGCCAAAAGAATATCAGGAATTGGTAGAAGCGGCGGGAGCTGCCAATCAATCATTGGATTAAAAAATCATGATTCAATATGAATTTTAATATTCACGGAAAAGACCTTCTTTTGGGAGGTCTTTTTTGCATTCTGGCTTTTACAAATTGTAACCAGATAGAAAAGCAAGTAAATAAAAATATTATAGAAGCGCAGGCTGTTTCGGTGAGCACTTTTACAGTGGCGGATACAGTGCCTGCAGCCTCCGAAGCACTGACTTATTCGATCATTGGCGTGGGCGACATGATGCTGGGCACCAATTATCCCTCTTCATCTTATCTGCCGCCCAATAATGGCAAGGATTTGCTGGCAGATGTGCAGGATTATCTTCAAAAAGCGGATGTCACTTTTGGTAACCTGGAGGGGACTATGTTCGACCAGGGCGGTACGCCAAAAACCTGCCGCAATCCAGATGTTTGCTACGTTTTCCGCACCCCTGCAAAATATGTGCAAAACTATGTGGATGCTGGCTTCGATGTGCTGAGTATTGCCAATAATCATTCTGGCGATTTCGGACCGGAAGGGCGCCGCAAAACTAAAGAAGTACTCAAAGAAGCAGGTATTGCCTACGCAGGGCTTGCTGGCACCGACGAGACTGTGGTTTTTGAGCGCAATGGCGTTCAATATGGCTTTTGTGCTTTTGCACCCAACAGCGGCACCTGCAATCTGCGGGATATCGCAAATGCAAAAA
>CAZQTF010000349.1:0-2075 GCA_964596135.1 uncultured Saprospiraceae bacterium | reverse complement strand
TTATTAAAATATTTTGGCAGGATTATAAAGTTGTATTGGGTTCTTTATCTTGCGATACTATAATCCTGTCAAAATATGATTGATTTGAATTTAATTTCTCTTCAGGAGCAATTGCAGACCAAACGGGAGCGCGGTCAGCAATTGATTTTCGATCCGATTCGTCGCCAATGGCTCGTGCTGCAGCCCGAAGAATTAGTGCGCCAGTTGCTGGTGCAATATTTACTTCTCGAAAAAGGGTATAGCAAAAATCGAATCGCGCTGGAGAAGTTATTGATTGTCAATGATCGGGAACGCCGTTTTGATGTACTGGTTTATGATGCTGATACACAGCCGTTTATGCTCGTGGAGTGCAAAGCGCCATCTGTTGAATTGACCGACGCCGTTTTCCGGCAAATCGCACAGTACAACCTGCCTTTGCGCGTGCAGTATCTCGTGGTGACCAATGGCATTACAACCTATTGTTGCCGAATGAATTATGAACAACAATCCTACGAATTCCTGCTGAGCGTGCCCGATCCGCACTAAAATTTTTACGAAGTCAACGGGTTTTGCTAATTTTACCTTTCAAAAGTATGAGGTGTGAAGTTGGAAGCGCGAATTAGTTATATGCCCACTTTCCCAAATTCGTATCTCTAACTTCGAACTTAGAAAAAGCTCTAACCAACATTTATGACAAACGAACAAATCATTGTACTCGGCGCCAACGGACAGATCGGCACTGTGCTGACCGAAGAACTCCGCAGAATTTATGGCGTCGGCAACGTTTTAGCCACCGATATTCAAAAGCACGCCATCCATGAAGGACCATTCGAGCAACTTGATATTCTCAATGCACAGCGCTTAGACGAAGTAATAGAAAAACGGAAAATTACTCAAATTTATCATCTTGCAGCGATCCTCTCGGCGCGGGGCGAACAAAATCCCAAATGGGCATGGGACATCAACATGACGGGCTTGTTCAACGTGCTAGAATCTGCGAAAACGCACGGTTGCCGGGTGTTCTTTCCCAGTTCGATCGCCGTTTTTGGCAGCGAAGCACCGAAGGACAATACGCCGCAGCACGCTGTGTTACAGCCCAAAACAGTTTACGGAATTAGCAAAGTTGCCGGGGAGCACTGGTGTAATTATTATCATGAAAAATATAATGTAGATGTAAGATCGGTGCGCTATCCCGGCATCATTGGCTATCAGTCCATGCCCGGCGGCGGTACCACCGATTACGCGGTGGACATTTACCACAAAGCCTTACAAGGCGAAGTGTACGAATGCTTCCTGACCGCCGATACCTGCCTGCCCATGATGTATATGCCCGACGCTATCCGCGCGACGCTTGAACTCATGGCAGCGCCCGCCGAACAAATCAAGGTACGTACCAGTTACAATATCTCGGGCATGAGCTTTGATCCGCAAACGATTTATGAGACCATCAGAAAAGAAATCCCGGATTTTCAAATTACATATAAACCCGACTTCCGGCAAAACATCGCCGAAAGCTGGCCCCACAGCATTGACGACTCGCCCGCGTGCGAGCACTGGAACTGGCAACCGGCGTATGATTTGGAGAGTATGACCAGGGATATGCTGGCGCATTTGGCGGAGCGGTATGAAGCGGCAGAGTAGGAACGGAATTGTTACTGATAATAAATATATTATATGAGTGTCGTTGATTTTAATTTCATAAGTAACAAAATATCTAGAGAGATTTTGAAAAGAGATTACGAAGAATTGGAAAGATGCCTTGAAGTTAAGGCTGCGAAGCATTGAAAATCAAATGGATGTGTTTGAGCAAATAAATAATTTCTTAGATGAGGTCCTGAAGAATGAATTAAAAATCTACATGGTAAAATTTCTAACCCCTGAGAAAGGCACTTTACCTAAAGATATTCTTGAAGGATTTGCCAAAGAGGCAATTAAAAGGAATATTATTGATTCATCTATAATAAAATAAAACCAACATACATCATGTTTACAACCGTAGAACCCGCTCTTGAGCAGGAAATTAAAGAGATAAAAGATGCCGGTTTGTATAAAATCGAGCGCATTATTACTACGCCGCAGGGCGCGGAGATCAAGAC
>CAZQTF010000348.1:0-2110 GCA_964596135.1 uncultured Saprospiraceae bacterium | reverse complement strand
TTTTTAAGCATCTGCCAATGATCAAACTGCGCCCCATCGAGATTTTGCTCATCGAAGTCGCTATTTATATCGTACTATGGCTCATAGACGATTATCTTGCTACTCTACTCAGCCTGATTTTTGGCAGTATTTTTTTGCTATTGCTGCTTATCTCACTCATTGTTGAGTGGATCGAGCGCTCCAAGGTGCCTCGTTGGTATTTTACCTTCATGCTCATGTCGGCATTGGCGCCTATTATCGCGGCGATTATCTTCCTGAGCATCAGCGGCGGACTGGAATGGATGAAGGAATAATTCGCAAGGGAGAAAATCCGCTTTCTGTGTCTATATTTTTCAATTTTTTCTGAAAATTTTAAAAGCAATTCAAACAGGCTTTTGGCTTGGAATGTTCAAAGTTTTGTAGTTTTGAACGTTCAAACACGATTCTATGGTCAAATCGCTGAGCAGCATCAAAGAGCCGGTAGAGCAGGAACTTCGACAATTCGAGTCGCATTTCCGGGAGGCGATGCGCAATCCTGTGCCGTTGCTCGACAAGATCACCTATTACATTGTACGCCGTAAAGGCAAGCAGATACGCCCGTTGTTTGTATTTCTTGCAGCGAAACTTTGCGGCGGTGTGACCGATTCGACTTACTCCGCAGCCTCGCTGGTGGAACTGCTGCACACAGCAACGCTTGTGCATGACGATGTAGTGGACGATTCCTACGAGCGACGCGGCTTTTTCTCGATCAATGCACTCTGGAAAAATAAAATTGCCGTACTCGTCGGTGATTATTTGCTTTCACAGGGGCTGCTGCTTTCCTTGAAAAACAAGGAATTCCGCCTGCTGGAAATCGTATCCGAAGCAGTCAAAGCTATGAGCGAAGGAGAGTTGCTGCAAATCGAAAAGGCTCGCCGGCTCGATATTAAGGAAGATATTTACTACGAAATTATCCGCCAGAAAACGGCATCATTGATCGCCTCTGCCTGCGCTGCCGGCGCTGCTTCTGCGACTAAAGACGAAGCGATGATCGAACAGATGCGTCTGTTTGGTGAAAAAATTGGGATTGCTTTTCAAATCCGGGATGATTTGTTTGACTTTGGCACCGATGACGTAGGCAAACCTTTAGGTATTGATATCAAAGAGAAAAAACTTACCCTGCCGCTCATTTATGCACTCGATCACATCAACCGCGACGAGAAACGCCGCGTGATGAACAACATTCGGCGATACAACAACAAACCGGAAAAGGTGCGGGAAGTCATTGATTTTGTGAATCAAAGCGGGGGGCTGGCGTACGCCCAGGAAGCAATGCTGCGTTTCCGTCAGGATGCATTTGAAATATTACATACTTTCCCAGGCGTACCTGCCCGCCAGTCGCTGGAAGATCTGGTCATTTTTGTCACCGACCGGAAAAAGTAAAAAACTCACAAGCCCCTCTTAATGTGACAGTTACCAAATTAAGCGCCCAATGTCTCGTCCCTTCTGACTGTCTTTATTGCCAAAGTCGGCAATTGCGGCAAGCCTTTATAAAAGATATCCAGATATTGAAGTATGTCCTGCCTGCTTTCGCGGCTGAGATACTCAAATCCTCGAACCAACTCGTAGATGGCATTTTTCTTTTCGCGAAACAACTGCAGCGTTTGCTCCAGCCCTTCAGTATTGGCGCCCCGCCACTGGAAAAAACGCTCGCGCACGTGTCTGATTGGCATCTGCGGATGCGGCTGAGCGTAAGGCGCATTCACCAGTCCTGAATAATCGAAATCGTAAGGCACGGGCGTAGGTGCTTCTCCTGCGCCAGTGCTCACCAGTTTGATATTATGGCTTTTCGCCAAATTCCAGTCGGTATTGCCGATCATGTATTGAAAAACCGTCAGCAGGCGGTATTGCTCTGCATCAATGGTGGTCAGTTGCAACGGCTCCTCTTTCAGCAGGTCGCCGCCGATGCGATCCGCCATTTCATGATTGTTTTCCATAATAAAAGCATAAGCCTCAGTAGCGCCGTCGGGGCTGCGGTAAGTTACCTTCGCCAATTGCACCCGGAAACTTTTATCGGTTAACTCATTCATAATCAAATAAGTAACTGACATTACGCATTCCAAAAATTAGGAAAAAAAAGTTCTTTGACAGT
>CAZQTF010000347.1:0-2129 GCA_964596135.1 uncultured Saprospiraceae bacterium | reverse complement strand
CATTCCGTTTACCCTCGTCAATACTGCCGAAAGCGGCAGCGATGTGTATAACTTTTCTATGCAGGTTTTGCAAGGTGCAACCAATTGGAACCTGCAAATTTTGACCGAAAATGGAAGCCCCGTGCGCGACAACAATGGCGATGGCACGATAGACAGCGGCGCATTAACCAGCGGTCAACGCAAGGTATTTCAAGTACAGTTTCGCGCACCAAACAGCTCTATCCCTGGTGATTTTGTACGCGTACAAGTGCAGGCACGTTCTACACAATCGAACCAGACTACCAGCACCATTACTCAGGCAGCCATTCCTGTACCTTTTGCTCAGGCTTTCTTCGATGGTCCATCGGGTTTGAATACTGTTTTTGTTTGGCAGCATAATCAAATTACTCGCAAACCTACCGCGCAGCAGTTCACTGGCAGCAATTTAGCCATTACTGCACTTCTCAACGGAGATTATCTTTATACCTGGGAGCGCAACCAATTGCTTCCGGGCGCAATTGCCATTACCAATTTAGAGTTCGTCCATATCAACCGTTTGGGATACCCCTCCGAAACTTACTTAATTACTGATAACCAGGCTGCCAGCATTGAAACGGAAGACCGCTATTTGAATCTCACGCCGCTTTCGCAAAATACCGTTGCCAGCGTATGGAAACGCACCAAAGCCAATACAATAGACGGACAGCGCAAAATTAACGACAACATTTACTTCAGCATTTTCGATACTTCTGGGAACGCCCTGCTCTCACAGATCAATCTGACCCAAAATAATTTATGGCGTGGTCAAAATGATTTCGATATCCCCTATTTTTTCGTCCCCAAAATTGCTCACAGTACCCAAACCAACGGGCGATTGTTGATTGTTTGGACGGAGGAGCATCTTACAGTGCAGGGCAGTCAATCCAATATTTTTTATGTATTCTTGACGCAAACCGGACAGGTTATTACCCCAGTAACAAAACTTACCAATAGCAATCCGCTCACCAATAGTTACAACAATCCGTCTGTGCTGGCGTTGCCCAATGGACGGTTCTTTTTGATATACAACCTGTATCCGTTGATTGGCGAATCACAGCTGGCATATACCGTACTGGATGAGAACGGCAACATCCTTCAGGCACAGACAACCCTCACAGGCAGTGCACAAGCCCTAAGCCCCGATGCAGAACTACTTTCGGGCGGCGAAATTTTCCTCGGGTGGAACACCTCCCCGGAAAACCACATCGGCTTTGTGAGTTTGGATCCACAAACCTATATGCCGCTGCATCCTCCCGTATTGACAAATACCCCCAAAAATCGCGCCCCCGGCGAGGTTGCCGTCACGTCTGATGTTGCTGGACACGGAATTGTTACCTGGTACGAGGTAGAGCAAAGTGACTACCTTTCGTACTTGTTAGCCGATAATGCCGGAAATTTAGTAACACCGCCAATGATTTATCGTTTTGGATATGGAGAGAACCCTAACATTTATTCCAACGTATACGGGGCAGGCAATGCCACTTACCTGGGAATATGGCAAGTAGCTCTCCCTTTGATACGCCGATAAGTTTGAAGTGGAGATTGAATTATGTTTACATTCAAAATCCCAAAATTGGCTCGTGAAACAGAACAAGGGCAAAGCCTTGTAGAACTTGCAGTAAGTATTTTGTTTATGTTGTTACTGCTTTCGGGCGCAGTAGATTTGGGCTGGGCTTATTTTACGCTCACCGCACTGCGCGATGCCGCACAAGAAGGAGCTTCTTTCGCTTCGATTTGCCAAAATGAAGATCAAATTCGTCAGCGGGTGCGCACTTCGGGGTCTGACCCAATTGACCTTGCCGATGCCTTAGCCAATGATGACCAGATTGAAATTGAGTACTACACCGCCGGCGATAGCACTTCGTCCGTTGGACCTGCAATGGGAATGGAAGTGCGTGTAACTGTGAGTATGGAGCATGAAATTCTAACGCCGTTTTTGGGTGCGCTGATTAACTCGCAAACGTATCCGCTCAGCGCACAGGCATCCAATACCATTTTACGGACGCGCTGCCCCTAAAGGTATAAGTTTTTCTCAGGCACCAAAAGGAGTGTGTGTGATGAATGTGAATCGTTTTGAACGTGGACAAGCTATTGTGCTGGTTGTACTGGCA
>CAZQTF010000346.1:0-2168 GCA_964596135.1 uncultured Saprospiraceae bacterium | reverse complement strand
GCGCAGCGGGGCGCGCAGGTCGTGCGAGACTGAATAACTAAAGGATTCCAGTTCCCGGTTGGCGGCTTCAAGTTGAGCGGTGCGCTCGATAACACGCTGTTCCAGTTCCTCGTTGAGCAAGCGAATGGCTTCCTCTGCGCGTTTCCGTTCAGTGATGTCGTGGAAGAACGCCACCATCTGGTTGGGGCCGAATTGAATTGCATGGACTTCAAACGCCCCTCGGATTTTCCCGTCTTCGTAATCAATCTGGCTGGTTTGATAATTTTCTCCCTGGGCAGCCACCCGCCGGTATGCTGATGGGATTTCGGTTGTGGCCAGGGGTGGAAATGCTTCTTCGATAGATTTGCCGATAAATTGACGATGGTCGACGCCCAGTATCTGGTCTGCTGACCGGTTTGCGCCTGTAAAAACCAGCCGTCCATCGGGTTTGAGTTCGTAGAGGTGCGCGCCAAACGGGGCCGAATCAATCACTGCGCGCAGACGATGTTCGTTTTCTTCTAAAGCAAGTTCTGTCAATTTGCGACTGTGGATATCGCGCGAAGAAGCCTGCAACTCAATCACATCTCCGGTGGCTGTATTACACACGGCATAACTGGTGGTTTCCAGCCAAACATATTCACCATTTTTGCGCCGCGCGCGGAATTGCACGGTTGTTGCGGTCAGGTTTTGCAGGATGAAATGGTGAGATTGGCTGATTTCTGGCAGGTCATCCGGGTGGATAAAGTCAAATGCGCTGCGGCCTATCATCTCGTGTGGCTCATAGCCCAGCAGGGTTCGGCAAGCCGGAGAGACATAAACGTAAATTCCTTCGGGCGTATGACGTGAAATCATATCGGTCAAATTCTCGGCCAGCAGCCGGAAGTGTTCTTCGCTTTCACGCAGGGCAATTTCCATTTGTTTTCGCTTAGTGATGTCTTGGATGACGCCTAATATTTTTGTGGGTTTTCCCTGGTCGTCCAGCACCAACTCTGCTATTGAATGGATGTACCGAATTTTGCCGTCATCTTGCCTTCGTATCTGAAATTCCTCATCGTACTTTCCCTGGCCGCTGATAAGCTGCTGTAATGCCTCGTTCAGTTGCGGGCGAAATTGGGGCAAAACAACTGCCTGAACCATTGCCAGCGGCAGATTGGGAGAGGTACGCGCAAGGCCATAAATCCGAAAGGCCTCTTCGGAGCCCCAGATTTGACCGCTAACCAGGTCAATTTCCCAATTTCCGACATGAGCCATTGCCTGCGCTTTGCGAAGGCGGTCTTCGCTTTTGCGCAAGCATTCCTCGGCGCGTTTGCGTTCGATGGCCATGGCTACCTGGCTTGATACAAACACAAGCAACGCCTGGTCTGCTTCCGTCAATCTTTGAGCCGGGTCGTAGGTTTGCACCGTCATGACGCCGATGATGTCGCCCGTTTGTGTCTTGAGTGGTACGCCGAGCCAATCAACGGAGGGTGTGCCTGTGCTTTCTACCTGCCCGGATTGTTTCAGGCGTTCAAATATTTCCGGCGTGGCGAGCAGCGGCTTGCCAGTCCGCAACACATATTCTGTTAGCTTCTTGCCTGGTGTCTGTGGAGAGGGAGCGGTATCAAATTCATCGACGTAGTAGGGAAAATGAATCAGATTGCTGGCCGCATCGAGCAGCGCCAGGTAAAAATTCCGGGTAGGCAGAAAATCTTGTATCACTGCATGGATGATGGCGTAGAGTTCTTCCAGGTTATTGGCGGTCTGGGTGGCTTCGGAAATACGATAGAGCGCGGTCTGTATCATTTCGGCTGGTTTTCGTTGCGCCAGTTCGGGTGGTAGATTTTGCAATAACGGCTTGCGTTGGCCTGGTTGGGCCGCCGGCTTTGTCTTAAAGGGTTTCTGTGCGGTCATAATACTACCTTTTTTTTAGCCTCATGAATGGCATAAATAAAATCATTATACGTTATGCTGAAATAGAAAATGGTCGTTCCCTTTTTGAAATCACCCCAGATTTGGGCTTAACCACACCAGATTGGTATAATTCCAGTTTGCCTTTTTGAGTTTGTAAATAAAACATTTGTGCTATAATTGATGGTTGACTTTTCTTTTACAAAGAATCGAGGCAAAATGTCTCAAAACGTTATTCGCGTGGTGGGCGCCCGCCAGCATAACCTGAAAAATATCACGGTCGAAATTCCCCGCGATAAATT
>CAZQTF010000345.1:0-2183 GCA_964596135.1 uncultured Saprospiraceae bacterium | reverse complement strand
CCTATAAGCTGGTATCGGAGCAGGAAGCGGACCTCAAAGCGCAGAAAATATCGGTCAACTCGCCCATGGGGCAGGGTTTGCTCGGTAAAACGGTTGGCGAAACAGCGCAGGTGACGACTCCCGGTGGCAAAATGGAATTTGAAATCGTGGATATTTCAATAGATTAAGCATGGCAACGATTTTTACCAAAATTATCGAGGGGGAAATTCCTGCCCATAAAATCGCTGAAACAGCTGATTATCTGGCTTTTCTTGATATCCGACCGGTAGCCAGGGGGCACACGTTGGTCATTCCCAAAAAAGAAGTGGATTACCTCTTCGATGTGGAAGACGAACTACTCGGCGGCATGATGGTTTTCGCCAAAGGCGTTGCAAAAGCGATCAAAGCGGTAGTGCCGTGCAAGAAAGTAGGCGTGGCGGTTATCGGGCTGGAAGTGCCGCACGCACATGTGCATCTGATTCCGATCAATCATATTGGCGACTTGAGTTTTGAAAAAGGATTTTTGTCGCTTGCGCACGAAGAATTGGCAGATGTTGCCCGGCAAATTCGGGAAGCATACGAAAGATAAATCAACGATTGTGCCACACTCTTTTGGTGTGGCACATTTTATTTTGCCCGGTCAGGATTATTCTTGATAAAAGTGCTCCAATCCTTACTTTTTTTACCTGAACCATACCTGCTGGAAGACTGATAATAATGGCAAACCGCCGTTGCTAATGCATCGGTAGCATCAAAATACTGATCGGTAAGATCGGCTCTCAGGATGGTGCCCAGCATAGCGGCGACCTGTTCTTTGGCGGCATTGCCATTGCCGGTAACCGCTTGCTTGATTTTTTTCGGCGAATATTCTGTCACGGTCAACCCCTTGGTGATGGCGGCTGCAATCGCTACGCCCTGAGCGCGCCCCAGTTTGAACATAGACTGCACATTTTTGCCATAAAACGGCGCTTCGATCGCCATCTGACTGGGATTGAATTCAGTGATTATTTTTTGCAAGCGCTCAAAAATCCGCTTTAGTTTCTCCGATTGTTCGGTTTCCTCTTTTAGGTACAACACGCCGAGGTCAATCAGTGCTATGGCTTTGTTTTCTACTTCTATGATTCCGTAGCCCAGAATATTGGTGCCGGGATCTACGCCAAGTATTCTATATTTTTCTGTTGCTGCCAACGTTTCATTTTTTGGTGACGACACTACTATTCCAGCATTCCGGTCTGATGCAAGACGGGCAATTGCCCGGTGTACGCCTTCGCAATATTCTCCTGAGTAAAAGCAGTTGCGACATCGCCGAAGGCGATCAGGCGTTGATTGAGTAGCACAACCCGATCGAAATAGCTGGGCACTGTTGCCAGATCGTGGTGCACCACGAGCACCGTTTTTCCTTCGTTTGCCAAGCGGTGCAGAATTTGGATTATTTTTTCTTCGGTGGTAGCGTCCACCCCTACGAAAGGCTCGTCGAGCAGCAAAATAGCTGCCTCCTGGCAAAGTGCCCGCGCCAGGAAAACCCGTTGCTGCTGCCCGCCGGAAAGTTCGCCGATTTGCCGTTCGCGCAGGTGTTCAATACCCAGTTCGCGCAGCGCCTCCAGTGTCATGGCGCGGTCTTCTTCATTGAGACGCGACAAAATGTTTTTGTGCGGATAGCGCCCCATGAGCACAATGTCCATCACCGTTGCCGGAAAGCTCCAGTCCACCTCGCTGTTTTGTGGCACATAGACTATCTTTTTGCGCTTGGCTTTGATCGGCTCACCCTCAATAAGCACCACTCCGGCGTTGGGTTCTATCAAGCCTAGTATGGCCTTAAATAAAGTGGATTTTCCGGCACCATTTGGTCCGACGATGGCGTAGGTGTAGCCTGCTTCTACATCGAGATAAATATTGCTCAAAATACGCTTCCGGTCGTATGAAACCGACAAACCTTTAACAGAAATAGCAATTGCGGACATCGTTTCAACTGTTTAATCTTTTGAAAACCAAATAAAATCCCCCCAATAGTACAATAGCTGAAATAACACCCAAAATGAGTGCTGTGCGGTTGTTGTTATGTTGCCTTGGTTTCTGAGAATCAGTGGAGGATTGGCTCAAGGCAGCTACGATTGTATCGGTGTTGTATTTTAGCATATCGAGGTAGGAAGGCGCCGGGCTGTTTTGATCGCCAATTGAGTCGGAATATAGCTTTCCGCCAATGG
>CAZQTF010000344.1:0-2196 GCA_964596135.1 uncultured Saprospiraceae bacterium | reverse complement strand
CGCCCGGATTCCCTGGGGGTTAAGTGTGAATTGCAAGGCATTGTTTATGGTGTCAATCTGCGCCCGACCGGCTTGCAGTTTACCATCATTGATGCCAATGGTGACGGAATTGGCGTATTTAATAACAGCGGCGACCTTGGTTATACGGTTAACGAAGGCGATGAAATCAAGATTCGCGGTGAAATTGGATTTTTTAATGGGCTTACGCAAATGAACGTAGAAGAAGTGGAACGGGTTTCTACCGGCAATGCCTTGGCTAACCCGACGGTCGTTACGGCGCTCGGAGAAAATACAGAGTCTCAACTCATTAGAATTGAAGGGCTTACAGTTGTAAATCCTTCTCAATGGACCAACAGCGGCTCCGGGTTCAATGTAGATGTGACGAATGGTACAAATACTTTCCAGATGCGTATTGACAATGATGTGGATTTGTTTGGCTCTATGCCGCCGACTGGCACGTTCAACCTGACCGGAATTGGCGGACAGTTTGACAACTCATCGCCCTACGATGGCGGATACCAGATTTTTCCGCGCTATGCCCAGGATATTGCCTTAGTAAGCACGGTTTTGGATCCTACACTTGCGGAAGGGGTTAAAATTTATCCTAATCCGGCGACTAATCTGATGATGCTCGAAAGTCCCGCCGGTTTTGACCGCGTGCAAATTACGAACTTGCTTGGTCAGCCGTTGCTGGAGTTTCAAAACGTGACCGCCAAAGCCAAATTGGAACTGAACAGACTGGCTTCGGGCATTTACAATTTGACCGTCATCGAGGGCAATCGCAGTTGGACAATAAAAGTCGTTAAGCAATAATTTTTATTTTTTTAATACCAAAAGGCTGTTGGGGTGTTATGATTCCAACAGCTTTCTGGTATATGAAAAATCGGATGAAAATTGGCATTTCCCTGTCGGGTGGTGGCGCGCGCGGCATCGCGCACATAGGCGTACTCGATGCATTGCTGGAAAATGGCATTTATCCTGAAGTGATCGCGGGCACCAGTGCAGGTTCTATTGTCGGGGCTTTGTATGCCGCCGGCAAAACGCCGGAAGAAATGCTGGATTTTGTAAAAGATAGTAGTATTCTGAAAATTTTCCGGGTTGGCTTACCAGATAAAGGATTGGCATCGCTCAAATACTTGCAGGAGCGCCTCCGGGAAATTATTCCCGATGATAGCTTCGAATCATTACAAAAGCCTTTATTTATCGCTATTACCAACCTGCTTACCGGCAGGTTGGAGGTAAAAAGCAGTGGCGAATTGTACAAAGTGGTGATGGCATCTTCCTCGATTCCTCTTGTTTTTCAGCCGGTTCAGATAGGCGATGGCTTGTTTGTGGATGGCGGCGCCTTGGAAAACCTTCCGGTGCAACCCATTCGTCGCCTGTCAGAGGTAGTGATCGGCGTCAACGTCATGCCGCACGAGCCGGTGGTGGAAAAAGAGGTAAGCACGATGTTTGGAATTGCCGCCCGTTGCTTTGAAATGGCGATCTGGGCAAATACCAAACCCGACTTGAAGCGTTGCGACATTGTGATTGCGCCTGGCAAAGTGAGAAATTATAACATTTTTCAATTCAACAAATATAAAGAACTTTATGAGATCGGCTATGTCGCTACCATGCTGCAAATGCCCGACATTAAAGCCAAGCTGGCTAAGAAACTCACATCTGCTTAATCGTTACGCATATACTCCCTAATCTAAAAACACTGCCAGTTCATCTGTTGCCAGAATTTGCACATCAATGTTCTCCCGCAACGTGGTAGCAAGCGACAGCCCAACGTAATCTACAGCAACAGGGAATGCCTTGTGTTTCCTGTCAACCAGCACCGCGACCTGCACTTTTTTGGGTAAAATATCCATGATGGGTTTGAAGGCGTAAAAAATGGTACGCCCTGTATTGGCAACATCATCAATAATAATAATAATACGACCTTGCATTTGTTCCGGCAGCATTTCTAATTGTACTTCCGTACTCAGCGGATTCGCCGGATTGACGCGAATGCGGGTCAGTGTGATCAGAATTTGGGTAATACTTTGTAATTCTGTCATTAGCATTTGCGCAAAGCTATATCCTCGGTTGTTGATGCCCGCCAGAATGATCTCCGGTTCATCGTAATTATTTTCCAGGATTTCAATCGCCAGACGCTTGATTTTCTGGTGAATCTGCCGTTGATTCAAAATTTTCATGATCGCAATTTTT
>CAZQTF010000343.1:0-2197 GCA_964596135.1 uncultured Saprospiraceae bacterium | reverse complement strand
CCCAGCCACTCTGGCGCCAGATGAGTTGCACCAGCCCTTTGTACTGCGGGATGTACACCAATTGCTTGCCCAGCGCCGTCTGATTTTCGGACGCAACGCGCTCGTTGGTAGATTTTACGAAGTCGTATTTACCCACAAACGCAAGTTGCGACCGCCCCAGACGAATGTCTATTTCCAGCACGTTTTCGATGCCCCGGCTGTGCACTTCGAGCACATTGCGCGGCGAAAAATTGAAGCCGGTAGAATCCGCCGGCAGCCATATAATCCAATTATCAATATTGCGATTGAAACCCGTAAGCGAAAAATGTAAATCCACCGAGCCGAAATTATGGTGATACGCTGCGCCTATTTCCTGGCTCCAGCCGCGTTCGGCTTTCAGGTCAGGATTGCCGCCAAAGGAAGAATACAAATCACTAAATGTAGGCAGACGATAATTGCGCGCCGCTGCCGCCTTGATGGTCATGCCTTCCACAACGTTCCATTCCACGCCCAGCGAAGGCACGAAGGGAATCCAATCGCCAGCCACCACTTCCTGGCGCGTACTGAGCACAGAGCGCAGCGTGTTGGCGGTATTGCGGATGTAATAAGCGGCAAATAGTGCCGTGCGATTTTGCTGCTGCAAATTGGGCAGGGTGGGCGAATCCACTTCGGTCCAGGTGTTGTTGAGACCGATGTTGAATTCGTGATTGGCACGCAAGCGCCATTTGGCTTCTGCTTCAGCGATTGCCATCCAGAACACATCTTCTGAAAAATAGGGGAACGCCGGGTCGGGGTCGTTGTAGTTGAGTTGTTCGCGGAAAGCGCCCGCACGGGCATAGAGACTCAGCTTGTTGCCGATGCGCTTCCAGTCGGCAGCCAGGCGCAGGATGCGATCCTTCTGCGAGGCATCGGGATTGTTGAAGATCAGGCTCGGCGGTAGTTCCCGTTCTGCCTGTTGCCACCAGATATGTATGCCCAGTTGCTGATTTGCCGACAGGCGAAGATAATCCTCGTGCAGGATGCCAAATTGTTGTACTGTAGCGTTGATCAGATTTTGTTTTTTATCATTCAAATCACGGTAAGAAAAATCATTGGTGGCGCTTTGCTGAAAAATGCGGGTGTTTGTGTGGAATTTTTTATTGGAAAAAGCCACTTGAGCGCTGTTGGCGAAAAGCCCAAAGCTGCCAATGTTGCTCTGTGCATTTGCATGCCAGCCCTGCGCAAAGTGTGGTTTGCTATTGAGATGAATCACGCCACCCAACGCACCGTTGCCCCAGAGCGCCGTGCCGCCGCCGTACTCTATGCGCACTGCATCCACGAAGTTGATTGGAAAAAGTGCCAGATCGGTCAAACCCAGCACCGGGCTTTGCAGATTGAAGCCATTCCACAGTACCGCCGTATGCACCGATGCCGCGCCACGCAGCGCACTCGTTGCCAGTCTGCCCGGACCATAACTGCGTACGTAGCCCTGACTGTTGAGCAGCAGCGCCTCCGCCAGGTTGGTGTTGCGAAAGCCATGCAAGATCAGCGAATCGAAGCGTTCCTGCTTGCTCCCGATGCCCGATAAAGGCAAACGACTGTCGGTAACAAGGATTTCCGTAATTTGTAAAGTGGTGTCGGCGTTTTGTGCCAGGAGGAATTGCCCGTTGCTCAGCAGCACGAGCATGGTCAGAAAAATTTTAAAATTTGCCATAGCAAAAAGGATTTTGCCAGGCGAAAAACGGAGGTATTTTGACGCCACATACCAGATTATTGGATACCAGACGATAAAATAATCCAGTATCCGGAAATCAGTAACGAGAAGCCAGCACCCATCCCGTCTTTAGCCCGAAGACGTTAGAAAATAAGATGACGCATTAGCTTTGGCAGGTCTTCTGGCTCGCTTCACTTATTGCCGGTCTTCCCGTTCATGCGTATGGGCGAACTTCAGCCGCCGCAAAACGAACTCAAACAGTGACGCACAAGGGCAACAAATTTTGTTTTGGAGTCGCAAAATAATCTGCGGTTTCCAAAGAAACTTACAGCTGCGGGTACAGCCCCCGATTTGCACGGGGTTCCCTTTTCATCCCGATCAAGATCGGGAACCAAAACCGGAGTGAAGATAAAAGATTTTGAAGAGAAATAATGAGGAGATAATGATAAATTTTGGCGTAGGTGTGTTCTTTCTAAAGAAAGATGCAAAGCACATTGAAAGTGATTTATTAAAAAAAGAATATTT
>CAZQTF010000342.1:0-2206 GCA_964596135.1 uncultured Saprospiraceae bacterium | reverse complement strand
TCATCGGTGTGACTTTTTGTTTGTTTTTCGTATCAATAAATATCCCAAACATTTTAAACACAAAGGTTACAATAATTTCCGCTAAGGCGAAAGTGGCAATTTAACATTTTTAGACCAAAACGTGGAACGATGCTATGAATTGGCGTGAAATACCCTTTGTGCGGCTATTACTGCCCCTTGTTGCCGGCATTCTGCTGGCAATTTATTTACCCTGGCGTCCATCTGTCCTGCTTCTTTCGGCAGCAGGGGCGATGATTGCCGGCTTACTGCTGTATCTGAATATCTCAAAAACCGTTTTTCGCTGGCGTTGGTTGTATGGTGCGTTGACAAGTGCTTTCCTGGTTGGATTCGGGTGGCAAATTACCTATTTGCGCAACGAAGTGCGTTTGCCGAATCACTTCCAGCAACATCTTTCCGAGGGGAATGTGGTCATGGGCACCATTACGGCGATTCAGCCCACGAGCACCGGTAAGGCGCGTTTGCAATTGCGTGTGGAGGCAATGCATGACTCTTCTGGTACAACTGTGGCAGTGCGAGGCAATTTGCTGGCTTATCTCGACAGCACTGCGCTTGATCAGTTGGATTATGGCGACCGGATTTCGTTTGCTGCAAATATCGTTCCCATTGAGCCGCCAAAAAATCCCAAAGCATTCGATTTTGCCCGGTTTATGCATTATAAAAATATTCATTATCAAGCATTTGTGCAGGAGGACAACTGGGCGTTATTGGAAAAAGCACATGGTTTCAGTCCATTATTGGTCGCCGACAGGCTGCGGGACCGCTGCGTTGCCATTCTGAAGAAATATTTACCAACGGAGGGTGAATTTGCGGTTGCGTCGGCGCTGATTCTCGGCTATCGCGATGAAATCCCGGAGGAAGTGAAGATCGCTTACGCGAATACGGGGGCTACGCACGTATTGGCGGTATCGGGCTTGCACGTCGGGTTTATTTATCTCGGAATCAGTTTTTTATTAGGATTGGTGAAATCTGACAGGCGCAGTTGGAAAACCACCAAAATACTCGCTGAATTGCTGGGTGTTTGGGTTTTTTCTCTGGTTACCGGCGCTGCACCTTCCATTTTACGGGCGGCAACAATGTTCAGCTTTATCATCATCGGGAAGGCAATCCAACGGGAAGCAAATATTTACAATAGTCTTGCTGCCTCCGCATTTTTGTTACTATGTATTCAGCCTTATTATTTAATGGATGTCGGTTTTCAGTTGTCATATTTAGCGCTGATTGGAATTATTTACTTTGAGCCCCGAATTTATAAAGTATTGTACATTGAAAATAAAATCGGCGATTACATTTGGAAATTGATTGCCGTTTCTCTGGCAGCGCAGTTGGTCACATTACCGATCAGTTTGTACTATTTTCATCAGTTTCCTTGGTATTTCTGGCTATCTGGACTGGTGGTCGTGCCAGCTTCAGCACTGGTACTGGGTTTGGGGCTGGTGTTGTTTTTTATTGATGTTATCCCGATTCTGGGATGGCTGATCGGCAAAACAATCTGGGGGATCGTCTGGCTTATCAATACGTCGGTTTTCCTCATTGAACAAATTCCTTTTGCCACTACAACCGGCATTTGGCTTAGCTGGGCAGTCGTACTTTTGTTATACGCAACCCTCGGTGCAATGGTCATTGCAATTAATACCAGGCAATTCCAATGGATGCTGCTTGGTTTGGCATGCCTGGCAACCATTGGTGTTGCGCATTCGGCTACGCAATGGCGGATGTATCGGCAGCAATATCTGGCGGTTTATCATGTGTCAAAACATACGGCGATTGATTATTTTGATGGAAAGAAACTAGTAGCGCTAACCGATGATGCGATGAGTGAGAAAACACTTCGGTTTGCGAATCAGAGCTACCGGTGGTTCAGGAGAGGCAAACTGAATAAATCAGTGGAATTGAAAAAAAACATGATTGTTCGTTTTGGCGATATTAAAATAGCAATTCTGGGCGATGCGAATGACATTCCAGGCACCAGCAAGGTAGAAGTGGACTACGTGCTCATTCGGGGCAATCCTCGCACAATGTTGTCTGAATTACTTGAGTCATTTGATTATCAAATGGTTATTTTTGATGCGTCGAGTAGTTGGCGTGCAGTGGAACGCTGGCGTGCAGAATGCGAGGTACAAGGCATTGCTTATTATGATATTAATGAGCGAGGCGCTTTTTTACTGGATCTTGCTGTTCGCTAAAT
>CAZQTF010000341.1:0-2217 GCA_964596135.1 uncultured Saprospiraceae bacterium | reverse complement strand
AATTTATTCAAAACTCAGCACCGTCTGTTCAATGATGTCGCAGCATTCGTTGAGTTGATCTTCGGTCATCACCAGCGGCGGTGCAAAACGTATGATATTGCCATGCGTCGGCTTAGCCAGCAAGCCATTTTCAGCTAATTTGAGGCAAATATTCAAAGCCAAATCGCCATGTTCATCGTCATTGACTGCAATAGCGTTCAATAAGCCTTTACCGCGCACCAACGTTACCAGATCGGTTTTTTCAATCAGATTTTTTTGCATCCGTTCGCGGAAAATATTGCCCAGATGGAAAGCATTGTCTGCCAGATTTTCATCTCGCAATACTTGCAGCGCTTCCATAGCTACAGCGCAAGCCAGCGGATTGCCGCCATAAGTAGACCCGTGTTCGCCGGGGCGAATATTCAGCATGATCTCATCATTCGTTAAAACCGCAGATACAGGATATACACCGCCCGATAGCGCTTTGCCCAGAATCAAAATATCTGGTTTGAATCCATGATAATCACAGCACAGCATCTTTCCGGTGCGCGCCAATCCGGTCTGAATTTCATCGGCAATAAATAGTGTGTTGTTTTGTTTGCACAATTTGTAAGCCTTCGGCAAATAATCATCATCCGGCACCACGACGCCTGCTTCGCCCTGGATCGGTTCTACCATAAAAGCTGCCACCGTCGGGTCTTGCAATGCTTCTTCCAAAGCCGCCAGATCATTGTATGGAATAATCTTATAACCTGGCATATATGGACCAAAATCCCTGGTGCTTTTGGGATCGGTAGAAGCGGAAATGGCTGCCAGTGACCGTCCCCAGAAGTTACCCGCCACAAAAATAATCTTCGCCTGATTGGTAGGGATGCCCTTATTTATGTATCCCCATTTGCGCGCGAGTTTAATGGCGGTTTCACCGCCTTCCACGCCAGTGTTCATTGGCAGTGCACGATCATAGCCAAAATATTCCGTGATATATTTTTCGTAAGATCCTAATATATTGTTGTAAAACGCACGAGAAGTCAGCGTAAGTTTTCCTGCCTGATCCACCAGCGCTTTGATGATGCGCGGATGACAGTGACCCTGATTTACAGCAGAATATGCAGATAAAAAGTCATAATATTTTTTGCCTTCTACATCCCACACGAACACGCCGCGCCCTTTCGACAGAACCACTGGGATCGGATGATAATTGTGCGCTCCGTATTGATCTTCCAGTTGTATCAGGTCTTGTGAGGTCAGAATATTGTCTGTAGTAGTCATAACATTGGTTTTATCCGGTGAACATTCTTTTTACAAAGGTAGAGAATTGAATGCAGGCTTAAAAGATTCGCGCATCCAAAAGTTGATTTTGTAACAAAAGTATAGCTTTTTTGAGAGTCAAGGCATTATCCAAGTCCTTTTTGCAAAGAAAAAGGCTTTTTTCCATACTAACCATCCCCTTCTTTGCGATGTATAAGATAAGGCTTTTAAAATCTTGTTCCCAAAAGCTGATTTTCAGATTTTTGTATTTTTAAAATGAAGAAAAGACGACCGTTCATGAGAGAAGCACAACGACACGCCCCCATCGCCAAGCGATGGCGTACGCCCTTGTCGCTTATAATATTTACCAATATGCAATTTCAATATCATATCTACAAAATTTTCACAGGATTTATATTATTGATTTTCAATACGCTGAATGCGCAGGACGAGATGCAGGTGAGCCGTTGTCTCGCAGTAGAATTCCGTCGTCCGGTAATCAACATATACGCCGATGAAACCGGCAACAAATGGGCTTCCGACGGAAAAAACCTCTATCAGATTCAAGCGGTTGATCTGGTCACACCGGTCAAGCTCAACGCCGGCGAGCAATCCGTGCTCCATTTTCCTGGTGGCAATCACGATTTGCGTTTTCAGCAGGAAACACTTGATGCTATTTTGGGCAGCGATTATGGCTCGGTTAGCGCCGCTTTTTTTGATAAAACGCGGGAAGACCTCTGGATCGGCACCACGCAGGGCGGTGTTTTTCAAATCAGCACCAGGTCTGGTTTACAATTGCAAAATACTTACAACAACAAGAATTCCAAACTCAAATCCAATCATATCAATACAATCCTCGTGGATCAAACTGGCGAAGTTTGGATCGGTACCGATGAGGGCATGTTCGTGGGCAAAGGCAGCCGCTGGACGCTGGAAGAGAAGCTGTTCAGTTTCGACCGCGTATTGGAATACGGTTCCACAGTCTGGATT
>CAZQTF010000340.1:0-2247 GCA_964596135.1 uncultured Saprospiraceae bacterium | reverse complement strand
GCCCTATCGGGCATCGGCGGGCAGCAGGTAGCCGATTTTGGTGGTTTTGTTGTAATGCCCGTGCCCGGCAAAATAAATCAGCAGGTTATCCTCCGGCTGGATGCGATTGGGCAAATGCTCCAGCACCTCGGTGATGCTTTCGTGGCTGGCGTTTTGATCGTATAGCGGGGTGCAATGCGCGTAGCCGTAGCGCTCTTGCAGCAGTTGGGCGACCGCCTCCGCGTCCTTACGAGCGTTGCGCAGCGTGGGGATGGCGCTGTCCTGGTACTGGTTGATGCCAATGACTATCAGGTGGTTATTACCTGTTTTAACATCCGAATGCTGGGTGGAAGACTCCGTTCTACCGGCTCTACTCATTGGGGTATGCTGTTTATCGGGTTAATTTACATCAGAAAAATATCAAATTTTATCAAAATGTAAAAACGTTCACTGCCTTTTTAAGGTTTTCGCCATAGACATAAAAAAGTGAAGACAGATTTACGGAGCAAATTGCTGGCGATATTCACTTTTCCTGTATCAAATCCTCGCTTTCCTATATCTTTACGCAAAAAGAAATAAGCATGCCACTAAGCAAAGACTGGCTGCGGCGAATGTCGGCTCCGGCAAGGATGATAAGGCTTTCTACCGCATAGCCAAAGCTTTTTTTGATCGTCACGGCAATCAACTTTCCGGGTATTTAGCAGATCATATCCAGCCAGAAGCAGATCGAATATTTCATACACATGTAATGAATTATCATGTCCGGCGTCATCAAAGCCTCGACCATTACATGCACCTGCGAAAAATAATAACTCCTCCCGAAAAAGAGCATTTTATTAATAGCCTGCGCGAAGACTGGCGACCCGATTTTTACCTCAGCGTGCTGAAGATGGAACAAGGCCGGGCACCCTTCTTCGATTAGCGAAAGCAAATACAAAAAACATCCACGATCAGCTTTTCCTCCGCGCCCTCGTCGTTGCCCGACCACAGGCATGCGCGGGCGCGAGTGGCATCAAGCCTTTGCAGTGCAGCTTTTATCCGAGTACCCACGCCTGCAGGTAATGCAGGAGAAGTTTAGAAAAAGCGGGACCTGTTTGGAGCCAAACACATCGTAATTTCAATAAAATAAAATCATATCCCATGCGCTGAAAGATGTTATCATGTGCTCAATTGTAGCATCACGATAAAATTCACTATTTTGCAAATGTTAAATTTAAAATCGTACAAATATGACTCCTATTATCAACCCAACCGATGTATTGGCGCTTCGACAGAAGCAAAATTTTATTCTGATAGATGCTCGTTCCGGCGCAAATGCCAAAGAAAATTATGAAACCGAGCACTTAGCGGGAGCGCTGTGGGTAGATTTGGAGACTGACCTGTCGGAAAAAACGGACAATGCCGCACAGGGTGGTCGGCATCCGCTGCCGCCAGTGCCAAAATTCGCCCGTTTACTTGGTCAATTAGGTATTACACCGGCACATCATGTTGTAGTTTATGACGATAAAAATGGTGCCAATGCCGCCGCCCGTTTCTGGTGGATGCTGCGCGCGCTGGGGCATCAGCAAATACAAGTCATTGACGGTGGGTATCAGGCAGCGATCAAAGCTGGTTTTCCCACCGGCGCCGGGCAAGAAAAACCCCAGCCACAAGCCAATTACCCAGCTGTTGCCTGGCAGTTGCCTACGGCAAATATGGATGAAGTCGCTCAGGCTGCCCAGTCAGAAGATGCTGTCATTATTGACGTGCGCGAGTCGGGGCGCTATCGGGGCGAATTCGAGCCGATAGACCTGATAGCAGGGCACATCCCTGGCGCAATCAACATTCCGTTTGCGGAAAATTTGAATACCGATGGCTCTTTTCGTTCTCCTGAAGAACTCAGCGTAAAATACACCGAAGCACTTGCCAATGCTGATCCTGACAAAATCATTGTCCATTGCGGCTCTGGTGTTACAGCGTGCCACACGCTATTGGCGATGGCGCAGGCAGGGATGGAGATTCCCAAGTTATATGTTGGTTCCTGGAGCGAATGGTCGCGTAATGAGCGCCCGGTTATGACGGAACAACAAGCGGATGGCTCTTTTTGATTAGCGAGCAGGAAGTGCGGGAGCGGAGCAGGGGCAGTTTTTGCCGGGGGAAAGGGCAGTGGTAAAAGTGCAAGAGCGGGACGGAGGGGAGGTATTGGTGGCGGTGGATTTGGTGGAAAACCAATTAGAACTAAGTACAGGACAAAAGTCTAATTTCAAGAAATAAGCTCAAAAAGTTGAG
>CAZQTF010000339.1:0-2249 GCA_964596135.1 uncultured Saprospiraceae bacterium | reverse complement strand
TAAACTGATTCTCACTCTTTTATTCCTGTAACTGAAATTTAAACATACTCTAAGAGATTAGATGCCATGCGCAAATTGGTCAATGACTTAGAATAGCGGGGACTTTGTGTACAACCACCCTTTATTAATTATCCTATTGATAAACTCTTACATAATCCACCTCCATTTTAGCGCTGGTTAAATTCGGATCAATGCCATTTTTCAAACCATTGGTTTCCAAATTCTTATCACTGCCAAAGCTGCCACCCATGGCGATATTTATAATAATAAAAAAAGGTTTATCATAGGGCCAGGTGTCTCCATTGCGTTCATTGGGCTGATATATGTAATATTTTTTACCATCCATATAAAAAGAGATGCGCTTTGGTGTCCAGTATACTTCATACACATGAAAAGTTTTATCAAAATCATTTACCATCAGCGCGCCTTTGTTTTGGGTATCGCCGTGACTGGAGAGAGTGTGCATCGCCGCCTGCACTTTACCCGGTTCTCTGCCCACGTGCTCCATTACGTCTATCTCGCCGCAACGGGGCCAGCCCACCGCCGCAATGTCTTCGCCCAGCATCCATAGCGCGGGCCAAGTTCCCACACCACTCGGCAGTTTGGCGCGGAATTGTATTCTGCCGTATTGAAAACTTTTTTTACCCTGTGTTTTCAGCCGTGCCGATGTCCAGCGGCCAGCGGCATCTTTATGCGCCTCCATGATTAATTTGCCATCTTCTACCCTGGCATTGCGAAGGTCTTTGGTGTAAACCTGCATTTCCGAATTGCCCCAGCCGCAGACATTCGGGCAGCCATCGCCTACGTCGTAGTTCCAAATAGCCGGATCAGGTAGCCCGGTGTAATTAAACTCCTCCGACCAAAGCAACTTACTTGGCTTCGCAGAAGGCAGATCAAAAATGCCCGTCAGCAACAATAGCAGTGCGAATAAAAGATTTGTAATTATCATCGTGTCATTTTTTTAGCAAATTTAAAACTTCATTTAGTTCTTCCGGAGCATTCACATTGCGAAGTGCATCAGGATTTTGAATATGCACAATTTTAATATCTGAATTAATCAACGCTTTGCGCGGACAAGAATAACCCTGCGCCAGAAATTGCAGCAACACAGAATAACTCCTTGGTTCCCAAATAGTAATCAACGGTTCGGGAAAATTTGTTTCCGGATTATGAAAAGCAGTGGCGATCTTCGAGTGATGGCGGTTGTCAATAAGTTGTTGCAAAGCCTTGGCATCGAGCAGCGGCAAATCGCAGGCAATCACCAGCCAGGCGGCATTCGGATATTGGCGGAAAGCCGAGAGGATAGCGCCGTAGGGCCCGAGGTTCAAAAAAGTGTCCGGAATGGTTGGATAGGCAGTTTCTATCTTCTGCCCCGGGCGTGTGGAAATAAAGACTTGTTCGCAAAATTGCCCCAGCAAATCCGCTGCGTACTCGCGTTGCGGCTTCCCATGATAATTCAGCGCGCCTTTATCCTGCCCCATGCGTTGGCTTTCGCCGCCAGCCAGTACCAGCCCATAGAGCGGAGGCAGGGATTCTATCATTTTTTGTTGCAAAAACGCAGCAATTTGGTCTGTTTCGGAGAATTGAAAGATTGGAATATTGGAATAATCAGGAAAATGTTCTTTCAAAAAAGGAAAAATGTCGCTTACTCCTTCGGTCAGCAAAAACAATTGAATATCAGTTAATTGAATCAATCTTTTCCGGAGCGATACCTCTTTTTTCGGATCTATCACAACGATTTGATGCTTTGCCTGAAAATGGTTGCCGTTCACCAGCACCAGATCGGTTGCATTGAGCCATTGCCGATACTGAAAAGAGTCGACGGACTGCTCGACATCAAAGCGATGAAAGGAAATTTTATCGGTATATTCGAGCGCCGCACCGTGTGCCATTGCGCTTTTGGGGTCGCGCCCCTCTTGTTTTTCCGCATCTGCGCCGGCATGGTCGGCATCTAAGTAAGCAATTTTGTAACGCGACTTCAAGTGTTGCGTCAGTTCGAATGCCAGTTGCTTAATGTTGCCGCAAGGCGTACCAACAATAGACCATTCCTGCCGTCCAAAAAAGCCATAATCTGGACGGGCAAGATCGGCGTGTTTCTTATGTTGCTTTTTCATGCGCTCCTTTATTCAAAACAAAAAATGAAAGAATGCAGCTTACAAAGCGTACTTATTTAAAACAAGCAAAATAGATAGAATAGTTCTAAGTACAGGACAAAAGTCTAATTTCAAGAAATAAGCTCAAAAAGTTGA
>CAZQTF010000338.1:0-2273 GCA_964596135.1 uncultured Saprospiraceae bacterium | reverse complement strand
CATTCTTTAAAAAACCCAAAGTAAAACAATCGTCATGAACATCCGACAAATCAAATTAGCTTTAACAGTTGGGCTGCTGAACGCGCAGTCGGAAAACAATGCCCTGAACCTCGTCAAAGAACTAATGCTGAGTTTCAAGGAAGTAGGTAATTTTCTGGGTTTGCGCATCGAAAAGGAAGCGGCACTCAATCGCAGCCATGTGCAGCAAACGTATGCCCTGCAATTCGAAAACTGCCGCCTGGAGGTGGATTTGGTATCCAATCGCCAAACCAATCGTCAATACGTGCAAAACTTTCAGTTTCACTAACATTTCCATGCACATATTCAAAAGAGGAAGAACAGCGGATCGTCCAGGGTGATGATCCGCTATTTTATTTTTAGCCCGCCGACCTGTTGTCCTGATTTGCTGCAAAGCCGCTCCCTGCCAGAAATATATGGAAAATTTTATGTGGCGATCTTGAGTCGCCGCAACACGTTTGGTTGCCCGAAAGGCTTGTGGCCCAAGTTTTGAAATTTTATATGGCTTTCCGTTTTTAATGATTTGATAAACAGGTTTTTACGCAAATCAGCTGGCTTAAAAAATTTATCCTTCTTTTTGGTGAGCCCTCTTTTTATTGTGCTGAATATTGTTTAAAATTGAATCAAATTTTCTAAAAGCATAGGATCATTATTTTTTAATAAAAGGGCTACGCATGAAAAAATTCTGAGCAATTTTTATTACCCGATTGCAGAGCGCCTGTACGCTTACCCTGTGGCACTCCGGCAATCACGACCAATACACCTTACGAAAAGTTGAGATTTGTTTATTGTTCATTTCTATCAACTTTTAAAACCAACAAATTACATGTTACATCCAAAAACAGAACTGCGGTTTATTAACCCCGTGGTAGGTTATGGCGTATTTGCTACCGATTTTATACCTGAAGGGACGATCACGTACGTGAAAGACAGCCTCGAGCTGGAAGTATCGCCCACTGCTTACCTCCAGCACCCGCCCGCCATGCAGGAGGTGATCGAAAAATATTCCTATATTGACGAGCGCGGCTATCGGATCATCAGTTGGGATTTTGCCAAATATATCAACCACTGCTGCAATTGTAACAGCATGAGCACCGGTTATGGCTTCGAGATTGCCATCCGCGACATCCTGCCGGGGGAGGAAATCACTGATGAATACGGTATTTTTAATCTGACCGAGCCGATGGAATTGGTGTGCGATAGAGGTGCTTGCCGGAAAGTCCTCAAGCCAGAGGATTTTGATCTCTATTACCCCATCTGGGATGAAAAACTGAAAGCGGCGTTGGTCAATTTTAATGCCATAATACAGCCCTTGCTTCCTTTTGTGGATGAATCCACGAAACAAGCATTGCAAGCATATTTTGACGATCCGTCGCAGTACCGTTCGGTGTATGCATTGCGCTACCAGCGGCAGGCTAATGGCGTGTTGGTGAATTCTAAGGGATATGCGTAGCAATCCCCCTTCTTTTTTTGAGAACAAGCGCTCCATGGCGCAAAAAAAAACTTTGGCTTTTTTTCAAAAGTAAAAAAGATTTTATTTGCAAATAGTTGACTTTGAGTATTTTATGAATGAGGCATTTCAATCAAGAGCGTTGCGGGAATTCATAGCGTAATCAAACAAAAATCATTTTCGCGTTGTACAATGAGCAGTGTATTCGACCGACCATTCGGATCAGGTACTTTCTTATTCAAAAAAGTGTCATTGCATAATGATAGTACTCTGGCTAACTTAATAATGAAACAAGCTCGTTTAAAACTCTCATTATCAATTTTTTATATTGCGAAAGTGAGGAGCGAAGAGCAAAAAGGGCTATAATGTTGTTTAATTTATTTTAACTGCCTCTATCAGGAAAACGCTATGATGATTTTTAAAGAATTTTCGTTTGATGCGGCACATTTTCTGCCCAATGTACCCGATACCCACAAGTGCAAGCGCATGCACGGGCACACCTATCGCATACGCCTGTACGTAGAGGGGCCGCTCGATCCGGTGCTGGGCTGGGTAATGGATTTTGCGGATTTAAAAAAAGCATGGCAAAAAATTGAAGATCAATTGGATCATCGGCTGCTGAATGATTTGGAAGGCTTGGAGAATCCGACCGCTGAAAATATCGCTCGCTGGGCATGGGAAAAATTGAAACCGGAACTGCCCCTGCTGTGCAAAATCGAATTGTACGAAACGCCAAGTTCGGGGGTGATTTTTGAAGGAAAATTGGAGTGATGGAATTTTGGATGTTTTTTACAAAATTAAAATA
>CAZQTF010000337.1:0-2276 GCA_964596135.1 uncultured Saprospiraceae bacterium | reverse complement strand
TCAACTTTTTGAGCTTATTTCTTGAAATTAGACTTTTGTCCTGTACTTAGAAAATTATTCAATCAAACATTTTATCCACCAGGGATACAATACTTGGGAAAATTCATCTGTACCTTTGACTAAGAACTCAAATAATAAACTCGAATCGTTTCAAAAAATTTCGAACTTATGAACGTTGTTACTTCAGGCGTAAGCCTTGATAATCTGCAGCTTATACGCGAAAGCGCGCGCGCTTTCGCGGAAACCTACATCCGCCCCCACGTCATGGAGTGGGATGAAACGCAACATTTCCCAATGGAAATGTTTCATAAAATGGGTGAATACGGTTTTCTGGGCGTGTTGGTACCCGAAGCTTACGGCGGCGCAGGTTTGGGCTATCAGGAATACATCACTGTAATTGAAGAAATCGCCAAGGTATGCGGCTCGATCGGCTTGTCGGTCGCGGCCCACAATTCCTTGTGTACCAACCACATCCTGATGTTTGGCAATGAAGAACAAAAGGCAAAATACCTGCCCAAACTCGCCACCGGCGAATGGATCGGCGCCTGGGGACTCACCGAACCCAATACCGGTAGCGATGCCATGCGCATGAAATGCGTGGCAGAACAAGAGGGCGACTATTATGTGCTCAATGGCGCCAAAAACTGGATCACGCACGGCAAATCGGGACACGTCGCGGTCGTCATTGCCCGCACGGGCGAGTTGCTCGACAGCCATGGCATGACTGCCTTTATTGTTGAACGCGGTACGCCAGGATTCAACGCGGGTAAAAAGGAAAACAAACTGGGCATGCGCGCCTCGGAAACGGCGGAGATGATTTTTGACAATTGCCGCATACACAAGAGCCACGTGCTTGGCGAACCAGGTGAAGGTTTCATTCAGGCGATGAAAATTCTCGACGGTGGTCGCATTTCCATTGCTGCCTTGTCGTTGGGCATTGCCAAAGGGGCTTATGAAGCTTCGGTAAAATATGCGAAAGAACGCGAACAGTTTGGTCAAGCTATTGCCAATTTCCAGGGAATCAGCTTTAAACTGGCGGATATGGCGACTAAAATTGAGGCGGCAGAATTACTCGTCCGCAAGTCCGGCTATTTAAAAGACCACAACGCAAAAACCACCAAACTCTCCGCTATGGCAAAGTACTATGCTTCGGAAATTGCCGTGCAGATTGCTACGGATGCCGTCCAAGTTCACGGCGGCTATGGCTATACCAAAGACTTTCCGGTGGAGAAATACTATCGTGATGCCAAACTTTGCACCATTGGAGAAGGCACTTCAGAAATTCAAAAACTGGTGATTTCCAGGGAATTATTAAAAGAGTAATGTACTGAAATCAATAGAAAGATGGAGTAACCAAGCGCAGTCGATATCTTTTGCCAAACCTTCGTTACTCCATCATCCCTGTTTTCTATTATCTCATTTTTATCTGTTCGCCGGTTTGAAACCCGAGAAGTAGAACTGCAAGCCCAGTGAAATACCAATCTGATTGGTCTTGGTAGTTGTATTTGCTTCCACGCCGGCAATCTGCGTATCGAATTCACTTCTTGCGAAATTGTATTTTACAACTGCTTCCAGACCAATAGCATTGCTGGCAATCACGGTAATACCAGGACCCACGCCAAAGGCAAACAGGTTGGTGTTGATTCGCTGGTCACCCGTCGCAAATTCCTGTACGTCGCGGGAGTTACCAAATCCAAAGCCGGCTTCTCCAAAGAGATACATATCATTGTTTGTAGTCACTGGTAAATAAAAGCGCGCAAACGGACCAAACAGTACGTCACTGTCTTCCGTGTAATCGTTATTCGTTTCTTCCACCCGGTTCAGGGTATAATCCATCCGAATACCCAAAGCGAAGTTATCGAACAGGAAATATCCTACTGATGGTGCAATATTGAGCTGCGTGGAATAAGGACTTTCTTCGCTTTTGACGCCACCTGTGGTTTCCTGCGTGATTTTATTACTTGCCGTAGAAAATCCGACTGTACTACCCAGAACGAAATTGCCATTCTGCGTCACCTGGGCTCCCAGCGTCATCGCAATCATCATGGCTCCGAACCATAGCACTATTCTGTTTTTCATCTTTCTGTGGTTTTATGAATAAATAGGGATTTTACCATCCACAATTTAGTATTTGTTTTTTTCCACAGAACTGATGATTGTCACCAGAAGCAATGACTTATTTCAATTTATAGCGGAAATCAGATTTCGACAACATTCTGATTTTTTGTTAATTGCGTAATAACCTCTCGTAATTGTAGCACATTATCTAATAAGCC
>CAZQTF010000336.1:0-2288 GCA_964596135.1 uncultured Saprospiraceae bacterium | reverse complement strand
AAAGCCGCGGCAAGCGCCCTGAAAAAACGCAGAGACTGGCTGAAACAATAGATGATCAGCCTTTAGATTTTAGACGGTTAGACTGCAAACCTCATCGTCATGTCAACATCCAAGAACATTTAAAACCCAATATCTCTGAAACTTATGAAACTCAAATCACTCATTGCCTTGCTATTCCTGGCTCCGGCGCTCTTTGCGCAAGGCGGGGTCACTATTGAGAATCTGCGGGATTTGCCCGGCGTGGGAAGCCCCGCGCTTTCGCCGGACGGGCAGTACGTGTTGTACACCGTTACGATAAAAGATTTTGCGAATAATACTTATCAAAGCAAACTGCTGATATTTAATCTTAACAACAACACCAAAACCGAATTGACACAGGAGGTATCCGATGCGCAGTGGTCGCCCGACGGGAAGCACATCTCATTTCGGGCTACTTATGGCGGCAAATCGGGTATTTACAAAGCCGCGATCAAACTGGGCAGGAAGCCGAGCCTCGATCCGCCGGTGCTGGTAGCCGAAGTGCGCAACAGCAATCATTTTCTGGGGCACATGACGCGCAAAAACTACGCCTGGAGCCCCGATGGCAAATACATTGCTTTTGTCTCCTCCGATCCAACAACTTGCAATGAGCGCACCAATCCTAATGAACCGTTGGTCGCCGAACGCACTTTGTACAAAAACCGCACAGGCTTTTCTGACAACTGCCTCACGCGCGCATACGTGGTGGAAAACAACGGCAATGGCTTGAGAATGCTCACATCGGGCAATTATGATAACCATTCGGTTTCCTGGTCGGCAGATAGCAAATTCGTCACGTTTCTGAGTAATCGCACCGCCGACCCCGACATGAATTACAACAACGACCTCTGGAAAGTCAACATTCAAACGCTGGAAGTGACCCGCCTTACGAATACTGCAGGCACCGAGCATGAGCCGGAAGCAGCGCCAACAGGCGGGAAAATTGCCTTTTCGGCAACAGTACGCCCGGTAAATACCAAAGACAGCCCCGGTGAAGACACTCACATTTATGTGGTGGATGAAAACGGCGACAACCGGGTGGATTTGTCGGCTTCGCTCGATCAGCGTGCCACCAACCCCCAGTGGAGCCCCGATGGGCAGTGGGTGTATTTCAACATCCGGGAGCATGGCAAAACCTGCATTTACCGCGCCAAATCCGGGCAGCAGCCGGAGCCGGTGATCAATGAACGCGGTTCGGCGACTTCGTTTCACGTGGGCAAAGAACACATCGTTTATACTTTCAGCGCGCCCGATCAGCCAACTGAAATTTATCTGGCCAATCTTGATGGCGTGGGCCAGCGCCGCCTGACTTTTGAAACGTCCAACTGGGCGATTGGCAAGGCTTTCGCCAAAACCGAAGACTTTTGGTTTGAATCTTTCGATGGAACCAAAGTGCAGGGCTTCATAGCCTATCCAGCGAATGTTTCCAATGTCAGCAAGCTGCCGGTGATCCATCGCATTCATGGCGGACCACATGGCATGTATGGCTTTTCCTTTACCGACATCAACGAATTGCTCGTTGCCAATGGCTACGCCGTCGTGTTTATTAATCCGCGCGGCTCTACGGGCTACGGGCAAAAATTTGCGGACGGCACTTACCAAGCTTGGGGCGGTGGCGATTACAAAGATCTTATGGCAGGCATGGATTTTGCTTTGGCGAAATATCCCTTCCTCGACAAAGATCGCATGGGCGTGACCGGCGGCTCTTACGGCGGCTTTATGACCAACTGGGTGGTCACCCAGACCGATCGCTACAAAGCAGCGGTGACGGTAGCTTCGGTGAGTAACCTCATTTCATTTTACGGAACTTCCTTATATCAATTGCTGATCGAAACCGAATTCAACGGCTTGCCCTGGGACAATTACAGCCTGCTCTGGCACTTTTCGCCGATGGCGCATATCCAGAATGCCAAAACCCCAACGCTGCTATTGCATGGAGAAAACGATATGGATGTGCCGATCACGCAGGCGGAAGAGTTTTACATCGGCTTGAAAAAAATGGGCGTACCCGCGCGGTTTGTACGCTACCCCAACGAAGGGCACGGCTTCCGACAACCAGTGCATCAGGATCATTATACCCGCGAAATGATGAATTGGTTTAATAAATATGTAAAAACCACGAAACCATGATGCACTTGCTGACTCATGATGGATGTTTTGGTCTTTAGTATTGTTCTTTTTTAAATAAAAAGAGTGATTTCAGAAAAATGAAGTAATGTAAGCCTTTTGATTTTTAATTTTTTATAAACTTGTGAATGGCAAATTATCAA
>CAZQTF010000335.1:0-2290 GCA_964596135.1 uncultured Saprospiraceae bacterium | reverse complement strand
CATGGATTGCAATAACTGCGCCATGAGTATCACCCGTTTTCTGGAACGCAAGGGCTTACAGGACATTTACGTCAATTTTCAAACCAAGGAAGTGCGGTTCAGACCCGATGAGGAAGTAATGACGCTGGAGCAGGTGAAAGCGGGCATTCACAAACTGGGCTACACCGTGGTGGAAGAGGAAAAACCTCAACCCTGGTGGACTTTGGAACGCAAACTGCTGATCAGTGCAATTTTTACGGCGCCGCTGTTGCTGGGGCACTTCCTCATGCTGTTGGGGCTGCACATCGGCTTGATGCACAACAATTGGCTCCAGTTTGCCATCTGTCTGCCGGTGTTTCTTATTGGTGTTTTTCACTTCGGCAAAAGCGCCTGGAACGGTCTGATCCGCACCGGCATCGCCAATATGGACGTGCTGATCTTTGTGGGTAGCACCGCCGCCTTTATTTACAGCCTGATCGGAACGATTTTGAACGAACCTAATTATATTTTCTACGAAACTTCTGCTACTATTATCACCCTGGTGTTACTGGGCAACTGGTTTGAACACCGTGCGGTGAAACAAACAACCACCGCCATCGGCGAACTGACCAAACTGCAGGTAGAACGGGCGAAGCGCATCATGTCTTCGGGAACGATCGTAGCAATCAATCGCGATGAAATTCAGGTAGGAGATATCCTGCAAGTAAATGAAGGCGACAAAATCCCGACCGACGGTGTGGTCATTGCTGGCAATGCAGCGGTGGACGAATCCATGCTCACCGGTGAAAGCGTGCCTGTGGAAAAGGCTGAAAATGAAAATGTTATCGGCGCTTCGATCGTCAAATACGGCAATCTGCAAATGCGGGCAACCGCCATTGGCAAGAACACGGTACTTAGTCAGATGATTGAATTGGTGAAAACTGCCCAGCAAGATAAGCCGAATATTCAGCGCCTGGCAGATAAAATCAGCGCGATCTTTGTGCCGGTGGTGCTTATGATTGCTTTGTTGACACTGCTCATCGGTCATTTCGGGTTTGATCTTCCTTTTCAAAAAGCGTTGATGAATTCGATTGCCGTGCTGGTGATCTCTTGTCCCTGTGCAATGGGCCTGGCTACGCCCACGGCAGTGATGGTAGGCGTAGGCAGATTGGCTAAAAACGGCATTTTGATCAAAGGCGGTCAAACAGTTGAGATTTTTGCCAACATTCAAAACATCGTGTTTGATAAAACTGGCACTCTGACCACCGGCGATTTTCATATTCAACACATCGAATACTATATCGAAGACAAGGCTTTTGTTAATGCCCTGATTTACAGGCTTGAACAACACTCCTCGCATCCGATCGCGCATTCATTAGTGCGGGAAATGGCATCGCGGGTCAACGGCGTTGCGCTCGACGACCTCACCGTTATCGAAAAAAAAGGCGTGGGCGTGTTCGCAGAAGATAGCAAAGGAAACCGCTATCATATTGGTGCCAAGCCTGGCACGACCGACCTCGAGCATCAGACGCTTCAGTTGACCAAAAACGATCAATTGCTGGCTTTGATTGATATCAGCGATCAGCTCAAACCGGAAGCGCTCGTTACGATTGACTATTTGCGCAAAGCAGGGATCAATCCGGTAATTCTGAGCGGCGATAAACAATCGCGCACCGCATCCATTGCCAAAAAATTACAGGTAAAAACTTTTTACGCTGAGAAACTCCCGGAAGAAAAACTCTCCATCATCGAGCAATTATCGAAGGCGGCGCCCACCGCGATGATCGGCGATGGCATTAATGACGCGCCGGCGCTGGCACGTGCCACCATTGGCGTATCTCTGAGCAACGCGTCGCAGGCTGCCATTCAGTCGGCACAGATTGTACTGCTCAACGGTAACTTATTTCATCTGCCAACCGCTATTGCGATCTCTAAAAAGACCGTTCAAACCATCAAAGAAAACTTATTCTGGGCATTTGCGTACAACATCGTGGCGATTCCCATTGCTGCGATGGGCTTCCTCAACCCCATGTGGGGCGCGCTGTTCATGGCCTTTTCGGATGTCGTGGTGATCGGAAATTCCATTCGCTTGAAACGCAAGAAGATTAAATAAAAAATAACGGCACAAGCATTTGTGCAGGTCGGGTTTGGTAGCACTTTACTGTCAGCTAAGAACAAAAGTTGATTAGAATTACTACCGTTAAATTTACTACTGCACCCGCCATTACGCCAAACCGCTGTTGGCGGATGTGGCTCTTGTTCTCATTTGGTCAGTCGTTTGATTTCTTCGGCAATCTGTCCTACTACTTCTTCATTCTTTATCTTGTCGTCA
>CAZQTF010000334.1:0-2322 GCA_964596135.1 uncultured Saprospiraceae bacterium | reverse complement strand
ATTGCCCACGCCGTAGCCCTGCGTGACGGTGTTGAGCAAAGCATCGGGATCAGTTTCCGGTGCATCCAGATTGAGCAAATCCTCCGGCTTTTTTATGCCTTTGTACATCAGCAGGCGGTTGTAATACGATTCATTTTCAATAATTTCCATACCCAGCGTAATTTTTTCCAGTACCCGCGCGGCTTTCTCCACATCACCGAGGCGGCGGTAGGTCATGTACAGCCAGTCAGCAGTGGCAGTGACCAGATCGGGATTGGTAGAATAAGCCATACATTCCTCATACAATTTCGCAGCTTTCGCAAAATCGCCTTTCAGATAATACGCCAGCGCCCAGTGGTACCAAATATTGAATTGCAGCGTGGACAACGGCTGATTGATTTTATTGGGAATGCCATCGGGTTCGATTTTAATCGGGCGATTCTTTGCCAAAGCAGCAGCTTGCTCAAAATCGGCGATCGCTTTGTCCAACTGGCGCGTGGAAATATAGCGATGCCCGCGATGGCGATAGAGTTCCGGCGCATCGGGATGTTTGGTCAAACCCTCCGTAAAAATGTCAATCGCTTCGCGGTAGCGGCTCAGATACGCCATACGCCGCCCCACCCAGATGATGTGATCGAGGTTGTTTGGATCACGCTCAAAGTTTTGGAGGGCGATGTTCAGCAGGCTATCTTTTTTGCGGACAGACGTTTCCGGCTCCGGCATCGGGAAGAGCGGTTGGCCGTCAAACGTGTATGCCTCGGGCTGCGATTCGATGATCGTTTTCGCCTTTTTTGAATCTGAAGATTGGCATTGCCATGCAAAAACGGAAATCAAAAGCAACACAAATAGAGGAGATTTCATATGGTAAAAGTTTTAGGTGAACATTCGGCAGTGTATCTGCCAATCTCAGCCAAATATAATTTTTTGATTCCACATTTCGTTTGGTGAGAAACTTCAAAACATATTTCAACCATGAGAAAGCACATTTTTTGTTGCGCGGTATTGTCCACCGCATTTTTATTCACCACTTCTATTGTTGCACAAAACATCGGCATCAAAGGCGGGATCAACCTCGCCAGCCTGTCGCAGGAAGAATTCGAAGCCAACGTCGAAGATCTGAAAGAAAACTCCATCGTCGGCGTTCAGGCGGGGCTGGTATTTGAATTACCAGTGCTGGAAATGCTGGCAATTCAGCCAGAACTGCTCTGGGTGCAAAAGGGCGGCAAATCTACCTATAGCCTGCTGGATAGCGAAGTAGAACGCACCGTCACGTATAATCACATCCAGATTCCGGTTTTGGCAAAAATCAAAGCAACTACTGAAGGACAGGCTTTTGGGCTGAATTTCTTCGGCGGTCCGTTTGCCAGCTTTTCGCTGAACGGCAAAGCCAAGGTCAAAACCACCACCCCGCTGGGCACCACTGAAGTAGAACAGGACATTGACTACAGCGACGACGACAACTACGAACGCCGCTTAGACTGGGGCTTGACTTTCGGATTGGGCGCTAATTTCAACGCTTTATTCATAGATCTCCGCTACGACCTCGGCATCAACAATCTCTTAGACGATGATGCTTCCAACGCCAATAACAACAACAAAGACCCCTACCTCCGTACGCGTGGGTTGGGCTTGACCGCTGGATTGATGTTTGGCGGCAAATAATATTTTCTTTGTAGCCGGCAGTCCGTAAAATGCTACCGGCTACAATTCCTACCGCGCATTTTCCCCTTTTCGTCGTAAAAAAATTGCAACCTTCTCCGCTTCGTACTATCTATCTTTAATACTAAATTTAAAGAGATTGGTATGCAATTAAGTTATGCAAAAATTCTGGTGGTCGATGATGACCCCGACGTGCTGGTCGCGGCGCAGCTTCTGCTCAAAACGGAAGTCCGGCAGGTAGTCGCCGAAAAAAATCCAGAGCAGATTCGCGCTCATCTCACCCACGATCGTTTTGATCTGATTTTGCTGGATATGAATTACAAAAGCAAGCTCCATTCCGGCAACGAAGGTTTGTACTGGCTCCAGCAGATTAAGGAATGGGACAAAGACGCCACTGTGGTGATGCTCACCGCCTACGGCGATATTGACCTGGCAGTACGATCGGTTAAAGAAGGCGCGGCGGATTTTATCGTAAAACCCTGGCGCAACGATAAATTGCTGGTTTCGCTAGAAGAGGTGCTGGCAAACAAAAAGCAACCGGCGAGCAACTCAGGCGCAAATCGGATAATTCCGACATCGGTATTATTGGAGAATCGGATGCGATGCAATCTGTTTTTTACAAAATTAAAAAAATTGCGCCCACCGACGCCAATGTACTCATCCTCGGCGAAAATGGCACCGGCA
>CAZQTF010000333.1:0-2336 GCA_964596135.1 uncultured Saprospiraceae bacterium | reverse complement strand
AGATTATCACTTCATTCATCTTGGCCAGTCATGTAGTAAATATGAGCATTATAAACGGCTGCGCCCCAGCCTGCGGGGTAGCGGAACAGTTCGGTGAAAGGTAATACTTTGGTGATAGAAGTAAAATGCAGATTGCCATATACGGAATCCATGAAGGTTGGCTCCGGATCAACGTCGCGGGTCATGCCCTCGTGGGTTACTTTCAGCCAGGCATGTCCGCCAATTTTTCCTTTCGGAAAGCGATTGCGAAAAGAATGAACAACATAGGCTTCGAAGCCAAGCGCCCGAAGGATGGCTCGCAGAGCATAAGCCCGCTGCTGGCAAAAACCCAACCCCCTGCGAAATGCTCGCCGGTAAGATTCCAGATTATTGCGACGGCAGTATTGCATTCGTTCACCTACCAATTGGCGGGCAACTTCGACCAATTCCCAGTTTTTTTTGCCACTGGTGCGGAGTTTGGCAACGGCTTCTTCGATCGTCATTTCTTTCAGTCCTTCGCGTATGTGGGGCACGGTAAGCCATGCCGGAACGGTGTAAAGTAGTGCAAGTGCCACAAACGCTGCGATTCCAAAGGCTATCCAAAGCAGGGTACTAAAGAACATTATTGTTCGTTTAAGGCGATTTTTTTACAAGTTAAACAATTTTCCGATTAAAATTGTCAAAAAAAATTCCGAGCCTTCAGCACGAAAGCCCGGAGCGCATTTTTGTACTTTTAATCTGAAATCTGATTATTTGCGTCCCCACAATTCGATCACAGCTTTCTTGTTGGCGTAATTCTTGGTATCATACCAGAAAACAACTTTCTGAATGATGCGTTTGTTGCCCGGCAGATCAAGTACGCGCGACTCGCCTCCGGCAGGAATATTGTGGCGAAGTTCCAATTCTTCGACCTCGCCATTGGCAAAGTGTACCGCAACTTTGTGCAGATTGATGCCGCCGCGTCTGACGCGCAGCTTCAATGCACTGAAAACACCTTCTGTTGCTGTAACAATTATTTCATCGCGATCAAGCCCATAATTAACTTTTTTTGTGCCCAGTAATTCCCAGCGAGGCGGATAGACTTCTTCAGCGGGCACATTGTTTGCAAATGAAGCAAACGCACTAAGGCAGAAAACTGCCAAAAGACTGAACATTGCATTGATTTTCATGGCAGACTGTTTTTTGTGATTGTTTTGATTTTATGACTCTTTGCAAAGGCAAAGGTTTAAATAAAGTTAAAAAAAAACGGCTATACCAGAAGGCATAGCCGCAAAACAGTCTTTTATAATTTCGGATTACTCCATTTTGGAAATACCCGATTGTTGTATCAATTGATTATCATATAATACTCTTACATAATACATACCATTTTGTAAATCTTCAATTTCAAGATTTACAAACTCAGTAAGACCATCAAATTGCCATTGTTTGGCGATGTTTCCACCCGCGTCAACGATCTCGATCGTGATTTGATTCACGTTCTCCAGTTGTGGCAACTCAAGATTAATGCGATCGGTAGCCGGATTGGGATAAGGGCTGGCAGTACGCTGCGATCCGCAATCTCTCACTCTGAAACGTGCCCCTTTCACATCCAAAGAAGCACATATTTCGCCGCCACCCTGAATCAGCAGTGCATTGACATCAAAACCAGTGGTAACACCTGGCACTACGATGCTTAGATCCAGCGTGTTCGGATCATACACTAAGGTGTGAATCGTGAAAATGCCTATGCGATCAACCGTAAATACCGGGATATGATTTACCTGCTCAATGACCAGCCCTTCGCCCGAAGTCAGCACGTACAATTTCTGATATCCACTTGGGATAAAGGGCGCTCTCAAAGTATTCGCCGCCAGCACCACTTTGCTGTTGATCAGACACACCGATCCGCCGCTGGCTCTGGTGTAGGTAAGTCTGCCGGCATCAGCGGCACAGCGACAATCTGACACTTCGAATTTTGCTCCGGCAACATCCAGCGCTGCGCAAACAGCGCCGCCGCCCTGTATCAGTAAGCTATTGACATCAAAACCAGTGGTTTCACCCGGTACAACAATGCTCAGATCCAGCGTATTCGGGTCATACACCAAGGTATGAATCGTGAAAAGACCAGGACGATCAACTGTAAAATTCGGCTCTGCGCCCACCTGTTCAATCACCAAACCTTCCCCGGAAGTCAGCACGTACAACACTTCGAAGCCCGCCGGCACCGTAGGAGCATTCACAACATTGGCCGACAAGGCTACGCCATCGTTGGACAATAAACAGATACCGGATCTGCTCGGACGCAACGCGCCAGCGCTTGCCGCACAGGCTGCATCGCATGCTTCCACGTTGAAAACTGCACCCGCTACATCCAG
>CAZQTF010000332.1:0-2348 GCA_964596135.1 uncultured Saprospiraceae bacterium | reverse complement strand
TAATGATCAAAATACAAAACAACTTTCAGCTTTGCTGGAATTTATCATTTCCTTATTTTCGCGAACAAACATTCGTTTTAAATGGAACGTTAGACTTATAAGTCATAGGAATAGTGCTTTACCCCAGGACTCCATCCATTCAAATCAAATAAAATCAATTATGAATAAACTCGAAAATTATATTCTCGGCGAATGGACGCCGCATCAGGGCGAGGGCTTACCACAGTACAATGCGATTACCGGAGAACTCATTGCAACCTGCAGCAGCGAAGGGCTTGATTTTGCCGCAATCATGAACTATGGGCGACGCGTAGGCGGAACAGCCCTGCGCAAAATGACTTTCCCAGAACGCGGGCGAATGCTAAAGGCTTTAGCATTATATCTGACCGACATTAAGAAAAAATACTACGAACTTAGCTACTGGACAGGCGCGACCAAAGCTGATAGCTGGGTAGATATTGACGGGGGTATCGGCACTTTGTTTGCTTACTCCAGCTTGCGCCGAAAGTTTCCGGATAGTCCATTCTACGTGGATGGTGAAGTAGCGAAGCTTTCGAAAGAAGGAACATTTATTGGTCATCATATCATGGTACCAAAGCAAGGTGTGGCCATTCATATCAACGCTTTCAACTTCCCCATCTGGGGTATGCTCGAAAAAATTTCTGTTAATCTCCTCGCAGGTGTACCTGCAGTCGTAAAACCTTCTGAATTAACATCGTTTCTCACCGAAGCCATAGTGCGTGACATCATTGCCGCTGGCATTTTGCCGGAAGGCTCATTACAATTGGTCAATGGCTCAGGCGTAGGCATTCTGGAATCTGTCACTTCGCAGGATGTGGTCACCTTTACCGGTTCTGCCGCTACGGGTAGAATGCTCAAGAGCTTGCCGCAAATCATTGAAAACGCCGTTCCGTTCAACATGGAAGCGGATAGCCTCAATGCCGCCATCCTTGGCGAAGATGCAGTGCCGGGCACCGAAGAATTCGATTTGTTTATCAAAGAGGTACGCCGCGAAATGACAACTAAATGCGGACAGAAATGTACGGCAATTCGCCGCATCATCGTGCCGGAAAATCTTTTGGAAGATGTGCAAATCGCTTTAGGTAAAGCATTGTCGCAAACGACCATCGGCGACCCGCAGGTGGAAGGTGTGCGCATGGGATCGCTCGTGAGCAAGAGCCAACAGGAAGAAGTGCAACGGCGTATCGAGCAATTATTGCACAGCTCGAAAATTGTATATGGCGATCTGGAAAATGTAGAAGTCATTGGAGCGGATAAACACAAGGGCGCGTTTCTTTCGCCGGTGTTATTGCTGAATGACGACCCAATTCGAAAACAAGATTCGCACAATGTGGAAGCTTTTGGTCCGGTGAGCACGCTTATGCCTTATAAAACCTTGGATGAAGCCATCGAGATTGCCAATCTCGGCAAAGGTTCGCTCGTGAGCACCATTTGTACTTACGATCCAATCATTGCCAGAGAATATGTCATGAACGCAGCGGCTTTTCACGGCAGAATTTTGATGCTCAATCGCGAAAGTGCCAAAGAAAGCACCGGCCATGGCTCGCCTATGCCCTTGCTTGCGCACGGTGGACCAGGGCGTGCGGGCGGTGGCGAAGAAATGGGCGGTATGCGTGGCGTGAAGCATTATCTGCAACGCACGGCTATTCAGGGGCATCCGACGATGATCACCACTGTGACCAATCAGTACCAATACGGCGCTAAGTACATTGAAGACGACATTCACCCTTTCCGCAAACATTTCGAGGATTTACAAATCAGCGAAACCTGGATCACCGCCAAGCACACTGTCAGCGAGGCTGATATCACCAACTTTGCCAATGTGAGCGGTGATAATTTCTATGCACACATGGATGCGACTTCCCTTGAAGGTACGATTTTTGAAAAACGCGTGGCCCACGGTTATTTCGTATTGTCAAAAGCGGCTGGCTTATTTGTTGAGCCACGTAAAGGTCCGGTGCTGCTGAATTACGGCTTGGAGGAGTGTCGTTTCACCAAACCAGTGTATCCCGGCATGACCATTGGTGTGCGCCTCACGGTGAAAGAGAAAGTTGCGCAGGAGAAACGCGATGAAAATGACATCCGTAAGGGCATTGTAAAATGGCTGGTGGATGTGTACGACGAAACCGGCGAAACAGTAGCCATCGCTACGATCTTAACAATGGTGCAAATGCGGGAGCAGGGATAAATCCAAAACACAGTTGCTGAAAAAGTATCTTTTTAACTGAGATTATGCAGAACCAAAATTAGGAAATGAGCAAAAAATTATCATAAGAGGGGAAATCTCTATTTTGCCTCATGGCGTGCCGACAAATCCAGTTAAAGTG
>CAZQTF010000331.1:0-2352 GCA_964596135.1 uncultured Saprospiraceae bacterium | reverse complement strand
ATAAACTGGATCGTAGAAAATTTTCTCTCTGACCCCAGTGCAGTAGCGGATTTCACGGGCTTCTGGCATCCCAACGAGGCGGTACAGCGTGTGCTCGATGGCTTCAGCGAAAATACCCTCAGCAATTTCCCGATGCCCTATGGGGTTGCCCCTAATTTTATGATCAACGGCAAAACCTACGCGGTGCCAATGGTAATTGAAGAAAGCTCGGTGGTAGCGGCGGCGTCCAGCGCAGCAAAGTACTGGATGACGCGTGGCGGCTTTCAGGCCAAAGTGCTTTCCACGGTGAAACTGGGGCAGGTGCACTTCGCCTGGAGCGGCGATTTTGCAAAATTGCAGTCGGTCTTCGACGACTTGAAACAACAACTCCTTGCCGATGCTGCCAGCATCACCTGCAACATGGAAAAGCGCGGTGGGGGCGTACTCAGCATCGAACTACTTGATTTTACGGACATTGAATCAGATTATTACCAGCTCCGCGTTTCGTTTGAAACCTGCGATTCGATGGGTGCAAACTTCATCAACTCGGTGCTGGAGCAATTTGGTTCTACCCTGGAAGTTTTTATCGAATCCCACCCAATTTTTGATGAAGCGGAGCGCGAAGTAGAAATTATTATGGCGATTTTGTCGAATTACACGCCAAATTGCCTCGTACGCGCCTGGGTAGAATGCCCGGTGTCGGCATTAGGCGAAAAGCCCGATGATCAGGAAGCCGCTTTTTTTGCAGAAAAATTTCGTAAAGCAGTCCGAATTGCACGCATTGATCCCTATCGCGCTACCACGCACAACAAAGGCATTTTCAATGGCGTGGACGCTGTGGTGCTGGCTACTGGCAATGATTTCCGGGCTGTGGAAGCCTGTGCGCATACCTACGCCGCCCGCGACGGGCAATACCGCAGTCTTAGTGATTGCACGATTGAAAACGGCATGTTCAAATTCTGGATTGATCTGCCGATTGCGCTGGGCACAGTGGGCGGTCTTACCAAACTGCACCCGCTGGCAAAGCGTTCGCTCGAGATTTTAGGAAATCCCAGTGCCGAAGAATTGATGCAAATTGTAGCGGTGACTGGCTTGGCGCAAAACTTCGCAGCGGTGCGCTCGCTCGTGACCACCGGCATCCAGAAAGGGCACATGAAAATGCACCTGACAAACATCCTTCATCACTTGGGCGCTACCGAGGCAGAGAGTCAACAGGTAGCCATTTATTTTGCAGATAAAGTAGTGTCTTTTACCGCGGTGCGAGCGTTTTTGGAGGAAAAAAGAGAAAAAGCTGTTACTAAATAATTGGAAGATTTTATTTAAAATTTACCTCATCTTTGAACCCTAAACCACAAATTTTCCATGCTCACGGCAAATTACTCCTCACCGCCGAATACTTTGTACTCGACGGAGCGCTGGCGTTGGCGTTGCCGACAAAGTTGGGGCAGTTCTTGCAAGTCACCGAAAATGAATCCAATGAAATAAGCTGGACCAGTTATGATGCAGACAAATCTATTTGGTTTCATGGAATTTTTTCTTTGCCTTTTGGCGAATTTAAAAGTAGTACGGATATTCCAACCGGAGAACGACTTGCTCAAATTTTTCAAGCGATTCAAATGCAGCAACCTGATTTTTTTCAACTATTCCAAGGTTTACAGATCGAAACTCGATTGGATTTTCCGCGCCAGTGGGGCTTGGGTACGAGTTCGACTTTGATTGCCAATCTGGCGCAATGGGCAGCGATTGATCCATTTTTATTGTTAAAAAATACCTTTGGCGGGTCGGGTTATGATATTGCTTGTGCGATGGCGCAACATTCTATTATATATCAACTAGATAATAGTCAAGCTTTTTATAAAGAAATTGCTTATTTACCTTCTTTTGTTAAGAATTTATATTTTATTTACTTGGGCAAAAAACAAGACAGCCGTCAGGGTATTGCCCATTATCGTCAGAAAGTAAGAGATCAACCGAGTTTAATTAAAAAAATTTCAAATATTACAAGGCAGTGTATTGATTGTCAGTATCTTGCAGAATTTGAAAAATTATTACAACAACATGAACATATTGTTGCCGAAACGTTGGAATTGCTACGTGCGAAAGATTTATATTTTAAAGATTACTGGGGCGAAATAAAATCTTTGGGTGCCTGGGGCGGCGACTTTGTACTGGCAACCAGCGACCGTAGCGAAGAAGAAACCAAATCTTATTTCAACGAAAAGGGATTTACAATTGTTCTTCCATACGAAAGCATCATTTTGTAAAACCGTGCGTGCTATCATGCTGAATAAAGTGATAAATTCTGGAAGATTGAATTCAAAGGCATCAGCGAATTAGCATATCAGTATATCAAGGTTATGCCCTGGAAATGGT
>CAZQTF010000330.1:0-2412 GCA_964596135.1 uncultured Saprospiraceae bacterium | reverse complement strand
ATTTTATCTCCTCTCAGAATTCTGTATCGCTTTCTTGCTTCTACTGCAAAGGTACTTCCCGAATGTTCGATAAATAGCTTTTCGTACAATTCCTTGGCTTTCTCTGTGTTATTGAGGTGCGTTTCGTAGAGTCCTGCAAGTTCAAACAGAGCATTGTCAGCACGGATCTCTCCGTTAAAATTGTCTATGATATTTTGTAATACTTCTGCTGCCTGGGTATAATCCCGTTTTTTGGTATAAATTTTTGACTCCAGATACAATACGTCATCTTCTAAAGAATGCTTCGGAAATAGCATTCGCAGGCTGTCCAGCTTTTGAAATGCTTCCTTGAAGCGATTCTGAAACACCAGCAAATCTGATTGCGCGTACATTTGCAATGCCCGGGCTGTCGTATCCAAGCCGAGATTGTCCATAATAAACACCGACATATCAATGGCATCATTGGAAATCAGCTTGGAAGTAGAAGCTTTTAATACCTCAAACTGCGCCTGCGCCCACTGAAAATCGCCGGTATAATACGACAACTTCGCATTGCGAAAACGTGCCTCGTGCCCCAGAATATCCTCTTTGAAAGCTTTATCCACCTGCGAGTACAATAGCGTTGACTCCCATACTTCCCCTTTGAGCAGATAAAAATCCGCCAGGCTGAGCTTGCCTTCCGCTTCAATGTTTTTATCTACATTCGGGAAGTTGAGCATTTCGTTTAATAGGGCAATGGCTTTATCTAAATTATTGATATACAGGGCTTCCAGGGTTGCCAATTCGAGAATAATGCCGGCAGTGAGCCGCGAGCGACCAAATTCCTGCAAAAAACTTTCGTATTCTTTTTCCAACTGCATCAACTCCGGCTGAGTATAGTCGTATCCTTCCACTATTTTAGTGCGCTTGGCACGCAACAACTCCCGCTTGGCATCTACATAAAACGGCGATTCAAGCCCTTTGTCCACTATATACTGGTAAGCCTCGATGGCAGAATCGAAATCTCTGTCGTTGGCAGCTACTTCGGCGAGTTGATAAACGCGCCCACCGTTTTCGCGGAGGCGTCGGTCCAGCGCGCGCACCTGTCGCAATGCGTTTTTGTAATCTTTGTTTTGAATAAAAACCCATGTTAGCAGTTCAATGTAATGCGCGGCATTTTCATCTTTTTGCAAACGAGTGTAAATTTGGGTTTGCAATTCGGTATAATCTTCGGGCAAAAAATAACGCTGGAAAATCGTCTGCATCGTGCCAAGCCGGTCAGGATTGGCTGCCAGAGTATTCAGATAACTCTCAATCATCTTTGGGATGTCTCCCTTGCGGCGATAAAGTTCTCCAAGATTATAAGCAAATATATTTTCGTCCCGCAGCAGCGCCGCCCCTTTTTCATAGGTTTCAATAGCCAGCTCGTATTTCGTAAGCACTACAAAAGCATTTGCCAGTCGCGTGATGATAAAAGGATCTTTGCTCAAATTGGCAATAGCAGTCCGATACTGCTCCATTGCCTCATCATCGCGGTATTGCCGTTCGTACAGCTTGCCATAAGTGACGTACAAATTCACATTTTGCGGATTCTGCTTGATCTGTCTTTTGATTACCTTTTCGCAATCGTCATAAGCTTCGATTGCCAAGAGGCAATCAATGTAGCGGTCGAAGTAAAAATCATTGTCTTCGTTGGCGTCAAATAGCTTTTCGTACAAAACCGCCGCTTTTTCGTATTCGCCATTCTGAAAATATTGCTGCGCCAACCGGGCATCCTGCCCGAACAGCGAAAAACTTACCAGCAGCGCAGCCGCCAAAACCAAGATTCGCATATGATTACGATTGTAAAATTGTTAATTGAATATCACTCAACATGCAGTGCAGTGTAAAAGATCAACAACTCATCTTAAAAACGTAGCTTATCGCCAAAAGTTGCCCAGCGCGAGCCATGATTCAAGACTTAAATTGTTACAATTTCCTTAAAAAACAAAATGGTTCGATCCGAAAAAACAGCGCTTTGTTCTCTGCGTTTTTTGGTAAAACGCAAAACGGCTACATCATTGCTGACATAGCCGTTTTTGTGTCTTTTGAGCAAGATAGTACTACTCAAGTTTGAATCTTACCGGCAGGTTGAATTGCACACGCACCGGGCGTCCGCGCTGCTTACCAGGAATCCATTTGAGGCTCTCCTCGTTCATTAAGCTTACCACGCGAAGCGCTTCTTGTCCGCATTGACCACCGATGTCGCGCACTACTCGGGCATCCGTCACTGTACCGTCCTTTTCAACGACGAACGTTACAACGACCATACCTTCGATGCCATTTTCACGTGCAATTGCCGGGTATTTGATGTTTTTGTAGATAAACTCCAACATCTTTTTGTCGGCACACGCTTTTTTCTCATCGGTCGTCGGCAGATTTTCGCAACCCGGGAAACGAGGCATTTCCTCTACC
>CAZQTF010000329.1:0-2443 GCA_964596135.1 uncultured Saprospiraceae bacterium | reverse complement strand
GGCAAGCATTCCGCCGCCGATCATTCGGGACAAACCGGTGATATTGGCAATGAATCCGCCCACTACAGCGCCGAGAATGCCAATAATCATCGATGAAATCCAGACGCTGGATTCTTTTTCAGGGGTTATGGCTTTAGCAATGGTGTCTGCACCCAGCCCGATTAATAACCAAAGGATCAGTTTCATGATTTCATTTTTGATAGTGAATGTAATATGGCTTTCCTATTAGACAAGTTGAATGTACGATTTTTATTTGTAAACGAGTGATAAAGCTCTTTTTATTCAAAATATATTTTAAATAAAAAACTGATTATCAGATAATTAAGAGTTTATATTTTAGAACCTGTATGGTTAAATTCAGGCGTTTAACCATACAATTATTCTATAACCTAAACCTAAAATTGTTTTTAAAATAATATCACATGCATTTTAAAAGACATATTATATCCACTAAATAAAATTGCTGTTCGCACCCTCAGGCAGGAACAGCAATTTGTTTTTCATCGGAAAGTATTCAGATCGTTTTGTTACAGATTTTTCCGACCAGCAAAAAAGCGATAGTATAAAAACAGCATCAGCACCGCGCCGCCCGTAGCAACAATGATGCTCCCGATGAAGCCGTTGCCGATCATGTATGACAAGCCGGTCAGATTTGCAATAAATCCGCCAATCATACCACCAGCAATACCAATCAGAATAGACCATAAACAGCCGCTTCGTTCTTTCTGCGGCGTAATTGCTTTGGCGAGCGCTCCTGCGATTAGCCCCACCAGCAGCCAAGAAATAATTCCCATAGTATGAAGTTTGATTTACAATTAAAAGGCTGAAGGCTCCTTTTGTTGAACACGCTTCTTAAAAAGAAAAAGTAGCACTTTTTTGCCCTAAGCAAAAATGTCCCTCCGATACTCGACGTTGCGCAACGGAGGGCAATTTGGAAGTTTCAAATTCCATATTTCACATTTCAAATCTGCTTTTAGCCTTTCAGCGCTGCCAGCACCTTTTCTGTCGTAAACGGCATGTGTCGCAAGTGCTTGCCCGTCAAGGCTGCAAAGGCATTCGCCAGCGCTGGACCGATGAAGGGCAATCCTGCTTCGCCGATTCCGGTTGGTTTTTCTTGCGATGGAATGATTTGAATATCAATCGATTCTGGAATGTCGGACATTCGCAAAATCGGATAATCGTGGAAATTGGATTGCTGGGCTTTGCCATTTTTAATCGTAACGCTCTCGTGCAACGCCGCGCTCAAACCCATTAGAATCGCGCCTTCCATCTGTGCAATGGCATTGTCGGGCTGCACCACCACGCCTGCGTCCAAAGCCGCCCAGATGTGATGCACTTTGATTTTGCCGCTCTCTCGATCCAATGAAATTTCACAAACTCCGGCAGCCAACGAGTCACTTCTTTCGCCAAAGGCAATGCCTCGCGCACGATCTTTGGGCAATTTGCTACCCCAGTTTGCCATTTTCGCCGCAGTATCCAGTACTTTCAAAGCGCGTGGCGAATTTTTCATCAGGTTTTGCCGGAATTTGTACGGGTCGATCTTCTGGTCAATAGCAATTTCGTCAATAAAAGCTTCAATAGCGTATTTATTGGGTCCATGCCCGACAGCCCGCCAGTGTTTCGTACGAACGCCATGATCCACCGAGCGCTGTTCAATCAGTTGATTGTCAATATTATAAAATGGAATTTCTGCACCGCTTGACAACAAGCCATCGCCCGTACCGCTTACAATATGTTTCCAAGCTGTAATATTTCCGTTTTGATCCACACTTGCCTGCATGTGTTGCAAACAAATGGGTCGGTACTGCCCGTATTGGATATCATCTTCCCGCGTCCAGATCAACTTCACCGGCTTGCGAATTTTTTTTGCCAAATGCGCCGCCTCTTCTGCATAATCCTGCGAAGAACGACGTCCTAAGCCACCGCCCAAATACATCGGATGTACTATGACTTTGGATTCATCCAATCCCAACACCCGCGCCACGGCTCCTCTTGCACCATCGGGCGATTGCGAACCAATCCAAACCTCGGCACTATTGCCATCCTCCGCCACCGACACGACGGCGTTCAAAGGTTCCATTTGCGCGTGGGACAGGTAATCATTTTTATAATCGGCAGTATAAATCTTTACACCATTTTTAAATGTGGATGTAATATCGCCCTTGTTATTTAGTTCGCGTCCTTTTTTATTATCATCCCGCACCAATTTTATATAATCTTCATACGCGGCTTCGCTGTCGTGCGTCGCTGCTTTGGCATCCTTACTCCATTGAATTTGCAATTGCGGCTTCACTTCCAACGCTTTTTCAATCGTTTCGGCAATGATTCCGACGCCATAATCCAATATTACAACATCCAGCACACCTTTAATGGCACCAATATCCTCCTCATTCAGCAGGTTCGGCTTTCCCCCGTGCACCGGCGACCGCGAAATGCCGCCTTA
>CAZQTF010000328.1:0-2449 GCA_964596135.1 uncultured Saprospiraceae bacterium | reverse complement strand
GCGGCGGCGTCATACGCGATACCACAATTGTGACGATTAAATTAATGATCATCCCAATCGTACCGATACCTTCCGGGGAGATGCCAAGAAACCAGTGATCCGGGGTATTTTCAAAAATAGGCTTGATGAACACGCCTTTGTAGGCAATGATATAACCTGCCGTAAATAAAATGCCAACGACCATCCCGGCAATGGCACCTTGCATGTTGGTGCGTTTGTCAAAAATGCCGAGTAAAATGGCAGGAAAGAAAGAAGATGCTGCCAAACCGAAGGCGAATGCCACCACTTCAGCTACAAAACCCGGCGGATAAATGCCCAACAACCCAGCCAGCACGACCGCAACGCCTGCGGCAATACGCGCTGCCCACAATTCGCCGCGTTCCGAGATATCGGGTTTGATGGCATTCTTGAGCAGGTCGTGTGATACGGCACTCGAAATAACAAGCAATAATCCGGCTGCTGTAGATAAAGCGGCGGCTAAACCACCTGCTGCTACCAAACCGATCACCCACGCCGGTAAACCCGCAATTTCGGGATTCGCCAATACCATAATATCGCGGTCAACGACCAATTCGTTAGCATCCGGCGATTTTACATACTGGATAAGCCCGTCGTTGTTCTTGTCCGTAAAAGTGATCAGTTTTGCCTGTTCCCACTTCGAAAACCATTGTGGCATTTCTGCGTAGGGTTTATTGGAAACGGTCTCAATCAGATTGGTTCTTACAAAAGTGGCTACCGCAGGGGCTGTGGTGTACAGCAAAGCGATAAAGAGCAATGCCCAACCGGCGGAGGTGCGCGCGTCTTTTACTTTTGGCACAGTAAAGAAACGTACAATTACATGTGGCAAACCGGCAGTACCCACCATGAGCGCGGCGGTAATGCAAAATACATCCATCATGGATTTGGTGCCGCTGGTGTAAGCCGCAAATCCCAATTGCTGGTTTAGCCCATCAAGTTTATCCAGGAGATAAGTGCCATCGGTTGCGGTACCGCCAAAACCCAATTGTGGAATCGGATTACCGGTCATTTGTATTGAAATAAAAATAGCCGGAACCATGTAGGCAAAGATCAGCACACAGTATTGTGCTACCTGGGTATAGGTGATTCCTTTCATTCCGCCAAGAACAGAGTAGATAAATACAATTGCCATACCGATAATGACGCCAGTATTGATGGGCACTTCCAGAAAGCGGGAGAACACAATGCCTACTCCGCGCATTTGTCCGGCAATGTAGGTAAATGATACAAACAAGGCACAAGCCACCGCCACGATGCGCGCCGTTTGCGAATAGTAGCGCTCGCCGATAAAATCTGGCACGGTAAATTTTCCAAATTTTCGGAGGTAAGGCGCCAGCAGCAGTGCCAGCAGCACGTAGCCGCCCGTCCAGCCCATCAGATATACGGAACCGTCGTAGCCCATGAATGAGATAAGCCCCGCCATAGAAATGAAACTCGCCGCCGACATCCAGTCAGCTGCAGTAGCCATACCATTGAGCACGGGGTGCACGCCACCGCCTGCTACGTAAAATTCTTTAGTGGAACCTGCTCTCGACCAGATGGCAATAGCAATATAAATGGCAAACGAAAGCCCGACTATAATAAAAGTCCATAATTGAACACTCATGATTGTTAATTTTTAATTGTTGATTCCTGATGTATTATATTTTAAGGGGTGCTATTTTTCATCTACATCATATTTCTGATCCAGTTTATTCATCAGTTGTACATAAATATAGATCAGGATGATAAATACATAGATCGAGCCTTGCTGTGCAAACCAGAAGCCGAGCTTAAAGCCACCGATTCTGATGTTGTTGAGCGCATCGGCAAACAGGATGCCGGCGCCGTAGGAAGCAAGAAACCATATAATAAGCAGAATGAGCAGGTAGCGAAGGTTTTCTTTCCAATAAGCCTGGAATTTTCTTTCCGACATAGTTTATAGGTTTTAGATAGTTTCAATAAAATTTGCTTTTGCGTTAATTGCGGTTTAAATTTAAATAAAAGATCAAAGGACTGTAGTAAGCATGTGGAGAATTTCGTAATATTCGTTGCTGGTAAGTTGATAGATCGAGCTTTTACCTTCGCGTTGAACACTTACGACGTTGCGATTTTTTTGAAATGCGGAGATGATGTGACTGTTTGTTCAATTTGCAGATGGGGATAAATATCTGTAACGGTCAGTTTGGTGTTCTGATAAAAAATCAATTATAGCAAGACGATACAGGTGCGCAATTGCGCGAAGCACCTCTGCACCGTTTTCAAGGACACGTTTGCTTAAGTGTTATTCCATTATAAAAGCTATAAGTATTTAGAGTATGTTTAAATTTCAGTTACAGGAATAAAAGAGTGAGAATCAGTTTATAAACTTGTGTTTGAACCACCAATCACAAAGTTTATGGTCACTCCATATGCTGAGCTAACTGATTCTCAATGGAAAGTTATTAAAGAA
>CAZQTF010000327.1:0-2459 GCA_964596135.1 uncultured Saprospiraceae bacterium | reverse complement strand
TTTTATGATTGGAGTCTGGTTTCCTCTGAAATAAACCGCTCTAAGGCGCTTTATTATTGGTGCTGACAAATTCATGATTTTAGTTTTTTATTTTAAGTAGCACGCGAGATTAAGCCTTAATATTATATTTTTAAATAAGTGTTTGTCACGAAATAACAATACTCCCTTACTTCTACGCTCACGCTCCATGCGCCCGATATTCAGAAGGTGTGCAGTTCATCATTTTTTTGAAATGGCGATTAAAATTGGACAGATTATTGAAACCGCACAGATAGCCAATCTGCGTGATGGTATAGTCGCTGCGCAAGAGAAAACGACAGGCGGCTTTCACGCGGAGTTCGTTGAGATAATGAATGAAGGATTTGTTGGTGATTTTCTTGAAATAACGCGAAAAAGCATAGCGACTGAGATTGACCGAGCTGGCTGCGTCGTCAAGTGAAATCTCCTTGTCAAAATTATCAGCCAGGTAGCGAAACACCTTCTTCATGCGGCGGTAGAGTGCAGTGTAGGAATAGCTGGAGTCGGCAATGGTTTGCGAAAGGACGCGCTTTTCGGAACTGAGCGCCAGGTGATTCAAAATTTCCAACAACCGAATGATACGATTAGCACCGCTGAGTGTAGGCAACTCCAGCATCAGGGGTTGGATGCGCTCTGCCAACGGTATGTCGAGCTTAAAACTCTGACTTGCTTCCTCCAGAAAATACTTCACGGCAGCCATTTCCGGCAATTGGAAAAAATACCCGCCAAAGGTGGTATCCTTGAAAAATACTGAAATGATATGGGCTCCGCTATTGTCAAAAACATGCGGCACGTTCGAGCCGATCACATACACATCGCCCGGTGCAAATCGGTCATTATACTCGCCAATCGTGCAAATTCCAACTCCATCCACAATCATACTCACTTGATATTCAGGGTGATAATGCATTTGATCATATTGGTGCCCCTGCCGATTTTCCTGCACGTGGAAAGATTCATTGGTGCTTTCGGTTACTTTAAAAAGAATTGGCTTCATCAAATCTAAGTGATTTTTAATGGTGCAAAAAAGTATTGAAGTTGGTCAAAAATTGAAATGCTTATCTGTTATAAAAGCTAAACATTTGAGGTATCTTTTGAAATAGACAGGAACAATTGACAAAACTATCCTGAAAGTGAACACTCAATGTAAAGCTGTAATATGGAAACGCTGATTGAACTCAAAACGCTGTATACCAATTTGATCTGTTCTAAATCTGGTAAAATTTATGACAAAAACCAGTTGCAAACCTACTCCGAACTAAACAAACCGCTCGTCGCTCAGTACGACTTCTCCGAAGGGCTGGATCGCAATCTGCTGCGCAATCGCGAGTACACCATGTGGCGCTACCGTGAAGTGCTACCGGTGGAAGATGATCGAAATATCGTATCGCTTGGGGAAGGCATGACGCCAATGTTTCACCTACAAAATGCTGCTAACCAAATAGGAATAAATGATCTATATCTTAAAGATGAAGCATATAACCCGACCGGCTCGTTCAAAGCGCGGGGCTTGTCTATGGCGATTTCTAAGGCGAAAGAACTAGGTGTGCGCAAATGCGTCATTCCCACGGCGGGTAATGCCGGCGGCGCGATGAGCGCTTACTGTGCCAAGGCAGGCTTGGAAGCGCACGTGTTTATGCCAGTAGTTACGCCTGAGGTTTTCCGTAAGGAATGCGAGTATTTTGGCGCAAAAGTAACGCTGGTGGATGGCAACATTCGCGATTGTGCAATGGAAATTGCCCAAGTACGCGAGCGCGATTGGTTCGATCTTTCTACCCTGAAAGAGCCGTTTCGCCTGGAGGGCAAGAAAACGATGGGTTATGAAATTGCCGAGCAATTCGACTGGGAGTTGCCAAATGTCATCATCTACCCTACCGGCGGCGGCACTGGATTGATTGGCATCCGGAAAGCTTTTGACGAAATGGAGCGTCTTGGCTGGATCGGTTCGAAGCGACCGCGCATGGTAGCGGTACAAACCGAAGCGTGTTGTCCGATTATCAGAGCATTTCAGGAGCATAAAATGACCGCCGAACCTTTCCAGCAGCCTCAAGAAACGATTGCCAACGGCTTGCGCGTGCCCGCAGCGTTTGGCGATGAATTGATCTTGCAAGCGCTGTATCAAAGCAACGGTGCCGCGGTGGCGGTTTCAGAACAAGCGATGCTTGAGGGTCTGCGCGAAATGGCACAGAGCGAAGGTATCTTGATGGCGCCGGAAGGTGCGGCAGTCTGGGCAGCCTGCAAACAATTGGTGCGTAAAAACTGGATCGAACCCTGGGAACGCGTGGTGTTGATCAACACTGGTAGCGCTTACAAATACATGGAAAATTTATAATAAGTGAGCGTTCTTAAACATATAGTTTTTGTCTGGCTTAGATCATTAATATTCAGAGTATGTTTAAATTTCAGTTACAGGAATAAAAGAGTGAGAATCAGTTTATAAA
>CAZQTF010000326.1:0-2620 GCA_964596135.1 uncultured Saprospiraceae bacterium | reverse complement strand
CTGCTCAACTTTTTGAGCTTATTTCTTGAAATTAGACTTTTGTCCTGTACTTAGCGAAGGATTAAAATTCAGAGAAATTGCCGAAGTACTTGATATTTCTGAAAATACCGCAAAGTCACGTCTGTACTACGGCTTGCAAAACCTGAAAAAAATTTTATTGAGCAATCAAGCTTCAAAAGAAATTTGTCATGGATAAGAAATTGATGCAGAGCCGATTAATGGATTATCTCTACGGCGAGCTGAGCGAATCGGAGCACAAGGAGGTAGAACAATGGCTGGCAGATAACCCGGAAGCTCGGCAAGAGCTAGATGCGTTGCAGCAAACCCGATATTTTTTGTCGGCTGTGCCAGATATAAATCCTGCAGTTCCGATGGTAAAGATTTCATCATCCTATTCAATACGTCGTCGCTGGTTGCCTTTGGCAATCACGGCAGCAGCGGCGGCTATTCTGTTGCTGCTTATCGCTACAAACGTCAGCGTAAAAACGCACGAAAGTGGCGTCATTATTGCCTTTGGGAAGGCGCCCGCCCTTATGCAGCCCCAGGAATTACGCACTGACGCTGCTATTATTCAAGCGGCGATTGCATCCAATAATCAGCAATTGTACCAACAACTCGACTCAATCCAGCAAGGTTTGCAAGGATTATTGATAACCAATCAACAAGCGTTGCAGCAACAATGGCAGCGCCAGTGGTCGGCGAAGCAGGTGGGCTATGAAAAACAACTCCAATCGCTGGCGAATGCGGAATTTCGTAAGAAATATCCTGAGTTGGCAGCGTTTGTGCAGGATATGCAACTGGAACAGCAACGCGAAATGCAATTTCTGCTGACGGAGCTGTGGAACAACTGGCAGCAAGTGCGCGCCGAGGATTTAAAGACCATCGAGCGTAATTTCGTGCTGTTGAATCAAAATGTGGAGCAAAACCGTCAAGGAACGGAGGAATTGGTGCGAAGTATGCTGGTGCGGATGGGAGATTGATTAACGGTGAGTAACAAGTATTTTATTATTTTATAATAAATCTAATACTTAACGATTCAAAATTATTTCAACATGAATATTAAACCCAAAAATTACATAATTTTTGCTCTTTTATTTACCACGAACATCCTGGTTGCGCAAAGCGACCGCATGACGCGCGATATTGAAGTGGCGGAGAATATCCTCTCTACTTTAGTTCAGCAAGAGTCAAATGTTCGTTTTGGAAACAACGTAGAAGGTACCTACATCGAAGGACACGGCGCGATGTTTACCATTGGCAGAGGCAGTGCTGTAATAGCAGGGAACAATGTCTTAGTATATGGTTATGGCTCTACGTTGGATCTAAGAGATAAGGATAAAAAGAAAAATCCAATCGATCAGGATAGTTTGCGGACGGCTACTCAAGCGAATATTAAAAATATCATGAAAATCTTCCTGACGGATTATGCTCATTTACTTGGTCAGCTAAAGCCTGATGAAAAAATATTATTGCGCTATGGAGTAAAAAATGTTTTCAGCGGCAATGCCATCACTTTATCCAGGACGAGTGTTTTTACAACTTCCGAAGACCAGGAGAATATGCCGCAGGAATTGACAGCAGAAATAAGCAAATCCGCCATTGATGATTATCGCAACGGCAAGCTGACCAAGGCGCAATTGGAAGAACGCATTAAATTTACTGAAAAGACTGGCAATGAGAAGAAAGATACAGAATTAGAGTTGCTATGTACCATTTTTCATCGCTTATATCAAGGAGATTTGTCAAAAGTTGCGCATATGATGAGAATGCCCCATTATGAAAAAATTGAGGGATTAGGAGCCGTTCTCAACATGGATTTTGGTATGCTCGTTGAAGGCGTGGGAAATAATACCATCTATTATTTTGAAGGTCGGGATCTAGTCAGACCGCTTCGAAAAAGAACAGAAGATGATAAAAATGTAGAAATCGAAGATGAAGAAGACTTAAAGGAGCGATATGCACAATTTAAGGAAGGATTTTTAGAAAATATCATTGAATATGGTAGAACCGTAAAAAATTTGATGCCGGATGAAGTATTATTATTTAAACTTGATATAGCTCATGGCTGTGTGGAGTGTGGTTTACCTTCTGCAGTAGAACTCTCCGTCAAAAAATCGGTGCTTGAAGATTATGATAAAAATAAAATCAGCCTCGAGCAAGCTATAGAAAAAATCACCGTGAAATCAAACGAAAAGCAAGATTGATTTTCAAAATACAGTGTGCAGTAGGCGGTTCCTATGTCGAACTGCCCACTGCACACTGCTTACTGCCTACTGGAGCTTACCAATTATCCCCTCTCAGCAAGTCGCCCAGGCCACCCAATGCACTACCTTCTTCCTTGCTGCCGGAGCCGTAGTTTTTGGATGCCATCATCACACGATCGGCTAAGCGATTGAACGGCAGCGACTGAATCCAGACCTTGCCCGGCCCCTCCAGACGTGCGTAGAATAAGCCTTCGCCACTGAATAGCATATTTTTTACTCCTTTGATCATTTCGATATCATAATCCACATCCCGCGTGAAGCCAACCAGGCAGCCGGTGTCCACGCGCAACACCTCGCCGACGGTGAGTTCTTTTTCCACGATGTGCCCGCCCGCGTGCAGGAACGCCATGCCGTCG
>CAZQTF010000325.1:0-2636 GCA_964596135.1 uncultured Saprospiraceae bacterium | reverse complement strand
AGGCATATCATATTAATTATCGTACGCTAAATGATAGCCAGACCTTGTTTGAGTTGTTGATATGAGTGTATAAAATTATGATAGTGGGTCAAAACGGTTGTTTTTTATTTGGATTTCGCAAATCTCAAAGATTTACGAAATCACATCTACCCATTTGACCCAGCACCAAAATTATTTCGATTCTTAATCTTACAAACTCGTCTCCCCCAACTCCAAAATCTTTTCAAACTCCGCCTTTTCCAAGGGCATCACCGAGAGACGACCGATGCGCACCAGCCCAATATTTTGTAGCTCGGGCGTAGCTTTGATATCTTGCAGGGAGACCGGCTTTGTGAAGCGCTTCACCGGCGCCACGTCCACCACCGACCAGTCGCCTTTCTCGGCGGTAGGGTCAGGATACGCTTCTTTGGTCACTTTGCAAATGCCGACTACTTCCAGTCCTTTCACGCTGTGGTAAAAAAGCACGAGGTCGCCCGTTTTCATGGCGCGAAGGTTGTTGCGAGCCGCGTAGTTGCGCACACCCTCCCACATGGTTTTGCCCTCGCGCTCGAGTCGGTCGTAGCTGTATGCCTCAGGTTCGGATTTGACGAGCCAGTAGTTCATCTTATTGATGTGCTGATTAATTGATTTGCTGATGTACTAATATTTTTGCAAAAATAGGGAGTTCTGGCGTAATTTTGTTATCCATAACTGGAAATGGCATGGATTTTACAATGTATCAGACGCAAGAATTAGAGCTAAATATTGCGGGTATTCCGATTAAAATATTACAAATTACCAATGTGGATGATTTGTATGATAGGTTGATTGCCAAAGGGGAAACGCATGAAGATGTGCAGGATGAGCGCATTCCGTATTGGGCGGAGCTGTGGCCCGCCGCGATTGGGCTAAGTCAACACTTAATAAAATCGGGCATTATTAAGCCAGGCATCAAGGTCACAGAAGTTGGATGTGGCTTAGGTTTACCAGGCATCGTCGCAGGAAAATTGGACGCAGATGTAATATTTACGGATTATTTAGAAGAGCCATTACACTTCACAAAACAAAACTGGCGTCTGAATAATAAGTCAGAGGTAAAATTTGCTGTAATGGATTGGCGAAAACCCGATCCGGCATTAGCGGCGGATTTGGTATTGGCTTCAGATATTACTTATGAAAAACGTTTTTTTGAATATCTTCCTCATGCTTTCCGAACGCTGTGCAAATCCGGCGGCAGCATTCTGGTGAGCGACCCCAGCCGCGATGCCGCCAAAGATTTCTTTGAAAACATTGATAAACAGGGCTTTATAAAAAGACAATTCACTTATCCGGTGCAGCCTCTGCTCGGCGGAAAGGAAATTTTAGTAAATGTTTTTCATTTAACATTGTCTATTTAGTACCAACATTCTTTTTAAAGTAAGAGTAAGCCCAAAAGTAAAAACGACTTTTGTCAAAACAAGTATTTCATTATCAATATTTTACAAAAATAGTCAAGGATTAATTATTTATGGCAATTGCTTAATATTGCTATTTTCCAAAAAAAATGGCCGTCCCATTCCAACTTTGGGCGTTCCGTTGCATCTTTTGATCAAAATCAGCTTTAAACGCAAGTGAAAACGCCAGAACAAGAACTCATCCGACAATGCCTCCAGGGCAATCCGCGCGCGCAGTACGAGCTATATGAGCGTTACGTTGACGCCATGTATCACACCGCGCTGCGGATGGTGGCAGATTCGACGGAGGCAGAGGATGTAGTGCAGGAAGGTTTTGTCAAGGTGTTTCAGCAGTTGCACACCTTTCGAAGTGAAGCGACGATCGGCGCCTGGATCAAACGAATCATTGTAACTACTGCATTGACACATTTGCGCAGCAATAAGAAGTTTCAAATCGTGGAACTGAGTACAGTGGCAGAGTTCAGCGCCGATGAGGAAGCAGAAGTGCCACTTTTTGATGCCAGAACGATACACCGTGCGATTCAGCAATTGCCGGAAGGCTGCCGGGTCGTGTTCAACCTGTTTTTGCTGGAAGGCATGCAGCATAAGGAAATCGCGGAGGCGCTGGGCATTTCGGAATCCACTTCCAAAACGCAATACATGCGGGCTAAACAATTGCTCCGGGCGCAGTTGGAAGCATGGCGGGTTTAAGTACAATAAATTCATTTTCAAAGAATAAAACATTAAAGAATTAAATGGATCAGTTAGAAAAACGCATTCAAGCATTGCGGGAAGAGATGGATCGGGTAGAACGCCCTGATCGTCGGACGATGTGGGAAGAGATACAACGCCAACAGGGATTGACACCGATCAAATCCACGCGCCAGACGTGGCGAGGCTTCGCCATGGGCGTAGCTGCAAGCATCGCCGTATTGCTGATCGCCGGAGCCGGCTGGTGGACGTACCGGCAAATGAACGCCGAGCATACGGCAATAGCGGTGAACCTCCCACCGCAATGGCAGAAAGAACAACGGGAATACCAGCAACTAATCGAAAACAAAATGCAATCGCTCCGGCTGGAAAATATTGATAAAAACGCTTACCGCGAAGTATTGCAAGAACTGGAACATTTGGATAGCATGCAGCTACAGTTTCAACAGGAGTTGCCCGCCCTGCCCAAAGACGATCGCACCATTTTGATATTAATGCGCTATTACGAACAAA
>CAZQTF010000324.1:0-2673 GCA_964596135.1 uncultured Saprospiraceae bacterium | reverse complement strand
AAGTATGGTACCCCACGCAAAGCGACTACTCGATGCGCGGCTTCGGCGGGCACGCCATGTGCGTGATCGGCTACGACGATAATCTTGAGGGCGGGGCGTTTCAGATCATGAACAGCTGGGGCGAAGACTGGGGCGACCGCGGTATTGCCTGGGTACGCTACCGCGATTTTGAGCGCTTTACGAAAGAAGCTTATGGCTTGGCGCCAATGGGCAGCTCCGATCAGGCGAATGCCAACAAAATGCAGGTCGAGTTTGGCTTGCTTGATATGGGGAGCCAGAGCATCATTGCGCTGACCAAAAAAGACGACATCACTTTCCGCACGGTAAAACCCATGCGCAAAGGCAGCAAATTCAAAGTGCTGATTGCCAATTCGATCGAGTGTTATACCTATGTTTTTGGTCAGGAAACCGACGGCACGAGCTATGTACTTTTCCCTTATACCGAGAAGCATTCGCCCTACTGCGGCATCACCGGCACACGCCTGTTTCCCAAGGACTACTCAATGACGCCCGATGAAATCGGCAAAAAAGATTTTATCGCTATTGTAGTATCAAAAAAAGAACTGGATTACAGTGCTTTGAATCGCGCCATTACGGCAAGCCGCCAGAATACTTACGCTGGAAAGCTGAAGGAAGCGCTTGCTAATCAACGTATTACAGATGTGCAATTTCAAGCAAGCAATACTGTTTCTTTCAATGCCACGACGAATGGAAAGACGGCGTTGGGTATGGTGATTGAAATTGACAAAAATTAAAGTTGGGGAAGTGAAGATGGGTAAGAAGGTGGAGTTTGATTCTACTTCAATCTCAATCCTCTCCACCTTCTCAATGATTAAAACTTAATACCCGCGCTGAGGGTCAGCATGTTATTTTTGCCTTCTGCGCTCTCAAAGTAGTCGGACAAACCAATTTCGTAGTTTAAATCCACCGTAAGGAACAGGATATCCACGCCCAGACCCACATTCGCACCGAAAGTCCAGTCTTTCAGGCTGTTTTTATCAAAAGCAAAATCTGTTTTTTCTTTCACACCTAATACGTAGGTCGGTGTGACCCCGCCCTTGGCGTGCAGCTGCAGGAATCCACCGTCGCCCGTGAGACGCAGCCCAATGTTGACGGGCACTTTCAGGTTTTGAATGGACGTTTCGTCTTTAAATTCCACATCGTCCGGATCATCCACATCTTTGATCAGGCGAGCCGTGTAGTTGAAATAGTGTACGCCCGGATTGAAGTAGAACGCCCCTTCGCCGAAGCGCAGATCCAGCCCGGCATTCCAGCCCACGCGTGCTTCCGCAGTGATGTCCTGTAGTTTGGCATCTACTGCCGATACATTTACGCCCACTTTGGGATTGATATGCACCTGCGCCGACAGGTTTGCGGTGAAAAACATCAGGGCAAACAAGGTGATGGCAAAAAAACGTAGTTGTTTCATGGTTTTTGAATTTTGTATGTGTAATCAGATTGTTTAATCAAAAAGATGCGCTTATAACGAACGCACCCTGTGAAAAAATGCTTAAAATTTGACGAAAAGCGTTAAAGTGCGGTTAAAAACGAGCAACATCGCCAAAATTTATCTCTGAAATTGATGAAAATCAATTGATGAATTGATGTAAGTCAATTGTTGTATTCGTCTGGTTATTTATTTTTACTATAACCAAAACCCGACAATTATGAAAATTTTTACCATTACAACGTTGTTTTTCTTTTTAACTTTCGGTGTGAATGCACAGGAATTGCCGCAGCAAGCCTATAAACTGTACCCCACGCTCAGTCAGATGTATGGCTTTGCGGTGGGCAAGTATCAGGATAAAATTCTGGTATTGGGCGGCATGATCAAAAATGATGTGCTGGAAATTTATAACAAAGACTTTCCAAACCTGGAAATTTTGCTGATTGACCTTGGCAAAAATCGCGCTACTGCTTTTACCAGTGGCAATCTCGAAGGACTGCTAAGCGAGCAGGTGGCGGCGACCGGGCTGGCGTATTTTCAGCGGAACCACATGTTGTATCTCATCGGCGGATACGGTTACAGCGAGACGCACCACAGTTATATCACTTTTCCGTACCTCACGGCGATTGATCTGGCAGCAACAATTCCGGCTTTGCTCGAAGGCAAAAATCCAGTGGCGCATTTTTATCAGATCTGCGATGAACGCCTGGCGTTATTCGATGCGACGCTTGATTTTAATGGAGACGAATTTTTTCTGATTAATGGCAAATACGCTTACAAACTCGACCCGTTTGAAGAAAATGCATACTACCATGAGGAAGATCGCAGCGGCGAAGCGCACACATTTAAAATAATTAACTCAGGCAATAGTCTGAATATCAAGGATTTTAAAAGCTGGTATGATGTAAACGACCTGCGCGACTACTACGGTGCGCTGCTGCCGGAAAGCATACAAAAAGAAATCAGCCGGGCAAACCAGAAAAAAACGCATCAATAAGGTGCAAAAACCTTGGCGGCGGTGCGTTGTAGCCAGTGCTGATAAAAGTCATTCCCGGAGGTGATAAGTATCAGTGGAAAGCGGTCGAACGAGGTCTAAATTTACATCCGAAGAATTGATATTATTGAATAATATCATGGTCAATTGGGTGTTCAATCATTAAAGTCGGTTTGTGCCGACGGTGCTGTCGTTTCGAAATAGTCGGGACGACAGTTTTTTTGAAAAACGC
>CAZQTF010000323.1:0-2681 GCA_964596135.1 uncultured Saprospiraceae bacterium | reverse complement strand
TGCTCAACTTTTTGAGCTTATTTCTTGAAATTAGACTTTTGTCCTGTACTTAGTAAAAACTTTTAAAAATGAGAACACGCTTTTTATTCCTGATGCTGTTGGCTTTACTGGCCTTCGCCAGCTGTGAAGTAAAACAAACCGAAGAAGGCAAATTGCCAGATGTAGAGACGGAACCCGGAAAGCTCCCTGAGTATGATGTTGATTGAGCGGATGTAGACGTAGGAACCACCACCCGCACCGTGAAAGTGCCAAAAGTAGTGGTAGTCATGGAAGAAGAAGAGGTAAATGTGCCTTACATCGATGTAAAGATGCCAAGTGATCAAAATGGCGATGCCCGTCAGCAGTAAGAGCGTACCCTTGCCGTGGAAGCCGAGGTACGCGGAGAAGTGTACGATTTAAAAATTCAGGAGGTATACGCCACCAACAACCGACTTTATGTAATTTCTACCTTGGAACCTACCGGACAAAATCTTCAGGATGAAACCATGCGCGTTTCTGATCGGATCGTAGTGAATGTTCCATCCGACATGGATGTAAAATATTATATCATTGGCGAAAAGCCGGAAGGATTCTTTTTCAATATGCAGTACAAATATATTGATAACAAAGCCGATATTGCTGATAAACTGGAAGGCGGCAAAGTTATTTACCAACGTTAGCTTCCGGTAAAATAAATGTAAAATTCAAGATAATAATATTATATAATAAAGAATCTTACATTGCTTTAAAACTGCCTTAAATAACTCAATTTCGCAATGGTCGAGCGGTTGCGCGTATCGAAATCGGGTAAGTTATTTTCATTAAAAACCAGATAAATAAAGGAAAGCGGACGGTATTCCCAGCTTCCGCGCACGTTCCAGCGCCCGCGATTGTCAAAAGAATTGTATTGGTAAAACACGGAAAGTTGCAAGCGCGGATTCCAAGCTAAACGCATTCCACCGGTGACAAGATTAGTAGCTAAATTTTCTCTTGCAATGCCGAGGTTTCGAAGGTTGTTGTGTTCGTAGTCCAATGTAAACGCCAGCCGCGGGTCAGGCGCAAGGCGAATACCGGCAGTGACGGCACCGCGTTTGCCATTGTAATAATCGCCCCAGTCGTAGCGCAGGGAAGCCGACCATTTTTTGGATCGGTCAGAATTTAATTTTAGATACTGGGTAAAATAAAAATATTGTTTTTGCTCCATTTCAATACCCAAAGGTGCAAAGCTGAAATTGATATTCTGCCAGGTGGGAAACAGCGCCCATTCCAGAAAACTGCCATTGGTAAAAATTAAATAGACTGGAAACAGGTACAAATTCGCCTGCTGAAAACGCCCCGGATTTTCAAAATCGTGGTAGTAATTCACAAACAACCCTGGGTCGTAGCGCCGTATCCAAGGCAGTTTTTTGGGTCGAATGATAGCATAACCGCCTGGGTTGTGCTGGATTACATTGTTTTGAAAAATAAAACCCATACCAGGAATGTACTGCTCGCTCACAAAATTAGTCAGCCAACCCAGGTACATTTTATTAGAATTATAACCGGCAAACAATCGTCCGGCTACCCCCAGCGTGTCGTTGGAATTATCGCGCGAAGCCGACAAAAGATAGGAAATCGTGAACTCATCGCGCGGGCGAAACAAGCCGTCGATACTCAAGGTTGTGTTATTGCGCTGCGCTTGCCCTTGTTCATTAAAATTTTCATCGAGCCGATGGGTGAGCATGACGCCGACATTATTTTGCGAACCGTAATTTTGCAAATAACGCAATACCCCAAAATTAGCGCCTGCCGACTCATCCGTCTCCCGCTGGTGAATGTACAAACCCGCCAAAGTCCGTTTCTCGCTGCGATCCGTGAAGCGAATACCCGCATCAATCGGCGCGGGTTCGGCATTGAACTCACCTTGTAAACCAATGCGCCGACTAAAAAACGGCACGACCGTCTCATCGCCTGCGCCTGCCCAAATGCCTGAGTTTTCCAGAAAAAACTGCCGCCGCTCCGGAAAAAATACATTGAAACGCTCCAAGTTATTCACCGCCCTGTCCACATCGGCTTGCGCAAAGTCGGTGTTAATCGTCAAATCCAGGACGGCACGGGGGTTGATTGCCCATTTTACATCGCCGCCAACTTTGAAATTACTTTTATCTGTAGTTTGTCCATTGCTTTTGTTTTCATCATATTGATATAAAGTATAAGGTTCAATGCGCACATTAGCCGATGGTTGTGGCAATTTTATGCCTTTTAAAGTAGCGGCGTAGGTCATCCGATAAGGGGAAAAAGCTTGCGGAATCGCCGGAAAAACAGTTTGCTCGTAATCGCGCCGCGCCAGCCGCGTGAACGTGATGCCCCAAGCAACAGAATCAGCATGGGCGGGCGCTTCGTAGCGCAAGGATTTAAACGGAATGGCAAATTCGGCGTAATAACCCGTGTCGGTCTGCGTCGTTCGTACCGACCAGAGCGCGTTCCAATCGTTGTCGCGGTTGTCGTCATTAAAAGCTTGTAAATCGCGGTGCTTGCCGCGAGGCGTCGTTTGAAAAGAAACACAATATTGCTTTAGATTTTGTGGATCCAATTGAATCCCGAAAATATCATTTTCTCCCCAAGCAAAATCGCGCCGCAAATCCTGTGCCCGCACGCCCTTACGCCCAATCGAATCGCGGCAAAAGACGCCAACGTATAAATTTCTTTCATCATACAAAAGC
>CAZQTF010000322.1:0-2708 GCA_964596135.1 uncultured Saprospiraceae bacterium | reverse complement strand
ATTCTATGAAAAAAGTCTTGGTCCTTTGTATTGGAAATTCCTGTCGAAGTCAAATGGCGGAAGGATACCTGCAATTCTACGGCGAAGAGAAAGCGCAGTATTATAGCGCCGGTCTTTACCAGAAAGATGTGCATCCACTAGCCATCAAAGTGATGGCAGAAGATAGCATTGATATTTCCTGGCACACCTCCAAAGTGATCGAAAGCTTTCGTTTCCAACATTTCGATTATGTGATCAGCGTTTGCGATGAAATTTCCACGCAGATACCTGATTACATTTCTGCGAATAAGGTTCTTCCGTACAGCGTACCCGATCCGGCAGCTTTCGTTGGCTCTCCGGAAGCTACCTGTGCAGAGTTTCGACGGATCCGTGAAATGCTCAAGACGCATATGCTCAAATTTATTGGTACGGAACTCTCCGAGCCCAAAAAAGTAGCGCTCCAGTGATCGCGTCTGTTTCGCCTTTGCTCTTTCCAACTGCGGGTATCTAATTCGGTCGCTTTTGTTATCTTTGACCCAAAAACCGAAATGCAGGTTTATGATTATTTCTCGCGGGATGTAAGCTGGCTGGCATTCAACCAAAGAGTTTTGCAAGAGGCACAGGACAAGAGCGTCCCCTTGTATGAGCGCATCAAGTTTCTCGCCATCTACAGCTCCAATCTGGATGAGTTTTACCGCGTGCGCGTAGCTTCTTTGCGCAGTTTCAAGGATTTAAAAAAGAAAACCCGCCGGGCGTTGGATATCAAACCCAAAAAAGAGCTTAAGCTGATCCGCAAAATTGTTCAGCAACAACAACAGATGTTCGGCACCGTTTTTCGGCAAGAAATTATTCCGGAGTTGGAGGCCAAGGGTGTTTTTATTATCAATGACAGCTCATTTACCCCTACCCAACAGCAATTTGCCAAGAAGTATTTTTTTGAAAAAATCTACCCCCACGTTCGCCCGGTATTTATTGACGAGGAAAGCACAACGCCTTTTCTCGAAAACGCTTCCCTCTATTTTATAGTTGCTTTTGAAAAAGAAGAAAAACATTTAGCGATTGTTAATATCCCTTCCCACACGCTGCCGCGCTTCATAGAACTGCCGGCATCCGATTCAAACCATTACATTACTTTTCTGGATGATATTTTGCGATTCAACCTCGAAGAAATTTTCAAACGCCCCGTAGCCAATGCCTATGCGATCAAGCTTTCCCGCGATGCCGAAATGTACATCGAGGATGAATTTTCGGGTGATCTGCTGGACAAAATTAAACAGGGGCTGGAAGAGCGCAATATTGGTTTGCCGACTCGCTTTTTATACGATAGCACCATGCCCGCAGCTTTGCTCGTTCAGCTAAAACATCTGTTCGCTTTGAGCAAAAACGACCTGATACCCGGAGCGCGGTATCATAATTTCAACGATTTCTTTAAATTTCCCAATCCCGTGGAAGATCCGCTTTGGTACGACGAACCGCTGCCGCCACTCCCTCACCCCGCTCTGGAGAAAGCCAATTCTATTCTGCCGCTGCTGCGCGAAAAAGACTTTTTATTACATTTCCCGTATCAAAAATTCGATTATATTCCAAGGCTTATCCGCGAAGCTGCCGACGATCCAATGGTGCAAAGCATCAAAATCACGCTGTACCGCGTTGGATCCAAATCAGCAGTGGTGGAAGCCCTGCAATATGCCTGCGAGCAAAACAAAACCGTTGTCATTTTTGTAGAAGCTAAAGCCCGTTTCGACGAGGAAATCAACCTGAAATGGGGCGCCGAGCTTGAAAAATCAGGGGCGAAAGTATTCTACAGCTATCCCGGCATTAAAGTACACAGCAAACTGCTGCTCATCACCCGCAAAGAGGCAGACGAATGGAGGCACTACGCCTACATTGGCACCGGTAATTTCAATGAAAAAACCGCGCTGCTCTACGCCGATCATGCGCTGCTGACCTCCGACAAGCGCTTAACAAACGAAGCCGCTCAGATTTTTGACCTGCTGGAACGCCGTATCATTGTGCCACACCTGAAGCATTTGCTTGCCTCTCCTTTTAATTTACGCACTAGTTTTGCCGAACTGATCGAACGGGAAATTGCCAATGCCCAAGCTGGAAAACCTGCCTACATACTACTGAAAATGAACAGCCTGGAAGACCCCGAAATGATCAACAGACTCTATGATGCCAGCCGCGCCGGTGTGCCCGTTCAGATCATTGTGCGAGGTATCTGCTGCCTGATACCCGGCGTAGAAGGTATGAGTGAAAACATAGAAGTGATCAGCATTCTCGACCGCTTCCTGGAGCACGCACGGGTCTATATTTTTGCCAATGGAGGCGACGAAGTGATGTACATCGCTTCCGCCGACTGGATGACGCGCAACCTCGACCGAAGGGTGGAAGTAGCAGCGCCGATTTACGATCGCCATTTGCACGCGGAGTTGCGCCAAATCATTGATTTTCAATGGCGCGACAACACCAAAGCGCGTCAAATAGACGCCACCCTGAGCAACGCTTATCGCTCTTCGTTGCCGCTTGCTCCCAGGATACAAGCTCAAACAGATATTTACCGCTTTGTAAAACAACAACTCAAAACCGCCAGCGCTGGCGAAGAGGCAATCGGGCAAAGTTGATAGTTTTTTGTTTATAGAAATGAGCGATTTTGTAACTTTGGGGGCTATTATTTGAATAATTTCATGCAAATTGCTTATTTTCAATAGGTTCAGAGGTTTCGATTG
>CAZQTF010000321.1:0-2752 GCA_964596135.1 uncultured Saprospiraceae bacterium | reverse complement strand
CAACAACAATTTACCTTTTCTTTCAATTACTCTCTTTTTTGTCCTGTACTTAGAAGTTTTTATTAAAGAATGAAAAGAAAAATTTGGCTGTTTTTTCTAAAACGAAGCCTCCGGGTTGATGTTCAGGTAGTGGTTTGGTAAAAGCAGCTTTGGAAAATCAACAGTTTTTGGTGAGCCGGAAAATTTAAAAACAGATTATTTCAATATTTTTCTGTAAATTGCTTCTCTTTGCACCCATCGTGCGACATCAAATCGAGTTTTTGAAAGCAAATCTTTCTATTAAGTGTTGAAAAACAGCTTTGTATGAAAACATTCCTGCAATATGTAACGATTGCTGTACTAAGCTCTTTCTGCACCTTCTTGCTATGCCGGCAGGTTTACAAAGCAGATTTTTTATCGGAAACGAACGCGGCTTCGGTGCGGCTGGTCAATCGTGACGCAGCGGCTCCGGTCAACGCCAGCCCGCGCAAATGGTCAGGGTTGCCTCCCGATTTTACGGTGGTTGCCAAGCAGGTGACCGGCACGGTGGTGAGTGTATCTGCGCTGAGCGCCACAGGTTACCGGATGTCTTCGGGGTCGGGAGTGGTTATTTCTTCTGATGGTTACATTATTACCAATTATCATGTAGTGGAAGAAGGGCAAAAGTTTGAAGTTGTTTTGCAAGATAAGCGCACGCTGGCTGCACGGGTAGTAGGTATTGACGAAAGCACCGATCTGGCGTTGCTGCGGGTAAACGCTGTCAATTTAAAATTCCTGCCCATTGGCGATTCAGATCGGCTCGAAGTAGGGGAGTGGGTGCTGGCGGTGGGCAATCCTTTTGATTTGAACTCGACAATCACGGCGGGTATCGTTAGTGCTAAAGCCAGGAATATCAATGTATTAAAAGACCAGTATTCCATCGAATCTTTTATCCAAACGGACGCAGTCGTGAATCCGGGTAATAGCGGTGGCGCACTCATCAACATGCGTGGTGAACTGGTGGGGATCAATACTGCGATTATCAGCGAAAACGGTGGCTACGAAGGTTATTCCTTTGCGATTCCTTCCAATCTGGTACGCAAAGTAGTGACCGATCTTCGGGAATACGGAGAAGTAAAACGCGCCATTCTCGGCGTCAATATTGCCGATGTGAATGCGCAAATTGCAACCGAACTGTCCTTGCCCAGCGTGGAAGGCGTGTACGTGACCAACGTCAACCAGGGCAGCAGCGCTTATGAGGCGGGTTTGCGCGCCGGTGATGTGATCGTGAGCGTCAACGGTGCAAAAGTTGTCTCGGTGCCGGAATTGCAGGAGCAGGTAGCACTTTTCCGACCTGGCGATCGCGTCAGTCTTGAGTTTTATCGCAGTGGTCGCAAACATCGCAGCGATAATGTGATACTCAAAAGCTTGGATAAGCTGGCTACCAATCGCTTTCGCTAAGGAACGGTGGCTTTGAAAAGAATCGCCTTTGTTTCTGAGCGGATGAAATAGGCTAAACCCGCCGGAACAAAGAAAATTTCGCCCCGACGAAAATGCGAATCGGTATTAACGGTGATTTCGCCTTCCAGCACAATGAGCATATGTGGCGCTTCGACACCGACGCATTCGTGCGATTTTTCATGCCCAACTTCAATTTTGCTTAATTCAAAATCCGGCGCCGGAGTGCGATATACTACTTCTGTACTGGAGATCGCATCGCCTTGAATGATATGCGGGGTTACCGCCTCAAAAACCAAACTTTTTAATAGCTCGTGGACATCTACGTGCTTGTTGGTCAGCCCGCCCCGAAACACATTATCGGAATTCGCCATGAGTTCCATATTGACGCCTTCCAGATAGGCGTGCGGCACACCAGCCCCCTGGAATATGCCTTCGCCGGGCTTCAGGTGCAGCAAGTGAAACATATAAATCGAAAAAATGCCCCGATCGTAGTGACCGTCTCTTGGCGGATGGTCTGTAAACGCCCGTTTTGCCCAAAAATCCGGCGAATCTTTTGCCGGTTGCTCGTTTGTCAGGCGCTTATGTAGCGGCTGTAGCATTGCATCTGCGGTGGACTGAGGCATTTCCATCGTAAATCGGTAAAGATCGTAGATGCTGCCTTTCGCCGTTATTTCGAGCAGCGACGCGAATTCTGGAACCGCCTGGAGAGTGTGCTCAATGTCTGAAAGAGGCTTAAACCCGTGCAACAGCCAGAAATCAGTCAATGCGACCATTACTTCCGGTTTGTGGTTGTTGTCTTTGTAATTGCGATTTGGAGCGTCAAGCGGGATACCCTCCTCATTTTCCCGGCGGAAGCCTTCTTCTGCCTGCTTTTTGGTAGGATGCGCCTGTATGGATAGCATTTTCTGTACATCCAATACTTTAAACAAGTACGGAAGTCGGTTTTGAAAGGCAGAAGCCACTTTTTGCCCCAGTATCTCCACCGGCGCCGCCTGTACCAACTGGTCGAGCGGAATTGTCTTCCCATTCAAGGTTGTTATGGCAGGAGCAGACGGATGCGCGCCCATCCAAAGTTCGGCAAAGGGTTGCCGGGTAGTGTTTTTGATATCGAGTAATTGGGGAATAAAGTCGAAGCCTCCCCAGTCGTAGTGTTGAATAGCACCTTTTATCGGCAGAATGTTTGCAGGCATGTTTTGGATATGTTTTTATTGAAACGCAAAAATCGCTGATTTCGGGCATACCCGATAAAGTATTGGTCGAAATTGGAACGATGAAAATTCTTGATAGCGGTTTTTGCTACTTGCTCATGGCTCTTCGAAGTAATAAAAATTTG
>CAZQTF010000320.1:0-2756 GCA_964596135.1 uncultured Saprospiraceae bacterium | reverse complement strand
AACTCCCGTTTGAACTCACCAACGCCCAAAAGCGCGTCATCAAGGAAATCCGCCAGGACTTACGAGCCGGCAGGCAAATGAATCGCCTCGTGCAGGGCGACGTGGGTAGCGGCAAAACGATGGTCGCTTTCCTCTGTATGCTTATTGCTTTGGACAATGGCTTTCAGACTTGCCTCATGGCGCCCACCGAAATCCTCGCGCAGCAACATTATATTTCCATCAGTGAATACGCCAAGGGCTTGGGTATCCGCGTGGCGTTCCTCTCCGGCAGCATCAAAGGTAAAAAGCGCGAGCAGTTATTGAAATTATTAAAAGAAGGGGAAATCCATATCCTCATCGGCACGCACGCTTTGATTGAAGATTGGGTGGAATTTAAAAACCTCGGTCTCGCCGTCATTGACGAGCAGCACCGCTTCGGCGTCGCCCAGCGCGCCCAGCTTTGGAAAAAGAGTAATCCGCACCCACCGCACGTGCTGGTGATGACCGCCACGCCCATTCCGCGTACTCTCGCCATGACCCTCTACGGCGACCTCGACGTGTCGGTGATTGACGAACTCCCGCCCGGACGCAAGCCCATCACCACCCTGCATAAAACCGAAAACCACCGCGACCAAGTCGTACAGTTTCTGCGCACGGAGATTGCCAAAGGTCGTCAGATATATGTCGTGTATCCCCTCATCGAAGAGTCGGAAAAGCTGGATTTGCTGGCGCTCGAAGCGGGCTACGAGGCGCTGCTGCGCGACTTCCCGCCGCCCGATTACCAGATCAGCATCGTGCACGGCAAGATGAAAGCTGCCGACAAAGACTTTGAAATGCAGCGCTTTGTGAAGGGTGAGACCCACATCATGGTCGCCACCACCGTCATCGAAGTGGGCGTGAACGTTCCCAATGCCTCCGTGATGGTCATCGAAAATACCGAGCGCTTTGGCTTGTCGCAATTGCACCAGTTGCGCGGGCGCGTAGGGCGTGGCGCCGAACAATCCTACTGCATCCTGCTGTCCAGCTTCAAACTCAGCGCCGACGGGCGCGAGCGCATCCAAACGATGGTGTGCACCACCAATGGTTTTGACATCGCTGAAGCCGACCTCAAGCTCCGCGGACCCGGCAACATCGAAGGTACCCAGCAAAGCGGCATCATCAACCTGCGCCTCGCCGACCTCGCCAAAGACGGACGCATCCTCCAAGCCGCCCGCGAAGTCGCCACCCGCATCCTCGACGACGACCCTGCGCTACAACGCCCGGAGCATTTACCGCTGAAACACCACCTGGAAGAGAATAAGAAAGAGACGAAGGTGTGGAGTAGGATAAGTTAGGAGATTAAAATATTGGGAAATTGCCGCGCTCCGTTTTTACATTTTATGTTCCACCTTTTGGGTTAAAAATGTAGGAAAAGCTTGTAAAAAGAAACCAAAATGCCTACTTTAGAGGTTATACAAGAAATATTTCAACATGGCAATTGTAATTTCTGACCAAATCATTCAACAAACCAACCTAAGCGAAGCGGAATTCCGTATTCGGCTGGCGCTGCTGCTATTTGAAAAAAATATCCTCACCTTTGGGCAGGCGCGGCGTTTTTCGGGCTTAAATGTATTGGCGTTCCAGGAATTGCTAGCAAAACATAAAATTGCTATACACTATGACTGGGAAGATTATCAAAATGACCTGAAAACGTTGGAATCGCTCGACCAATAATGATCGTAGTATCAGACACAACTGCCATTAGCAGCTTATATCGCATTGGTAAATTAGAGTTGCTTCAAATTCTATTTCACGATATTATCCTTCCTCCTGCTGTTTTTGAGGAGTTAATGGAGCTTGAGAATTTTGGTTATGACATTGCTGCTATCAAAAACGCCGACTGGATTCAGGTAAAACACGTAACGAATCACCAATTGATTTTCGACCTTGCTGAAACACTCGACCTTGGTGAAAGTGAAGCGATTGCGTTGGCGCAAGAAATACAAGCGGATTTGCTACTTATTGACGAAAAACGCGGTCGTTTGAAAGCGAATGAGCTAGGCATTGCCACCGTCGGTCTCATTGGCATCATTACTCGGTTGAAAAAAGCTGGGCATATCGAAGCCATTAAGCCCATACTAGATGAGTTGAGAAGCAGTGGTTTTTGGATTCACGAAAGTTTTTATCAAAAAATAGTAGCATCCGAAGGCGAGTAATATACGCCTCGCTGACCTCGCCGCAGCCGGACGCATCCTCCAAGCCGCCCGCGAAGTGGCTACCCGCATCCTCGATGACGACCCCGCCCTCCAACGCCCGGAACACCAGCCGCTGAAACGCCACCTGGAAGAAAATAAGCGGGAAGCGAAGGTGTGGAGTAGGATAAGTTAGTTTTTTTTTTGATTATAAAATTTTTACTTTTATTTTGTCCCAGTTTAAATTTACTTTTTAATTAAATGAGCGACGACAGATGCCAAAGATGCCTAGTGTAAACAAATTAGTATCGTATGTAGGAATATCCCTTATTGTTGTTTTTATACTTGCCTTAATTATTATTGATAATAACTTTCCCAAAGATACTAATTTAGGGGGGCATCTAAAATCAATTATTTCTAATCTTTTATCTTCTTTAATTACCTTTTTAGCGCTTTATTACTTTTTCATAGAGGTTTTTTTGAAGAAGAAGATGTCAAAAAACCTAATACAACACCCTTTATTGAAAATCCAATAATACAGATAATACAAAGAAGTGATTTAAACTTTTGTAATAAAACGCGTCCATTGGACGATTGAAAAAATAT
>CAZQTF010000319.1:0-2763 GCA_964596135.1 uncultured Saprospiraceae bacterium | reverse complement strand
TGCTTGAGTTTGTGAGCATAATCGTGTTGGTCCGGTCCGGCGATAATTAACCGTAGGTGCTTTTTGCCATGGCTGAGAAGTGTTTTAACCACACGTCCTAAGAACTCCAGATTTTTAATCGGATGAATACGCCCTACAAAAAGGATAAATTGGTGTGCAGCGGGAAGCCCCAATTCCTGCTGAAGCACAGATTTATTGAATGGACTGTGTAATGGAATTTCAATGCCATTTGGAATCGTGACAACCGGTGGTTTAAAGCCAAATACAGATAAATTGTCGGCTTCAATTTGAGAGACAGCATGAATTGCAGCCGCTCTGTTGATAAGTTGTTTTTCGATCATGGAAAAGTATAATTTTTTTTTGAACCCTTTCATTTTTAAAGGAGTTGGGTCCAATGAGCCGGCCGGTCGAATGATATAAGGAATTCTATTCCTGGTAGCATTCCAGGCAACGGCAATATTAGGGAAAAGCCAGATGCCATGAACATGGATAATATCGAAGTCTCGAATATTTTGCCGCAGAAAACGAAATAATGCAGGTGAAAAAGCCCATTTTTTGGAAAACTGATACGGAAACGCTAAAATTTCTACATGATCAGGTGGTGTTTCTTCTAAATCTGTTCCCCGACCGGAAACATATGCCAATTTTACCTCGTGTCCGGATGCTGCTGCATATTTTGCCAGATTTAAAGCAGCCTGGGTAGGGCCAGAAGCATTTTTTAATCCCGGTATGACATGTAAAATTTTCATATTTCGCTATTGGCAGTTCGTTCAGATCCATTGTTCCAGTCCCTGGATCAAGGTTTTTGCCCACAGAGTTGGGGTATATTGTTTGGATAATTCAAAACTTGCCTGGCTCATGGCTGCCCAGTCGCTATCGGATAAGTTGGATATTTGTAACATAGCCTGTGCCAAATGTTCCGCATTTCCGGTTTCAAACAGATACCCATTATACCCGCTCTGCAATAAATGCACCGCTGCGCCGCAGGCATCCGAGCAAATAAGCGGTAAACCCGCCGCTGCCGCTTCCTGTGCCACCACTCCCCAGGGCTCAACCTTGCTCGGTAAAATAAAGGCAGCCGCATCATGCATTAATACCGGTAGCTCGGCAGGTTGCATAAATCCTTTGTCGTCTATGCCTTCTTTTTGTAATAATGACTTCAATGCCCCTGCGCCCGCCGTTATCAATGCCCAGGGAGAAGACGTCTGCCGGCGGTAAAGTTGATATGCTTTAACCAGGGTATCAATTCCTTTGCGCTCAATATATCTGCCTGTGTACAAGAAAAAAGGCTTCCCGGGAAGCCTCGTTCTTGCAGTTGGGATTGCAAATTGTTCCCAGTCGCAGGCGTAAAAACCGCTCCAACAGCGCGCTCCGGTATAACCCAACTTCTTTGCCAACTGGCGCTGCCGCTCTCCGGTTACCCATAGGACATCAATGGCGGAGTGCAAATACCAGGGTGCAATTACAGCCCCCATTTGTTGACGAATACTCCCGTTGTACTGTGTATCCGCACCGGCAATTACCGGAATGCCTTTTTTTCTTATAATCCGGGCTGCCTGCAAATAATCGTTATCCATCCAGCCGCTGATGAGCAGTGCCTGGGGTGCAAAGTTTTCCAGCAGTTGGATCAATTGGGTAAACGTAAGGGTAGATTTATCATAACGATGGTCAATGTGCGCAAAAATCTGCTCGCGGAAAGGCGCATTACTCGCCACCGGCCAGTGCACGACCAGTAGCTCCACACCGTATTTTTCCTTGAGTTTGCGCTGGCAGGCGGCGGTGTAGCCGGCTAATTCAGAAGAGAGAAAAGCAATACGCTGAATCTCTGTTTTCAAGGCGTCGTTGTTAATTTTGGCGTTTCGTTTTTTAAAAAGCGAGCGATTTCCGAGCGCGTCGTTTCGGCTACTTTTTCCCAAAGGAAGTTCAATTTTAGCTTTTGTAAACTCGCCTGTTTCTTGGCCATCATTTCTTCCTCATCACAATGGATAATTTTGCGCATAGCGGTTTCGAGCGCTTCCTCGGATTTTGCCGGAATGAGCCAACCATTATCTGAGCCAACCATCGAACGTACCGTACCTACATCGGTGGCTACAATTGCCAGCCCCGATGCCATCGCCTCCAAAATCACCGTCGGCATGCCTTCCGAGTGACTGGGCAGCACCAATACATCACAATTGCTCAGAATTTCTTTTAATTTCGCTTCTGCTTTGATCGTCCCCCAATATGTAATATTGGAATGGGCAACTTGCTTTTCCGCAGGAATCGGACCGACAAAATCAAAGGTGAAATTCAATTCATCGGCGAGTAGTTTTCGCAGAACGGCGTTCAACTCGGCAATGCCCTTGCGCAATTCGTACCGTCCGATAAATAAAAATCTTACCGGTGCTACTGGTGCGGAAGGCTGTTCCACCAACCAATCCGCTGCAATGCCATTCGGCGAAAGCAATATTTTCTGTTGAGGAATACCAATATTATTGAAAACAGGATATAAGCCCTCACCCAGGGCAAATACGATATCCGCTTGCCGCAAATTATACGTCATAGCCCTGTGCAACATCCATTGCTGGGCTTTGGCTTTCAGCGAAGTCGTCGGCTGATACATTTCCAAACCATGCGGATGTACACCAACGGGGATTTTTGGACTCGCCCTTTTTCTAAAAAAATACCAACCCGTAAATCCCTGTGCATAAATAAAATCAACCGGTTCTTCTTGTTGCAATCGTTCCCAAATGCGCCTGGAGATCAGATACGATTGCCATACAT
>CAZQTF010000318.1:0-2794 GCA_964596135.1 uncultured Saprospiraceae bacterium | reverse complement strand
GAATATTTTATCACCAAAAATGTAAACCAAAATGAAAACAGTCTTCGGTAATGCGTTGAAACCGTTGGCAATGCTATTGTTGCTGCTGTTGGTCAGCGTCGGTCGCCTCTCCGCTCAGACAGATCTTCCAGATAATGCTATCTCGCACATTGTAAAAGGTCGCAATGGTTGGATGATCAATCAGACCTTGTCTTTCGGACCTTACCAATCGGGCAAAGTGAAACGCAACTGGATTTCCGCGCCTTCTTTTGAATTCGTTGTCAGGCTGGCTAAAGCAAAAGAAAAATTCCATTTTGAAATGTCAGATGATCAGGGCAACAGCGCTGAAGTGTACATGAGCGGGCAACTGCAACGGAAGGAACTACGGTTATTCGACGGCAGTATGAGTCTGATGCTTCCGGATAGAGACATTTTTGCTGGCGCGATTTTCATAAACGGTGAAGCGCAGCCCTGGGAATTTTATATGGAAAATCCCAATAAGCAAACTGTTCTGGAAAAAGTAGAAGGTGAAATTTCCAACGGCCGGGAAACGATTGAGATCGAGGAATCACGCTACATAACCGGCGGTAAAAAGCAGCACATTGGCGGGCAGGCGCTGGCGTTCAAGTTTGTGCAAAACGGCAGAATACTGGGTGTAGTGGAAGTCATCAACAAAGGAAAAGTCATTCTGGACGACTCCTTGAGTACCCAGCAGAAATTGTTGGTGGCAAATGCTGCTGCTGCCATTTTGCTGCGCCAGAATCTGGCGGATGCCGTCGAGCAAGAATAGATGAATGATGGGCAGGACTTGAGGATGATTGAATGAGTGCAGGTTACTCGTCGGGTGGCGGGTAGCCTGCTGTTATCTCTGGAAAACGCTTTGATTCAAAATAAAATATTGTTATCTTGCGTTACAAAGCACTGCCAATTTTGGCGTATCGGGAGTCTATTTCAATCGAAATGTTGTAAAGTGCCAACGCAGTTGCCAAACAAATCTAATGGCTCGCTTCAGATGTATGCCAATTGGTTCGGTCTCAAAGATTTACCGTTGGAATTAGTGTGAATGCATTAGCCCGAAGCCTAAATCATTAATTTCTGTGTTGTATTTATTTAAATTTTATCATAATAATCACCCAAACCATGAAGCGACTGCTCCAAGCTGCGCCGATACTGGCTTCTTTGAATACTGTGGAAACAGTTGATTTTTACGAAACAAAGATGGGGTTTAGCCACACTTATTTTGATGCGGGCTACTGCATCGTGGTGCGCGATGATATTCAAATCCATTTCTGGAAATGCGATGATAAAATCTTCCCGGAAAATACCGGTTGCTACCTGTATGTCAGCGACATAGACGCTTGGTATGAAGAATTTTTGCAGGCTGGCATTATTCATCCGAACGGCAAATTGGAGTACAAACCCTGGGGTATGCGCGAATTTGCAATACTGGATGTGCATGGTAATCTCCTGCGCATTGGCGAGGTATTAAAAAAAGATTAACATTTGCGGCAAAACGCTGTTTTTATGTACATCCCGGTTGCCAAAATCACGGCGCCGTGTTTGGCTTTTTATACAAAATTGTTACTTTTGAGCATTTCGTCATTATCCCTTACAGAAATACACCATGAAGCGTCTGGATATGTTGAAGAAGTTTTTTGTATTGGCGATAGCAGTCGTGGCGTTTAGCGTACCGGCAAATAATAGTTTGTTGAAAAATGTAGTATTGCTGCTTGGGAAAAAAAATAAATCCGAAAAACCAGCGATAGATCCCAAACTGCAAGCTTTAGCCAATCGCTATGAAATCTGGGTAAAAGAAGCTATGGCTGCTGAAGATGTGCCTGGAGCGGCGGTCGCTATCGTCAAAGATACGACCATAGTGCTTTTGAAGGGGTTTGGCGTCAAAAAAATGGGCACCACCGACAGCGTTGACGTGCACACCATTTTCCGGTTGGCATCTTTGTCCAAGGGCTTTGCTCCCCTCCTTACCGCGCAATTGGTAAAAGACAGCGTGCTCCATTGGGACGACAAAGTGATTGATTATGTATCCTATCTGGCTTTACGAGATAAGGAGCACACCGATAACATGACCATTCGCCACGTGCTGAGCCATACCACTGGCCTGCCGCGGCATACATATTCCAATCTGCTTAATTCTGGCGTCAGCTATAATGATATTTTCCCGAAATTAAAGCAGGTAAAGCCCACTCATCCCCTCGGTACTTATTATGCTTACCAAAATGTGACTTACAGTATCATCGGTGATGTGCTGCGAGCGGCTACCGGCAGAAGCTACGCACGATTGCTGACCGAACAACTGTTCATCCCAATTGGGATGGACGATGCTTCGGCAACCTACGAAGGCATTCTGAATGCCCCCAACGTTGCGCATCCGCACAATATCCTGAAAGGCGGCGGCTATCAGGTGATGGGCATTTCGCCCAATTACTATGAAGTGATTCCCGCAGCTGGCGTCAATGCCAGCATTTCCGATATGGAAAAGTGGCTGCAGGTACTTATGGGCAATCGCCCCGATATTATTTCCACCGAACAATTGCAGGAAATTTTGACCCCACAGATTCAGGTGAACCTCAAGGAAATGCGGGATTGGCCCGGCTTGCAGAAAGCGTGGTACGCCCTGGGCTGGCGCATCCTCGACTTTGAAGATAAAATGCTGGTGTATCACGGCGGCTTTGTCAATGGCTACCGCACCGAGATTGCCTTCGACCCGCGCGACAAAGTCGGCATTGTAGTACTCAGCAATGGAGTCAGTCATTTTATCGGCGATAGTGTGATGAAATTTTTTGAGATGTATGAA
>CAZQTF010000317.1:0-2929 GCA_964596135.1 uncultured Saprospiraceae bacterium | reverse complement strand
TTTTGAGGATCATTTTAACCAAAATCCCATAGTTAACGAGCAATTTTTTTCAAATTTCCCTTCGCTTCATTACATTTGTCTGGTTACGTCACACCTAAAACTTAACATTCCAAATATGAACAGAAAAATAGGCTATGGGCTGATCGGATCGCAATTTATTACCACTATTCACGCCGAATCTATCAAAAGCGTAGCGGATGCCGAGATCATCGCCGTAATGTCGCCCACGCCGGGACACGCGGAACAGTTTGCCAAACAGCACGGTATTCCGCATTATTTCACCGAATTAGATAAGTTCCTGGCAATGCCCGAAATTGACGTCATCGTGATCGGCGCACCGAATTATCTGCATTGTGACATTACTTTGAAAGCGGCAGCTGCCGGAAAACATGTCATTTGCGAAAAGCCTCTGTGTATGAACCTATCAGAAGCCGACCAGATGATTGAAGCTTGCAAAAAAGCCAATGTAAAACTCATGTATGCTGAAGAATTGTGCTTCACGCCCAAGTACGTGCGCCTGAAAGCCTTGCTGGATGAAGGTGCGCTGGGCAAGCCGGTATTGCTGAAGCAATCGGAAAAGCACGATGGTCCGCATGCACCGCATTTCTGGGATGTAGAACGATCCGGCGGCGGCGTCACGATGGACATGGGCTGCCATGCGATTGAGTTCTTTCGCTGGATGCTGGGGCGCCCGAAAGTCAAATCTGTATATGCGCAAATGGGCACCTACGTGCATACCGATAAAACCAAAGGTGACGATAATGCAATTATCATTTTGGAGTTTGAAAATGGCGTGGTAGCCGTAGCGGAAGAAAGCTGGACCAAGCTTGGCGGTATGGATGATCGCGCAGAGGTACACGGCTCAGAAGGCGTAGCATACGCAGATGTATTGCAGGGCAACTCCATCCAAACCTACAGCACCAAAGGCATCGGCTATGCAGTGGAAAAAGCTGGCAATACCATTGGCTGGAGCTATGTGATGTACGAAGAAGCCTGGAATTACGGTTTCCCGCAGGAATTTGCACACTTTACCGATTGCATCAAAAACGACAAGCAACCATTGGTCACTGGTGAAGACGGGCGTGCCGTACTGGAAGTGATTTTCGCAGCGTACGAGTCGGCAGGCACTGGCAAAAAGGTACTGTTACCATTTCAATCTGACGCTGATAAGCCTTATAAGCTTTGGAAAAAGTGAGCACCGTGGCGAAATACGATGTATTTGTCGTAGCCGATTTGTGCATTGATTTGCTGTTTACCGGCTCGGTGCGTCCGCAATATGGGCAGGCGGAGCAATTTATCGAAGATTATACGGTAGATTTGGGCGGCTCGGCGGCGATTTTTGCGGCACAATTCGCCAAATTGGGTGGCAACGTTGGTTTTTTAGCAAGCGTGGGCGATGATTTATTTGGTCGAATATTGATGGAAAAACTCCATTTTTTAAATATCTCAACCGATTTGATAAAAACAGATCAAACCACGAAAACCGCTGTGGGGCTTGGGCTTTCCGATGGGCACGATCGCGCGATGTTGACTTATGCGGGTACCATGTTGAGTGTTCAGCCGGAAAACATTACATCAGAATTAATAAATCAAACTAGGCACTGGCATATCGCGGGCTATTTTCTGCTGCCGCAATTCTGGAATTTTTGGAAACCTTTTTTGCAACAGCTTCATAAGCAACGTATTACCGTTTCCTTGGATACCAACTGGGCGCCGGAGGGCAACTGGGCGCAAGTTCGGGAAATTTTACCTTTTGTAAATATTTTTTTGCCAAATGAAGAAGAAGCGAAGCATATTTCCGACAAAGACGATCTGAAGGAAGCCGGTGCATGGCTGGCGCAACGCTGCGATTTGGTCGTAATAAAATGTGGCGCTGCCGGTGCGATAGTGTTTGAAAAAAATCAGTTGCAACCCTTCACCATTCCTGTCGAACTCACTGAAAATCTGACGATCGCTGATACTACCGGTGCAGGCGATAATTTTGATGCAGGCTTCCTGCGTGCCTGGCTCTTAGGCAAGCCATTGGAGCAATGCGTTTATTGGGGTATAAAATGTGGCACATCAAGTTTGCGCGCGGTTGGCGGTATTGCCGGACAAATTCATGATGTAATTATTTAAGAAAATGAACATTCATTACTTTGCAGACAATGAACAGTTGAGCGCCACAGCGCACGATATCATATGGGAGGCATTGCAAAACAAGCCCAACTTATTGCTTTGCGCTGCAACCGGTAATTCTCCATTAAAAACATACCAGTTATTAGTTGAGTCTTATCATAAAAATCCGGATTTATTTACTCATTTGCGCATTCTGAAACTCGACGAATGGGGCGGTGTGGATATGCACGATCCGCAAACCTGTGAATCTTTTTTGCAAAATCATTTACTTAAGCCGCTGAATATCAGTGCAAATCGTTATTTTGGCTTCACAAGTAATTCCGATGATCCGCAAACGGAATGCACCCGCATGCAAACGATACTAAATGAACAGGGACCCATTGATTTATGTGTATTGGGGTTGGGCGTGAACGGACACATTGCTTTTAATGAACCTGCCGAAACTTTGCTGCCTGGTTGTCACATTGCCAGCCTCTCCGGCGATTCGATGCAACATGCGATGGCAAAAGCAATGGCGCAACAACCTGCTTATGGTTTGACACTTGGCATGGGCGATATATTTCGCGCCTCCAAAATTTTACTTTTAATAACCGGACATCATAAAAAGTGGGTTACTGAAAAGCTTTTAAAGTGTGAAATTTCGACACAGCTACCGGCGTCCTTGCTTTGGCTGCATTCGGATGTGGAGTGCCTGGTGGATGAGTCTGTATTTAGATTGTGATCATAAAGACTAAATATGAATAATTTTTGGTATTATATAAAAAATGAATTTGATGTGGATTCGCCGTCCCTGTTGGTTTACAAAGAGCGG
>CAZQTF010000316.1:0-2947 GCA_964596135.1 uncultured Saprospiraceae bacterium | reverse complement strand
AATACTTAAAATGAGAAATGTGATAAATATCACTGGCAGGATTGATTTTTAGCAATGTCCCCAAAAAAGTCAAGAAACAAGGCTTTGGCTTCAGTCCAGTTTTGTTGATTGATGCAGTATTTGATGGTAGGAGGATTAATTTCGCCTTGAATCAGACCAGCTTCTTTAAGTTCTTTTAAATGTTGAGATACCGTAGAAGCAGCCATCGGCAACAGCTCTGCAAGATTGCCGGCAAAACAGGCGCACTGTTGCTCCAGATACCGGAGGATAAAAACGCGGGCAGGATGCCCCAATGCCTTGGCATACCGAGCGAGCTTTTCATCGGCGATGGTATAAGGTTTAGTAAGCGTCATCTTGTTTCGTTTTTTGTAAAAATACGAACTATTTTTGATTAGAGGAAATAATCCAGTAACACAAAAGGGCTTCCGCCTATTGGTGAAAGCCCTTCGAGTGCGCCTCCATGGCGTACGTGTTCGTTTTCTCTTCAGTAAGCAGCTTAGGCTTCTTTCACGATTTCATACCTGAATAATAGCAGAATCAGCAGTAAAACACTGAAGATGATCATGGGATTTGAATTTTGGATGATAAAATAGATTATGTTCATGCGAAAGCCGCCTCTCAAAGCGACATTCGATTTCAAAAATATTCCATTTCCGAAGAAAAGTCAACAGCCGACAAACAAAAAACCCGTTCGTTGCAATAAACAAACGGGTTCTGGCACGAAAATTTAACAAATATTTTTTTGCGTGTATTATCCGGCAAAACGGCGATTCACTTCGTCCCAGTTAATCACATTCCAAAAGGCTGTGATATAATCCGGGCGACGGTTCTGATAATTTAGATAATAAGCGTGTTCCCACACGTCCAGCCCCAGGATTGGCGTACCTTTTACCTCAGCAATGTCCATCAACGGATTGTCCTGATTGGGCGTAGAGGTAATGTGCAGTTTGCCGTTTCCATCTTTGATCAACCATGCCCAGCCCGAACCAAATCGGCCGGCTGCCACTGCTGAGAATTGGCTTTTGAACTCATCGAATGAACCAAAATCGCGGTTGATTGCTTCCGCTACTGCTCCGATAGCGACACCGCCCCCATTGGGCGACATGATTTCCCAAAACAGGTTGTGATTCCAGAATCCACCGCCGTTGTTGCGCACCGCCATCGGATATTTTGATACATTCGCCAGGATTTGTTCAATGGTCATACTTTCCATCTCTGTGCCGGCAATCGCGTTGTTCAAATTGGTAGTATAAGCTGCATGGTGCTTGCCATGGTGGATTTCCATGGTGCGGGCATCAATGTGTGGTTCTAGCGCGTCGAAAGCGTAGGGTAAATCAGGAAGTTGGAATGCCATAGTGGTTGTTTTTTTTTGTTAAGGAATGGTTTGAAAGTTTCTAGCTTAAGGCTACGAGTTTCACCTCTTAAGGGTTCACCTTTCACCTTTGAAAACAGTGCTAATTTTAATAAGTTTGAAAGTGCTTTAAAAAGAGTAGTAAATTTGCAAAAGAAAAACGCCAGGCTCCACTAAATTTCACCGATGGTTTCAATCTGTTTTATTTTCCTGCATTAAAGCCGCATATGCCCTGCACGTTTCAAAACAGGCTTCCTTAGTGGCTTGCATTTGTTTTTGCCAAGCTGCCAGTTTAGTATTCGCATCCTCTACTGTGCGAAATAAGTCTTCCATTTTAGCAATTTGTGATGTCGAGATAGCTCCTTTTTTGGTGATGGGTCAAAAGAGTGAACGAGATTTCGTAAATCTTCAAGATTTGCGAAATCTGAAAGGCAAATCAACCCATTTGCCCCACTATCCCTTTTTTTAATCCTTCGTCTAAACCCTTTACGTCCAATGCTTGTTCTCTCCAGGATTGCATAAAAGGCTCACTTCTTGCTGCATAGTACTATACGTTGTGCCATGCCTTCAGCATAGCATTTTGATGCTGTCCGCCTTTATTCGTATGTCTGCCGGCAATTTTTTCTCAACGGCTACATGCCATCGTATAGGCTTTGCCAGTGAATGAATTCATCGGCAATGGCGGATTCAAACTGAATAAGTTTTTCCTCCACGCTATCCCAACCTGCCACAAGTTTGTTGATAGTTTCGCAATGTTTTTAGGTAGAATTACAAGCAATCATTAACAAGGCGCTACGTAAAATAAGTAAAAATTTCCTCATACTACTTTTTAAAACATTGAATTGATTAAACAATAAACACCTAATAATGAATCAATTAAGAAGATATATATAAAATAATATCTGCAAAATCGAATGTGACTTTACCAAAGATCATTCTTGGCAGAAAATTAAGTGTATTTTGTAATATCATAATTTTTGAAGTGGATAAATGCCATTTAATCATATTATTATTTTGTGCAAGGGGTAGGTTCAACATCACCCTGCGATACTGTGCGGATAGCCGAAATGCTTTCAAACAAAATAGAATTATAACTGAGCACAACAAAATAACAAGTATGAAAAACGTCGATTCCGAGGTAAAAATATCTGTGAAAAAAGTGGATGTATTTTGTACATTATTTAGTTTTTATGAAATTCATTAATAATTCTCGGTATTATATCGACTTTTAATTATCCATTTTACTTTAACCGCTTGCTCTAATTTCTCCCCAATCCAATATTGGTAAGCAAAACTGCCAAATTTGTAATAAAGTGCAAATGCGCCTGTACAACCTATCAAAAGCAAGATGGACATAAGAGCAATACCTCACCTGCCAGCCCTTGCAGCCCGCTGAGTGCAAATGCTACACTGACGGGAAGCCACAAAAAGCAACCAGAACACAAGAGTACACAGCCGCCATGCCATACTTCGTACCGACGTATATTTTTTTGCCAGCCTCGTCAGAGTCGCTCCAGGTCTTCGAGATTAAAGTAAGAGCCGCCGAATTGCAGAAACATGGCTAATTCGTTTTTAGCTTCTTTCTCAATTTTTAAT
>CAZQTF010000315.1:0-2989 GCA_964596135.1 uncultured Saprospiraceae bacterium | reverse complement strand
AAACCAATCTTCATTTCTACAAGATGCAAGCAAAATCAATAACTTCCAAAGAATATTTTGCCGCGCTGAACATCGTGCACGCCGCGCTGATGCTGGGGCAGGCGCTGATAGCTGGCGTTATCTATTTTTTTGTCAATGCCGGGAAAAAGCCGCTCATGGGCGCCGAAGCCGCCGGGCAAATAGAGGTTTATCTTATTGGTTTTCTAACGATTGGGAGCGTGCTGACGAGTTCGCAATTATTTAATGCGCGCCTGCAAAAACTTAAAACCTTTCAAAATCTGAGTGAAAAACTGTTGGGCTACCGTGCTGCTTTCGGGATGCGTTACGCTTTGCTGGAGGGGTCATCGCTATTGGCAATCTTTTTTTATATGGTCACCAACAATCTCATCCTGCTGGTTTTCTCAGCATTGATTTTGTTACTATTCATTGTATATCGCCCTACCAAAGAGCAACTGGCGACAGATTTGGAACTTTCCCCTTCCGAGCGGGCGAAGCTCGATGATCCGAGTGCTATTGTGACCACTCAGCATCGTTCATTTTTTTCGGCATCACGTTGAGCAAAATATCCGTGTTTTCTTTTTGAAGCTGTAATGCTTCTTTTTTCGAAAGCGGGATCTGGGTCAGGCTATTGGCAACAAAAATTTCAAGCAGATAATGATCGCCATTTTGTAACAAACGAATTATTTTACCCGATAAAGCACTCAAATGCTGTGGCAGCATTTCCGACAAGGCAACTTCCCGAATCATGCCATTTTCCAAAGCCAGTATCCGATCCGACATTTTGACAATTTCCCCCACATCATGGCTGACAAGCAGAATCGTCAATTGAAACGTCTGGCGCAATTGCAAAATATAATCCTGCAAACGGCTGCGCGTCGCGATATCTAAAGCAGAAAGCGGCTCATCCAACAATAAAATTTTAGGTTGATTGACCAGTGACCGTGCCAATGCCACTCGCTGTTGCTGCCCTCCTGACAGGGTGCTCGGATAGCGCCCGGTAAGAGCTTCCAAATCCATAATTCGAATCAATTCCTCCACAATAGCCCTGGACTGCCCCCGGCGCAGAGCGTATGCCAGATTTTGCCGGACGGTCATATTAGGAAAAAGCGCATAATCCTGAAAAACAATGCCCATCGGGCGTTTTTGAGGGGGAAGGTTAATCCGTTGAGCGGTTGCCAGACAAATGCTCCGATTGCAGACGATTGTGCCCTTTGCTGCATCGCTCAAGCCAGCAATCAGACGCAGCAGCGTAGTTTTTCCGCTACCCGAAGGTCCGGTAAGCGCCACAAATTCACCTTCTGCCAAATTTAATTTTGCATCCAGAAGAATTTCGCCTCCGGCAGTCAGCAATTTTTTTTGAACTTCGACTTCCAGCATATTTCACAGCAATCTTTTCGCCCGACGATTAAAAGTATAAACGATCAGCAAAATCAAAAACGAAAAAACCAGCAGCACCGCCGCGTAGCGATTGGCAACAGCATAATTCAGACTTTCTACCTCGTCGTAAATGGCGATTGAAGCTACCCGTGTTTCTCCGGGAATGTTGCCGCCAATCATCAGAATAACTCCAAATTCTCCAACGGTATGCGCAAACGACAACACTGCCCCCATGAGCAAAGATGGCTTGATATTGGGCAAGAGGACTTTGAAAAAAGTTTCCAATCGAGATTTTCCCAGGGAATAAGAAGCCTCCGCCAAATGTGGCGGCAAATTTTCCAGCCCCGACTGTACCGGCTGAACCATAAACGGTAAGCTGTAAATGACCGAACCAATTATTAAACCATTGAACGTAAAAACCAACCGCACGTCAAATTGCCCCTGCAACCAAGCGCCCAACCAGCTACTCGGGCCGAAAGCGATCAACAAATAAAAGCCCAACACCGTAGGCGGCAGTACCAACGGCAGGCTGACCAAAGCCTCCAGCACCGGCTTCAGCCGGAAACGAAGCGATGATAACACATACGCCAACGGCATGCCGATCACCATCAGTAGGGCGGTGGTAATGGTCGCCAATTGAAACGTAAGGATTAAGGTTTGGCTAAAGTCTGAATATTGACCATTGACCATTGATAGTTGACCAAATTTTATTTTTCAGGCAATTTGTAGCCATATTTTTCAAAAATCGCGCGCCCTTTTTCGGAGAAAAGATAAGCAAAAAAACGCTGACTGGCAGTTGGATGCTCCTTTTCGCCATGGGCAGTGATCACTACGCCTTGCTCAATGGGCTGATAAACGCTCGCATCCATTTCTATCCACTTCCCTTTGCCCTGCATCTCGGACGCCATGACGGTGGATTGGGCAGTAAAGCCCAACTCGCAAGCCCCGGAAGTAATATATTGATTGGTTTGCGCAATACTTTCACCAAAAACGAGTTTGGATTGAACAACTTCGTATAAGTTGTACTGCCTTAATAAGCCGACTGTTTGCACGCCATACGGAGCAGTTGCCGGGTTGGCGATGGCAATTTTTTGAATAGAATCGCTGGTCAGCAACTCCTGCCAATTGCTTAAATCAAAATCCCGCACTGTCCAGAGCACCAGGGTTCCGTATGCGTAGACGCGCGCGGGCGCGGGCGCAAAACCGTTTTGAAACAGCGAATCTGGATATTTCATATCAGCGGAAATAAAAACATCGTAAGGCGCACTTTGCATGATTTGCGTGGTAAGCTTACCCGAAGAACTAATAACCTGCTCAACGGAAATGCTTGTTTCTTCTTCAAAATTCTTCTCGATCTCCTGCATGGCAAATTGCACATTCGCTGCAACGGCAACGATTAGTTTCTCTGTTTTTTGACCTGAACCGTTTTTGTTGCTGCAACCGGCAACAATCACTAAGAACAGCAATACCGAAAGCTGTTGGCCTTTCATTGTTTGTTTTTAGAGTATGTTTAAATTTCAGTTACAGGAATAAAAGATTGAGAATCAGTTTATAAACTTGTGTTTGAACCACCAATCACAAATTATATGGTCACTCAATATGCTGAGCTAAC
>CAZQTF010000314.1:0-2992 GCA_964596135.1 uncultured Saprospiraceae bacterium | reverse complement strand
TTCATCTGCTTTTTTACCACATACGCTGCATTCTCCGATCTGGCTGGTCAGCATAGGATTATTAGTGGCACAGGTGCCGCGAAACTCGTTGCCGGTGAAGATGTGGCGAATATTGATCATCGCGAAAGCCGCCAGAAAAAAAACAAAAATAATGCCGAGTGTATAGAGAAATTCCATGATGATAAAAGGTTGAATTCAACTAATTAAATAAACATCCTGTTCGGAAATAAGGTTTATTTTTGCAGTTCATTGTCGCATCCAAACGGCGCAAAAATAAAGTAAAAAATGCATACGCAACAAGGAAAACTGGACGCATTTGCCAGGCTCTTGAAAATCATGGATGACTTGCGGGAGCAGTGTCCCTGGGATCGAAAGCAAACGCTGCAAAGCCTGCGCAATCTGACGATCGAAGAAACCTATGAACTGGCGGACGCGATTCTGGCGGAAGACCTCGACGATATCAAGGAAGAAATCGGCGATCTGATGCTGCACATGGTTTTTTATGCCCGCATTGCCAGCGAGCAGGGTGCTTTTGATATTGGCGATGTCTTGCATGCCATTTGCGACAAGCTGGTCAAGCGCCATCCGCATATCTACGGCGATGTGAAAGTGAGTGACGAAGAGGAAGTTAAGAAGAACTGGGAACGGCTCAAACTACAGGAAGGCAAAAAGTCAGTGTTGCAAGGCGTGCCCAATTCGCTGCCGGCGATGATTAAGGCGTACCGGATACAGGAAAAAACAAAGCAGGTTGGCTTTGAATGGGAAAACCGTGAGCAGGTGTGGGAAAAAGTAGAAGAAGAAATCGGCGAATTGAAAGAGGTGGTGGAGCAAGGCGCAACGCCTGAAAAAATCGAGGAAGAATTTGGCGATGTGCTGTTTTCGTTGGTGAATTACGCTCGCTTTATCGGCGTTGATCCAGAAACCGCTTTAGAGCGGGTCAACTCGAAATTTAAAAAACGGTTCGAATACATCGAAGCCCACGCCCCACGCGCTTTGCAGGAAATGACGCTGGCAGAAATGGACGCCCTTTGGAACGAAGCGAAGGGACGTGTCGGAAGCATATAGACGCGGGTGTATAATTTTGTTTATTATCAGGTATTGAGAATTCATAAAATTCGTTGTAAATTTCTCGAAAAACCCGCAGCTTTTGGTTTTTGTTATTCTAAAGAATAAGATATTGCAGTAGCAATGAGAAAAATAGCATTGGAAATAGTGGCGTTGTCGCACAGTGTTACACAATCGCATAACTATGCGGTGGTTTTAGGCGAGCAGGATGGTTCGCGGCGCTTGCCGATCGTGATTGGCAGTTTTGAAGCGCAGGCAATTGCAGTGGCAATGGAGCGCATGTCTCCTAACCGCCCTTTGACACATGATCTTTTTAAAAATGCGCTGGATACGTTTCACATAGAGGTGAAAGAAGTGGTCATTAATAATCTGTTAGACGGTATTTTCTATGCGCGGCTGGTATGTGTAAAGGACGGTGATCTCTTCGAGATTGATTCGCGTACTTCCGACGCACTTGCATTGGCGGTGCGTTACCATTGTCCGATTTATACCTATGAGTTTATACTCGATGCAGCCGGAGTGGTGCTCGAAGAAGCCGAAGAACAATCGCAACCTTCCCGCGAACGTCGCAGCACAGGCACGATCAGCACCCGCAGTACATCACTATCTTCTTACTCTATTGAAGCTTTGACTCAAATGCTGGAAGAGGTACTCGGCGAAGAGAATTACGAACGCGCCGCCGAAATCCGTGATGAAATCAACCGCCGTCGGGAAGAGGATTGAAAGGAGTACGCGGGTGCTACCGTGGTAAAGAGTTTTAGTGTTATAGTTTTTATGTTTTCAAACAAACACTAAAACATCTCAACACCTGAGCATCAGCCAGTATCTAAACTTTCTCCTTCAATTGCTGCCTCAGGCGTTCGCGGTCGCTGATGCGAATTTGCAATTCCCGAATGTAGTTTCTCGCATTTTTGTTACCAAAATCGGTGTAGGCACGTTGTGCCCATTCCAGCGCGGAGTCGAGCAGACCGGCGCGTTCATTGGCCACGCCCAGATTGAAGGCTGCCCTACCGGCGGTTTTATCATCTGCGTTGCGTACCACGTTTTGCCAGATGGTGGCCGCATCTTCCCATTTATCTGCTTTTGCAAAACGAGCGGCGCGTTCCATATCAGCATCAAAAGAGCCTTTTCCTGAGCCATAAAAAGGGCGGTTAACTGTAATCCAAACCGGCGCGATGCGCATGCCGTATTGCGTCCCTGCATCGTAGCTGATATTGCGAGTAATCGAAGACTGATCGTACAAACGGCGCAGCGCATTCTCCTTGGTATCGGCGGTTTGGGTATCGCTGGCTTGGGTAATGGTGGTGAATTCGTCCTGAATCACTCTCGATTTTGGATCGTAGAGTCGCCAGCCAATGCGCATGGTCATATCCAGCCGGGCATCGTAGCGAATGTCGGTGTATTCCTTGCCATCTTTATCCTTGCGTTTTTCACGGCGTTCGCTATAAGAAATGCTGTTGTCGGTGTCGAAAGTTTCGATTGTCACCAAAGCGTCCGTCGCATAATCCCGGCAGATTCGTTCTACTTCGCGCCAATCGAGCGGAGCGGCAAAGCTATTGCCACCGCGGCTTCCCACCAGTTCGATGCCGGTATTTTTTACATCAAAACGCGGCGTGCGCGTAAGCGATTCGGTTAATCCTTCCAGCGCGTAGCGCCTGCCCTGGCGATCCTGCCCGATATTTTCCCCGGTGAGCAATCCTTCCAGAAAATTTTCAAAGCCTTTTTCCGGCTTGCTGCGGTCGAGGGTAGCAACCGTCCGGATGTGATCGGGCACCACCATTTGCGCGGGCTGAAGCACTTGCAACGGCGTTGAGGAGGTACAGGAAGCTAAGTTAATAGCCAGCGTGGCTACAAAGAACATGTGATTTGTTTTCATCGGTGTGACTTTTTGTTTGTTTTTCGTATCAATAAATATCCCAAACATTTT
>CAZQTF010000313.1:1955-3067 GCA_964596135.1 uncultured Saprospiraceae bacterium | reverse complement strand
CGCGCCTGCGACGAGGTGCAGGGACAACTGGTGCTCAGCGTGGCGAATCGCGGCTTCGACAGCATGATTATCAAGGGCATGAACGAGTCGTTTTTTTAATAGGATTGCGTGTCGTGCGGCGCTTGCGCCCAGGCTTGCCCGACCTCAGCGATTTCCGATATTTACCAATCCAAATCCGTCGTTGCCCAAAAAGAAGTACGCACCGTGTGTACCTACTGCGGCGTGGGTTGCAATTTGAAAGTGAAAGTCACAAACGACAAGGTCTTGAGCATTCAAGCGCCTTACGATGCGGAAGTGAATGCCGGGCATACCTGTCTGAAAGGACGCTACGCCTTTGCATTTTACAAGCATCCTGATCGATTGAAAACGCCTTTGATTAAAAGAAACGGTACATTTGAACCCGCCACTTGGGATGAGGCTTATGATTACATCGTGGATCGCATTTTCAGTATTCGCAAGCAATACGGTCCTGATTCGATTGCAGGGATTTCTTCGGCGCGTTGTACGAATGAGGAAAATTATTTGATGCAAAAATTTATCCGTGCGGTAATTGGCACGAATAATATTGACGGTTGTGCGCGTGTTTGCCATTCGCCGACTGCGATTGGGATGCAACGTACCTTTGGTACAGGCGCAGCGACGAATTCTATTGCCGATTTGAAATATACCGATTGCATTTTGATTATCGGTGCGAATCCAACCGAAGGACATCCGGTCACCGGTGCGAAGCTCAAGCAACACGCCATGAAGGGCAAAACCCTCATTGTCATTGATCCGCGCAGAACGGAAATCGCCAAATACGCCCACCATCATTTGCAATTAAGACCTGGAACGAATGTGGCGGTTTTGAATATGATGATGTATTATATTATGAAGGAAGGACTTGAGGATAATGCCTTCATTCTCAGTCGCACCGAAGGTTACGAAGAATTCCGTGAGAATATTCTGAAACTCAATATAGATGAACTCGAAGCCATTTCCGGTGTACCACGCGAGCAAGTGCGAGATGCGGCCGTTGCTTACGCAAAAGCAAATGCGGCGATGTCTTTCCACGGCTTGGGCGTGACCGAGCATTATCAAGGGACTTATGCGGTGATGTTGATTGCGGATTT
>CAZQTF010000313.1:0-1855 GCA_964596135.1 uncultured Saprospiraceae bacterium | reverse complement strand
GAAGATGTGGTGCAATCCGACCCGAATTCTCAGAAAGTGATCAAAGCGCTGGAAGCCCTGGATTTCCTGGTGGTGCAGGAATTGTTTATGACCGAAACCTCCAAATATGCCGATGTCATTCTACCTGGCGCATCTTTCTTAGAAAAAGAAGGCACCTTCACCAACGGTGAGCGCCGCATTCAGCGGGTGCAAAAAGTGGTAGAACCCATCGGTGAATCCAAGCCCGACGGGCAAATCCTGTCAGAAATCATGAATCGTTTCGGCTATCCGCAGCGCCCTTATACCGCGAAAGGGATGTTAGAAGAAATTTCGCAGATTGTGCCGTTCTTCGCAGGTGTGCGCTGGGATGAACTCGGTGAGCAAGGCAAACAATGGCCTGTAGCACCTGATGGCAAGGACACCAAAATCCTGCACCAGGAAAGCTTCAAACGCGGCAAGGGACGCTTCGTCTTCCGCGACTTTATCGAAACGCCGGAATTGGAAGAATACAGAGAGGAGTATCCATTCATTTTGACCACGAATCGAGTGCTCGAGCATTACAACAGCGGCACGATGACCCGCCGCACCAATAATGTACAAATCGTCACCGAAGATGTCTTGCTCATCAATCCCGTAGATGCGAAGGAACAAGGCATTCAGGAAGGTGAAATGGTGAAGCTCGTCTCCGCGCGTGGCGAAGTGCCCAGCAAAGCCCATATCACCGACGAAGTGAAGCCCGGCGTGCTCAGCACCACCTTCCACTTCCCGGAATTGATGGTGAATAACGTGACCTCCGATACCCACGATACCGAAGCCAAGTGCCCGGAATATAAGGTAGTGGCGGTGCGGGTGGAGAAGATGTGAAAGGATTTATTTCAACCGCCTTTTCCAAGTAGGTGGATGCCTTTTTTCGTGTAGAAAGGAATAACGGGGAAAGGCGTAAAAAAAGCCCCGATCCATCCCGAGTCGGGGCATATATGCACTACGTTTATGAGACTTAAAATTGAATACCGTTGATTATTCTACTTAATAAAAAATCCCTGGAAAAAAGTCCCATCTGGTACTTTCATGTTTAAATCTAACAAGTGGCTCACCATCGGTGCAATGTCTTCCAGTGCAATAATTTTTGTATTCATACCTTTTTTAAACCCAGCACCAAAACCAATAAACCCGGTGTGAATATCATCAAAGTCGGGATAAAAACCATGTGTGCCAATATAAGGCGGAAAACAGGCGCTCAATTCTTTATCAATCTTATGTGTAAACATGATGCCTTCCATTGGGCTTAGCGCCAACTCGGCTTCCGGATCGGCACCAATGGCTTCTAATTCCGCTTTTTCTATTACCCTAAATAACTTTTTGATGTCAATCGGTAAGTCATTTAGTATTTGACGCACTTTTTGTAATGCAACTTTATCTTTATTATCTTTTAAGTACAAAAAAGCCGATGCCCCTTGAATGTGAAATACGGCTTTCCAATCTTTTGCATGATTTTCATCTTCTAACAAACCCGCTTTGGCTAACCAGAAATTAGGTGCTAATTGTGTATGGACGTTTACAAAACCATGATCGCCGGTGATAATAATGGCGGTAGAATCCTGGATTCCCGCTTCTTTTACCGCTTCCCGGATTAAATCAATCGCATAATCAACCGTCAATACTGCCTTTTTGGCTTCCCGACTATGCATACCAAAATGATGCTGATAATGATCGGTAGAAACAAAATGAACAGTTAATAAAGCAGGTTTAGCTTTTTTTATGATATGGGATGCAACTTGCGCCACATGCACATCGCGGAGTTTATATTTAGAACGGTAATTTGGAATTTTATAAAAATTGCTAATATTTTCATTCACTTCTTCCAAAAAACCCTTGG
>CAZQTF010000312.1:0-3097 GCA_964596135.1 uncultured Saprospiraceae bacterium | reverse complement strand
AATAAATGTACCCGCAACAAGCAACTAAGCCACTCAAAAACCTTTAATTTTCTGCTTTTGCATCCAGGCGGTCGTATTTCTGTACTTTGCGGCGGCTTTTGAGCGGCATATAGCGGTAGGGGCGCTCCTCGATATCGTTCACCAGAGAGTCAATGTTGCTGCTCATGGCTTTGAGTTCGGTATAGAGCGCATCATCCTGCAGGAGTTTGCCCAATGTGCCTTCGCCGGCATTGACCTTATCCAGCGTAGTATTCACGCCTTTGAATGTGGCATCGGCGGAGTTGAGTGTTGTGCTCAGGTTGCTGATGGCGGTTTTTACCTCGGCGATTGTCTTTTGCAAATCCGCTTCGGCAAGATTGGTCGTGATATGATCAGCATTGGCGAGGATATTTTTGATCTTGTCATTGCTGGCTTTAAGCGTACCCGTTACCGCGTCGAGATTGGCGATGGTGCTTTCGATGTTACCGGAAGAGCGTCGCATTAGCCCGTCTAATTGGGAAGTACTCGATTGCAGATTTGCCATGCTCTGGCGAAGGTCTTTTATACTCTGGGCAATAGGCGAATGGCTGTTTTCATCCAGCAGAGCATTGTTCAGTGAATCTACCATGTCGCTGAGCCCCTCTTTCAGAATGTCCACATAGGCACGGGCATCATCAGGGCCTATCATGGACGTGAGCAATCCTTTGGTGGCGCCGAGCAGGTAATCGCCACTTTGGGCACAGTCGCTGCCGGAGCAGGGATTATCATACTCCAGCACGATAGCCTTGCCACCCATGAAACCGGTAGAAATGATTGTCGCTCGGGTATCTTTAGGAATTTCAATTTCTTTACGCAAATCAAGCGTTACTATGACTGTGCGGGCAGGATCGTTGGGTTTCAACTGCAACTCTGCCACGACGCCTACCGGGAAGCCACTGATGGTGACCGGGGTTCCCTTCTGTAGCTGATTGACGTTGGCATATTCCACATAAAAGATGTTGGAAGAAGCCAAGGCATTTTTGCCCATGATAAAATTGTAGCCCCAGAGGGATAAACCCAGCGCTATTGCTGCAAGAATGCCAATTTTTACTTCGTTGGAAATGGTCATCGGGTTTTTTTAAAGTGCAAAGGTAATGCAAATCCCTTTTTACCGGGAAACATTTTTTAGAAACAGTTTAAAACGGGAAAGGGTTTGATGCCATGTAAAAAGAGAGAAGCCGGGAGTACGATTATGCAAACCATTGATAAACAAGTGATTTCTTTGAGGTGAATACATGAGTGTTTTTTGCTACTTGCTCATTGCTTTTAGCAAGATAAAAAATTGGATAATGAAAACTTTGAGTAGGCTTATTTTATCAACAAGTTGGTCAAAGTACCATAAATGAAAAGGGTCTTATCGTTTTATGGTTATAATGATTCATTCCAAGACATTTAGCTGTCAATACTTGATTCCCAATTCTTTTTTGGCCTCGTCAACGGAGATTTTTTTCCCATTTTTATAAGCCACGAGAAAAGCATCGGGGAAGCCTTTCGATTTCAGATAGGTTTTGGCTTGCAGCGCAGATTCCAGATCGGTAAAGCCACGCGCTTGGTACTTGTATAGGTTATCTTCCTGCACAACTTCCACCGGATAGCGAAGTTCCAGCCATTTGCTCTGGCTGGCATCAATGAGCTTGCTGGCAGCTGCCAACTGCACGCAGAATTGAATAGAATTACCGCTATACCGCTGCGGCGATTCGTTGATCGGGGGATAGCTATCGTTGGGTGTGATTTGGGGGGCTTGCGCAACTGAAGGATCAGTAGTTTTACTTCTTTCCTGAGTTGTTTGTGGATACTCGGTTATTTTTTGCTCGGCTACTCTTACCACCTGAGGCTGGTGGGGCGGTTTAGGAGGTTCGGTATAGGTAAGGGCAGGGAACGCGTTTTCCCGAACGATTTTTCCTTGTTCCATAATGCTCTTGTATTCGGCGAAAGCCTGCAAAATAGCATTTGCCATTGCATCCTGTCCTTCAGCAGTAGAGAGAAACGCTTCCTCTTCGCGATTGCTCAGAAAACCCGCTTCGATCAGAATGCTGGGCATCGTGGTGGCTTTCAGCACATAAAAACCGGCTTGCTTGACTCCACGTGACTTACGCCCGGCGTGGGTATTGATTTTCTCCTCGACCCGTTCGGCGAGCAGGATACTTTGTTCCAGAAAGGCGTTTTGAAACATGCTGAGCATGATGTGCGCTTCCGGCGAATTGGGGTCGAAGTCGTAGTTTTGCTGGTAGTTTTCCTCCAGCAGAATCGAGGCGTTTTCCCGCTTGGCAACTTCCAGATTTTGCTCAGCGGTGTGCAACCCCATCACGTATGTTTCCGAACCGGCGGTCGCTTTGCTGCCCGGCATAAAATTGCAGTGAATAGAAATAAACAGGTCGGCGTTGCTTTGGTTGGCAATGCGCGTACGCTCGTGCAGTGGGATGAATATGTCGTTTTCTCGAGTCATAATCACTTGTACTTCAGGGAATTGAGTAGTAATAAACGCTGCTAATCTTTTGCTGATCGCCAGCGCCAGGTGTTTTTCCTGATGACTGGAACCCAGACACCCGGGGTCGTGTCCGCCGTGACCGGGATCAATCACGATTGTTTTTATGCGATAATCTTTTTCGCTGATTTCGCTTTGTTTGATAACTTTGCTGGGAAATTGATCTGATGACGTGCTGAGCGTTTGAGGTAATAAAGCTTGCGCTGGCGTTTGTTGCTCCAAACAGCACGATACTTCGGTCTTGGGGGGCTGAGGTGCTGGCAAAATGTTAAACTCAGTCGCCTTTGGCGGCAAAGTAGTAATCAGGAACGTTTGTATAGCCAGTAAAGTCGTTGTCAACATAAACTTATCGTGTTCTTAGGTTTTGGGCGATCATTTGTTTTAAAAAACAATCCGCAATTAATAATTGCGAACAGACAATCTACATTTTTTACAAAAATAACAGAAATAATCACTTGAAAGCAAAGCTATTCTTTGCAATATTTTTTTGCTGGACAATTCTGACTCTTTCGCTACAAGCGCAAAATAAACCGCTGAGCCGCCGCGATACGGTGCCGCCGGGTGGTGATGCGCGTCGTTTGGGCAGGGTGGTTG
>CAZQTF010000311.1:0-3110 GCA_964596135.1 uncultured Saprospiraceae bacterium | reverse complement strand
GCGGGCATCTTTTATTTTACAGAATTTTGTTTATCTTACTTGCCTGTATTATTCGAAGATCATCTTTTTATGCAAAGCATTATTGTTGCAGCAAAATCCGACAACAATGTTATTGGCAGGAACGGCGATGTGCCCTGGCACATGCCTGCCGATCTGTTTTTTTTTGAAAAGACGATTGCCGATGGATGGCTCCTCAGCGGGCGACGTTCCTACGAGTCAACGCAAGGAAATTTGATTTTCAAAGAAGGTCGAAAAACAATCATCATTACGCGACAATCTGACTACGCAGCGCCGAATCCTGATACGATGATCGCCGATTCTTTATCCGAAGGGATCCACAAAGCAGCAGAGGCAGGCGCTGTCAAGCTTTACATTCTTGGTGGCGGGGAGATTTACCGGCAAGCCATGAACCTCGCCGATCAGCTTATTATTACCGAAATCCATACTATCATTTCCAACGGCGATACTTTTTTTCCTGAAATAGATCGAGAATGCTGGCGTGAAGTGAGCCGCGAAGATCATTCGCGCGATGCTGAAAATCCTTATGATTATTCCTTTGTAATATGGGAGCGAAAAAAAGTGAAATAATGAATATAAAACGCCAAACCGCTTTTTATTTCGGATTCAGCGTTTTATATGATAATTTTAAGCAATTCCTACTTTGCACCCGGCGGGCAGTGCGTGCGCAGGAAATTCGTGCACATCGTTGCTAAATGCTCCGAGGTGCCTTCCCCTTCGTAGATGCCGTGCGTCCGGTTGGGATAAGGCATAAATAAAAACTGCTTTTTATGTTTAATCAATTCATTAACGAGCATTTCTGAATTCTGGAAATGCACATTGTCATCGCCGGTACCATGCACGAGCAGCAGATTGCCCTGCAAATTTTTAGCGTGGGTAAGTGCCGCGCCTTTTTTATAATCTTCCATGTTTTCCTGTGGCAAGCCCATGTAACGCTCGGTATAGATGTTGTCGTACAGGTACGAAGCCGTCACCGGGGCAATGGCAATGCCGGTTTTGTAAATGTCGGGGTACTGAAACATCAGATTGAGTGTGGAAGAACCGCCGCCACTCCAGCCCCATACCGCCACGCGGCTGGTGTCCATGAAGCTGTTGGTTTCCAGGAGTTTCTTGGCGCCCATTGCCTGGTCGCGAATATTCACCTGCCCGATTTTGCTGTAGATGGCTTTGCGCCAGGCTCTGCCCTTGGGTGCGGGCGTGCCGCGATTGTCGAGCGAAACGTGAATGTAGCCGTCCGCCGCCATGTCGCCGGTATATAAAAATCCGTTTGCAGCATTAAATGCATCGTTCACCGTAGTCGCCGCCGGTTCGCCGTACACATAAAAAACGACCGGATATTTTTTAGTCGCATCAAACGGCACAGGCTTCATCATCCAGCCGTCCATTTCTACGCCATCGTCGGTTGTCACTTTGAAAAATGTAATATTGCTATGCACTTTCGCGGCAGGATTCAGTTTTTTGCTGATATCATCTTCCGGTTTCAACGGCTTATGGTCGGGCAACGTCACCCATTCACTCAACGGTGGTGTATAATAATTCGAGAAATTATGACGTGCATATTTACCATTTGGCGAAATGACGTACGCGTGTGTGCCTTCCTGCGCAGCGGGCGACACCATTTCCAGTTTGCCTTTGCCGTTCAGTGCAGTTTTGTATAAATATTGCTGCGTTGCATTATTTGGTGAAGCGTAGAAATAAATAGTATTATTTTTTTCATCAATCAGTACGGTTTCTATTACATCGTAATTGCCGGGTGTAATGGTTTGCACGTTTTTACCATCGCGCGGGATCAGATACAAATGGCGCCAGCCGTCCAGCTCGCTTGTCCACACGAATGCTTTGCCGTTATCCACCCAATCCCAGCCGGTCACATCGCGGTTCCACTCGTTGATGTGCGCCACCCAGGCTTCGTCTTTTTCTGCGAAGATCGTGTTAGCGACGCCTGTTTTCGGATTGCAAAGGATGATTTTGCTCTCGTTTTGCTTGCGATTCAATTGTTGCAGAATAATTTCCTTACCATCGGGCGTCCATTCCATACGTGGAATATAATGTTGTGCAGGATCACCAGCTATATTCATCCACACGGTTTTGGCAGTTGCAATGTCCACCACGCCAATTCTGGCGGGCGAAGGCGTCTCACCTGCTTTCGGATATTCAACTGGTATGATATGACTGTAAATAGAATCTGTATTGTTGATCATATAAAAGTCACGAATCTGGTTGGCATCAATCTGCCAGTAGGCAATGGACTGCCCGTCGGGCGCCCAGCGGAAGCCGTCGCGGCAAAAGAATTCTTCCTCGTACGCCCAATCAAATGTACCATTGATGAGTTTTGGGGTACCATTGTCAGATGTGAGCTGCTTAACATTATGATCAGCAAGATTTTCCACGTAAATATTCCGCTGGCTCACGTAAGCAACTTTTGTACCATCGGGCGAAAATTTTGCAAACATCAGCGAAGATGCTGGCAAATTCTTGCCCAATTGCTCCAGCTTTTTGGTCGCCCAATCCAGCACCCAGTAATCGCCCTTGGTATGGAGGCGCCACACGCGCTTAGTGTTGGTAAAAATCAACATCTTTTTGCCATCAGCGCTAAATTCAAATCCCTGAATACGCAACGGCGTGTCGGAACCTGTAGGCATCAGATCATTGCGGTCGAGTACCGTCGTTACCGTCAAATCTGGCAATTTGTAGCGTTGCAGCTGTCCACTGCGGATGGTCATATAAAAACTATTACCGTCATTTGCCCATTTGATTTGCTGGGCAAAGAGCAGCACGACAAAAAATTGAAAAACCAGAATAATAAAAAGGCGATTAAAATAAATTTTCAGTGACATAGTAAAACTTTTTTCTTGTTGAATCTCTAAAATATAGTTTTTTGACAAAAGATAGGTAGTTGGTTTTCAATTTCTGCTTCCGAAATATCATTTTGAACTTCCCAGGTAACATAAAGAACCCTTATGGGTTCTCCATTGAACCTTGATATGTTAAAACTTTAACCTGTATGGTATAAATTAAGAACCTTTTTAGGTTCTCTATTAAACCTTAATAGGTTCTTTACAGCACCCTTATAGGTTGAAGTAAGAACCCTT
>CAZQTF010000310.1:0-3116 GCA_964596135.1 uncultured Saprospiraceae bacterium | reverse complement strand
GGCGTACGGAGCGGTCTGTGTTGCGCTCGCTTTGATCACCTGGCTGCCCAACATGACTGTCGGCAGCGCCGATCAGCGGATGGCCTCGTTGCTTGAATACTACGGCCGCAAGGACCGCGCCGGGTGGGTCGTGCTGCACAATTACTATGTCGACGCTGATCGTCAGACCGACGTCGACCGCATCCTGGCCAGCTGGAAAGAGGTCTTCGCCATTGACCAGGAATTCGACCGCGCCGCGCAGGCATACGACCGCGGTGATTTTCAGGCTGCTCTCACGATCGGGCGGCAGCTGGTCGCGCAGGATCCGTACCGCTGGGATTTCCACCAGCTTGTCGCCAAGGCACAGATGCGGCTGGGCAACGTCAACGAGGCCGAACACCATTTCCGCCAGGCACTGGCGTTGTCAGCGTACCTTCCGGCGCTGCGCAGCGATTTTGCCCAACTGCTCATGGCCCAGAACCGATACGCCGAGGCGGCCGAATTGCTCGAAGTGCTGGCGAAGTACGACGTTCGCCAGGGCTACATACTGGAAGGGCTGGGGCTGGCTTACTTCAAGATGGGCGAGGCAGGCAAGGCACGTGGGATCGCCCAAAAAGTGCTGGCCGCCGAGCCGAATTCGCCGGGCGGCCATTTGATCCTCATGGTGCTAGCTCTTGAGGCCAACGACCTCACCTCCGCAGCCACCCACTTCCGTGGGTATGCCGAATATGGCCAACAACGCGCCGACTACGACATCGAATGCACGCTCGACACCGAAAACCACCGCTTGGATGGAGAAGAACTGATTACGTATTATAACCAATCGCCGAATACGCTGCGCTATCTCTGGTTGCAACTCGATGAAAATCAACACGCTGCGAATGCCGACAACCAACGTTTTGATCCCAATGCCATCCAGCCTGCGATGAGCGAGCAGGCGTTGCGTCAGTTGGAACCCTGGCGTGAGCTGGAAAAATACGGGCACAAAATTCAGGCAGTGCCCGACGAAAAAGGCGCTCCGCTGCAATACACAATCAATAAGACGATGATGCGGGTTGAATTGCCGCAGCCGCTCAAACCCGGCGAAAGCTTTGCTTTCCGCGTCAAATGGCACTATTACCTGATTGACCGGATCAATTCAGTGAGTTGGGGGCGGGGCGGCTACGAATTTTTTGAGAAAGATGGTAATTATCTTTATACTATTGTGCAATGGTATCCAAGGCTTTGTGTGTACAGCGATTTTCAAGGCTGGCAGAATAAGCAGTTTACCGGTCGGGGCGAATTTGCGCTTACCTTCGGCAATTTTATTGTAAAAATGACGCTGCCCTCCGATTTCGTAATAGGTTCTACCGGCGAGTGCCAGAATTACAGCACGGTGCTAACACCAACGCAAATGCAGCGCTGGCAACAAGCGAAAAATGCCAAGGAACCCATGGAAATCGTAACCCTGGAAGAAGCTAAACAAAACGAAAAGCGCAAGCCGTCGAAAGAGCCACAGACCTGGATTTACAAAGCAGAAAACGTACGCGATTTTGCCTGGACAGCGAGCCGGAAATTTATCTGGGACGCGATGCCGCATATTACCGAATCGGGCAAAAAAGTAATGTGCATGAGCTATTATGGCAAAGAGGCGTATCCGATTTATCGTCGCTATTCCACTAAAACAGTAGCACATACACTTGCAACTTATTCCAAATATTCGATTCCGTACCCGTATCCGGTGGCGATTTCCGTGGAAGCCGCCAATGGTATGGAGTATCCGATGATCTGTTTTAATCCGGGGCGCGCCGAAGAAGATGGCACCTACACCGAGCAGGCAAAAAACGCAGCGATTTCGGTCATTACCCACGAAGTCGGGCACAATTATTTCCCGATGATTATCAACAGCGACGAGCGCCAGTGGGCTTGGTTTGACGAAGGCATCAACAGCTTCGTACAATTTCTGGCGGAAGCCGAATTTGACAACAACTACCAGCACTGGTTTGGTCCAGCGAGTATCGCGGTGGATTATATGAAATTGCCCAAAGATCAGTTGGAACCCATCATGACCAATAGCGAAAACATCGTGGACTATGGCGCCAATGCCTACATGAAACCCGCGACAGCTCTGAATATTCTGCGTGAAACCGTGATGGGCAGGGAATTATTCGATTATGCATTCAAAGAGTACTGCCGGCGCTGGGCGTTTAAACATCCGACACCCGCCGATTTTTTCCGCACGATGGAAGACGCCAGCGGCGTGGATCTCGATTGGTTTTGGCGCGGCTGGTTCTACACTACCGAGGCAGTGGATATTTCCATGGACAGTATCAAATGGTACAAGGTAGATTTGGAAAATAACCCCGAACGCAAGGAAACGACCAATACCCAGCGTTTTGAAAAGCCAGCGGATCATATTTCCAAAATTCGTAACCGGGAACAGGGCGTCAATTTTGCGGTAGAGCAGGATACGACCCTTCAGGATTTCTACTCCGACTATCGCCCCTGGGAAACTGAGGATTCGGTGCAAACCACCAAAATGTATCTCTACGACGAGACCTTTAGCAAAAAGGAAAAAGAAGAGCGTTTTGGTAAAAACAATTATTACGAGTTGTTTTTCAGCAACAAAGGAGGCTTGGTAATGCCGGTTATTCTGGAATGGACGTTTGAGGACGGCACGACCGAAATCGAACGGATTCCTGTGGAAATCTGGCGATTGAATGAAAATTCATTCCGAAAGGTGTTTGTCAAAGATAAAGTGGTGACGTCTATTCGGCTCGACCCTTACAGGGAAACTGCCGATATTGATGAAAGTAACAACAACTGGCCGGTGCGGGAATTACCGACTCGTTTCCAGGTGTTTAAAAAGCATAAAATGGAGGAGCAGCCCAATCCGATGCAAAAGGCACAGAAAAACAAGAAGATCAAGCCCTGACGAAATGCTGCCCTGCGATGTTGTCATCGTGGGGCAATTCCGTTTTGCCGTAGCTCCCCTACATTTTCTTGTCCTTTCGTTTCAGACTGATTCCTTATTTGAATAATTTTCGTAAATTGCTTTTGCGGCGCGTCTGTCGCTGATTTTTTTATCATTTCGGAAGAATTTTTTTATAAAAAACTGAAAAACAGGATTGTATGAAGACATTCCTGCAATATGTAAC
>CAZQTF010000309.1:0-3120 GCA_964596135.1 uncultured Saprospiraceae bacterium | reverse complement strand
GATCACCTTCTGGCCCCTGGCGTTTTTTGGGTTGATCTATCCCTGGTTATTGCTGTTTAATGCAATGTTTATAGCCATTTGGGTAGTACGCCGGCGCGCATATTTGTTGTTTTCGCTGGGTTGCATTCTGCTGGGATGGGGGCACCTTCGTAGCATTGTTGGATGGAGCACGGGCAGCGATTCTTCCGCCGAAGGACAACAAGCAGTATCGGTGATGTCATTTAATGCCCATAATCTTGAAAATTTTCGAAAACACCGACAATTTGCCATGAATGAAGACCTCGCCGCTATTTTTTCCAAAGGCGACGCCTCTATCATTTGCTTCCAAGAATTCTATATCTATGGCGATCTTACGGACGATTATATCCACTATCTCACGAAGGAAAAAGGATTAAAAAACCACACCTGGAAAAGACGTCGGGAACTGGCAATCTTTACATCTTATCCAATTGTGAATAGCGAAACCAAACAGTTTAACAACGCCAATGGTTACCAATTTGTAGATTTGAATGTGGATGGCACTAAAGTCCGCGTTTTTAATATTCATTTGCAAAGCAATTCGATTTCTTCTATCGCGGAGCGATTAGCTGCCAACGGCGACCTTCAGGAGCGGGAAACCTGGCTGAAAATACGAGGCATGATGGGGCGCTTCAAGCGGGCAGTACAAAAACGCGCGCTCCAGGCGGAAGAAATTGCTGCCAAAATTGCCGAAAGCCCTTATCCAGTCATTGTATGCGGTGATTTCAACGACATTCCACAATCCTACACGTATCACACCATTTCAAAAGGATTAAAGGATTCCTTTCGACAAAGAGGGCTCGGTTTTGGATTTACCTACGTGGGACCTATTCCCGCTTTACGGATTGACTACATCCTGACCTCGCAAGACTGGGATATAGTCCATTTCAATATGCGACGAACCTCCTTCTCCGACCACCGGGCAATTGCCAGCAGGCTGGAGATGCTTCCGGCAAAATAATTTTTCAGGAAATTAACATAACCTTATTATTTACGGTCTGTCGGAAACTTGTTTCGCGCCGTTTGGGTTGTTATTTTTGCGCCGAAATTTTGCAAATATGGATCAACTCTTCATTTACAATAGCCTCACCCGCAATAAAGAAGAATTCAAGCCCATCCACGAAGGCTACGTGGGGATGTATGTGTGCGGTCCCACCGTTTACAGCGATGTGCACCTCGGCAATTGCCGCACATTCATTAGCTTCGACGTCATTTTCCGGCACCTGCAATACCTCGGCTACAAAGTGCGCTACGTACGCAATATCACGGACGTAGGGCACCTCGAAGGCGATGCGGACACCGGCGAGGATAAAATTGCCAAAAAAGCGCGTTTGGAGCAGTTGGAACCGATGGAAATTGTACAGCGCTACACCAATGGCTTCCACCAAATCATGCAGGTACTCAACGTGCTGCCACCAAGCATCGAACCACGCGCCACGCAGCATATCATCGAGCAGATCGAAATGGTGCAACGTATCATTGATAATGGCTATGCCTACGAGAAAAACGGCTCAGTGTATTTCGATACGGTAAAATTTGCAAAAGAAAAAGGCATGTATGGCAAATTGTCGGGTCGGGTTATCGAAGAACTGATCGCCGAATCGCGCGACAATCTCAAAAATCAGGACGAGAAAAAACATCCGGCGGATTTTGCCATCTGGATGAAAGCATCGCCCGAGCACCTCATGCGCTGGAAATCCCCATGGTCAGTGGGTTTCCCCGGCTGGCATCTCGAATGTTCCGCAATGAGCACCAAATATTTGGGTGAAACATTTGACATTCACGGCGGCGGCAATGACCTGAAATTCCCGCACCATGAAAACGAGATCGCACAGAACTACGGCGCTTGCAACTGCGCCCCGGCACACTACTGGATTCATACCAACATGCTGTTGCTCAACGGCAAAAAAATGTCGAAAAGCGATGGCAATACAATTTCGCCTCAACAGTTGTTTACCGGCGACAGCCCGCACGTGAGCAAAGGTTACAGCCCAATGGTGGTGCGCTTTTTTATGCTCCAGGCTCATTACGGCAGCCCGCTCGACCTCACCGATGAGGCACTACAGGCCGCCGAAAAAGGCTACCGTCGCCTGATGGAAGCGCAGAAGGTGCTGCAATCGCTGCAACCGGCGGCTTCACCCAATCCCGGCGCATTGGATAAAGAAATCAAAAAAGCAATTGACGAAGCATTTGCCAACATGAGCGACGATTTCAACACGCCACGGGCGCTGGCGAGTTTGTTTGAACTGGTCACCAAAATCAATGCTTTGAGAGGCGGGCAGTTGAATATCGCCGAAATTTCTGCGGAAACGCTGGATCGTCTGAAAAAAACGTTCCACGATTTTATTTACGATATTTTCGGCTTATTGGATGAAGATCAGGCCGCCGATGGCAACGGCGTGGTGGATGGTTTGATGCAGCTCATTATCGAAATGCGCACTGACGCGCGCGCGCGCAAAGACTGGGCAACTTCCGACAAAATTCGCGATGCATTGAAGGAGTTAGATATCCAATTAAAAGACAGCAAGGAAGGCACCACCTGGAGCAAAGGTTAGGCCTGCTCGCGGAGCCGGGAAAAACAAATTCGTATGCAAATCACAAGCTTTTTTTTGATTGGCTGCTCTTTTGCATTGATAGCGAACAAGCAGGCAACTTTGACCGTGACCATTGGCAATATAGAAACTGCCAAAGGATCGTTGTACGTTGCGTTATTCAATAATGAAAATAATTTTTTGGAAGACGGCGCCAATCCTTATGGCAAAATTGTACCGGTAAAATCGAAGCCAACCTGCACCGTAGAGTTTGACGAACTGCCTTTCGGAAAATACGCGATAGCGGTTTACCACGATTTGAACAACAATGGAAAATTAGATAAAAACATGCTCGGCATCCCTACGGAACCATATGCTTTTTCCAACAACCCGGCGGTAAAATGGCATAGTCCGACGTTCCAGGAAGCTGCAATCGAACTGCGCGAAAGCAAAGCAGCTATTGCAGTGGAACTAAAACGCTGGCGAAAGCATTAAAATATTTGCAATTGTTGATTGTTAACTAAGTACAGGACAAAAGTCTAATTTCAAGAAATAAGCTCAAAAAGTTGAG
>CAZQTF010000308.1:0-3129 GCA_964596135.1 uncultured Saprospiraceae bacterium | reverse complement strand
TGTTTTTGAAAATACAATCAACAATTAATGCGATACCGTCAGGTGCCCGTCAGCATCCAGATGATAAGGATTTCCGTGCACTTTCAGTTCTACTGGTTTATCGCTTAGATTAATGATCTGCGTTTTGCCTTGTGCGACATGCACTTCCAGCAAATTACCCCGGAAACGAATTTTAAAGGTATAAGATTTCCATTGTTTGGGAATCATAGGATCCAATTGCATGACATCGTGGTACACCCGCATACCGCCGAAGCCTTTCACTACCGCCATCCACGTGCCCGCCATACTGGTGATGTGGCAACCGTCTTCGGTGTCGTTATTATAATCATCGAGATCGAGGCGCGCCGTTCGCAAATACATTTCATAGGCTTTTTCCTCTTTGCCGAGCTTTGCCGCCAGAATGGAGTGAACACAAGGCGACAAGGACGATTCATGCACCGTACGCGGTTCGTAAAAATCAAAATTGCTGCGAATGGTTGCTTCATCAAATTGATCTTCAAAGAAATACAATCCTTGCAACACATCCGCCTGCTTAATAAACACCGACCGCAGGATGCGATCCCATGACCAGTTTTGATTTATCGGGCGCTGATCCTTGGGCAAATCACTCACCGTGAGTAATTCTTTATCCAGGAAACCATCATTCTGAATAAAAATATTTAGTTTTTCATCATATCCCAAATACATTTTATCAATAATATCTTTCCATTTATTGGTTTCGGTATGCTCATAAAATTTCAACCTAGTTTCCAGTTCTTTGTAATGATCGGGCTCGTTTTCCTTCACGTACTGAATCGCTTCCATTGCATATTTCAGGCACCACACCGCAATATAGCTGGTGTACCAATTGTTGTTCACGTTGTTTTCATATTCGTTTGGTCCCGTCACGCCGTGCATAACATACTGCTGCCTGCGCTCGGAGAAATGCACCCGCTGCGCCCAGAAACGCGCAATGCCGATCAGTACTTCCAGACCGTACTTGCTGAGATAAGATTTTTCGCCGGTATAGCGAATGTAATCGTAAATAGCATAGGCTATCGCGCCGTTGCGGTGGATCTCCTCGAAGGTGATTTCCCACTCATTGTGGCACTCCTCACCGTTCATAGTCACCATTGGGTACAAAGCAGCACCATCTTTAAAGCCGAGTTTTTCAGCATTTTCGATTGCTTTTTGCAACTGCTTATAACGATACACAAGTAAATTACGTGCTACGTGCTGATCAGCGGTGGACATATAAAAAGGAATGCAGTATGCTTCGGTGTCCCAGTAAGTACTTCCGCCATATTTCTCACCGGTAAAGCCTTTGGGACCGATATTCAAGCGCTCATCCTCGCCGGTGTAGGTTTGGTACAACTGAAAAATATTGAAACGAATTCCCTGTTGCGCCGACACATCGCCTTCGATGACGATATCTGCCTCTTCCCACTTACGCGCCCAGGCATCAGCCTGCCCCTTCAAAAGCGTGTCGAAGCCTTTGTCGAAAGCCATTTTCACTGCGCCTTTGCAACGCTCCATCAACTCTTCTTTGTGATAATTGAGCGAAGAGACGTTGGCAGCATATTTATACACCACGGTTTCTTCTCCTTCGTGGCAAGCCAGATCTACCGTGCAAGAGGCGAATTTCTCACGCTGATTGCGGTAAGAATTAAAATCAACCTCTTTCCCGTTCTGAAAAATGGTGAACTTCATGCCGGTGCAAACCTGGAAAGCCGTTTTCTTGGTTTCGGCAACAACGTAAGCAGCGCGACGTTTCACTTTTTTATCAACTTCCACCCAGAATTTCTCACCATAGTTCGAATCCTGATTCACGACATCCGCATCCACAAAAGGCATAACGGTGAGCGTACCCGAAAAATCAAGGGGAGTAATGGCGTAGCGAATCGCCCCGATTTCGTCGTGTTCGATGCTGCAAAAGCGCTTGGCGGCAACCTTTACCCGCCGTCCGCTTTCCATTTTGACAACGAAAGTGCGCTCCAGGTAGCCTTCCTTCATGTTCAGCACTCGCCGGAATTCCTCTACCTCGCACTTTGCCAGGTCCAATTCCTCGCCATCAAAATTCACGTGAATGCCAATCCAGTTGGCTGCATTTAATACTTTGGCAAAATATTCGGGATAGCCAATCTTCCACCAGCCTACACGGGTTTTGTCGGGGTAATACACGCCTGCCACGTAGCTGCCTGGCAGCGTATCGCCGGTAAATTTTTCTTCAAAATTGGCACGTTGCCCCATCCGACCATTGCCAATGCTAAATACGCTTTCGCTAATGCGGTTATACTCAGGATTGAAACCTTCTTCAATGATACACCATTCGTCGTGCTTCAGATAGTTTTTCATGTTGTTTAATAGGATTTTATGCGGGTTTGCGGTTCAAATTTTTAAAGTCTTATAATCATTAAGCCTTGATATTCAGGTTATTAAATTCAAGAACGCCGGTTACAATGGTATCAAAAGTTTGATTAATAAAATTAGGAATGACCAGATGCGCATGCCCCAGATTTTCGGTGCTGCCTATGCCCACCGCGTAGAAGCCGCCGTTGAGCGCTGCCTGAACGCCGCTCTCTGCATCCTCAAAAACGATGCAGTCGCCTGGCTCAATGCCCAAAGCCTCGGCGCCCAGCGCGAACACCTGCGGATCGGGTTTGCTTTTGGTTGCTTTATTGCCATCAATAACAACCTCAAAGATATTTTGAAGCCCAATACGTTCCACAACCATCATCGCGTTTTTGCTGGCGGACCCCAGCCCAATGCGAATGCCGCGCCGCTTCAGATCATGAAGAAAAGGCATAACCCCCTCCAGAATATCGGCAGGCGACATATCCTGGAGGTATTCTTTATACCATTCGTTTTTGCGATCTGCCAACTCCAGTTTTTCGGCTTCAGAAAGAGAAATGCCGCCCCATTGCAAAATGATCTCGAGCGACCCCATCCGACTGACACCTTTCAATTTTTCATTTTCTTTTTCCGTAAAATCGAACCCCAGTTCATTCGCCAGGCGTCGCCACGCCAGGAAGTGATACTTGGCCGTATCTACGATCACACCGTCCAAATCAAAAATACAAGCTTTTATCATTTTGATCTAAGTACAGGACAAAAGTCTAATTTCAAGAAATAAGCTCAAAAAGTTGAGCA
>CAZQTF010000307.1:0-3165 GCA_964596135.1 uncultured Saprospiraceae bacterium | reverse complement strand
CAACAACAATTTACCTTTTCTTTCAATTACTCTCTTTTTTGTCCTGTACTTAGTCCAATAATATAACTTTTATACTCATAAAATCTTTTTATTCTTGGAATTTGTTCTTCATACCCATTTATTGAAGGGCCATTAATAGTGCCATCACCAAAACAAATATGAGTTTCTCCAGGATCACCACAGCAGCCATCTCCCATACCTAAAGCAAGTAAATGATTTTGTAAGAAGCTCACCATAAATAATAATATGATCGTCTTTTTCATTTAGCTTGGTAGGCATTTAATTTTGTATTCCTGTATTTAAATCACTGATAAATAAACTTATATCTTCTCCCGTAGCCCCCTCCATCAGCCACGCCCGCACCACCTGCTCCAGCACTGGCTTTACCGCATCCGATAATTCCAACGAAATTACCAGCATTTCATACTCATCCTCCCACTGCTGCACGCGCGCATGAAACACTGGCTGCTCGGAAACGGGTTCCCGCTGAATGATTTGCAAAATGCGGTTATTATATTTTGTACTAAAAATATGATCGCTGTATATCTTTTGCCCATTGCCATACGTCGTTTGAAAAAAGGGCGTTGGCTCTGTACCAATTATATTTTGAACGAGCTTTTTATAAAAATCTTCATTCAATTCATATTCCTGCTGGTCGTGGAGAAAATGTTGATATAAATGTGTCATACGAATAAAATTATAAGAATAATTATTCCAACAGCCGCACCAAACGCACCTGCCCACAATTCAAAATCTACTCTGTTGCCATCTTTATACGCCTCATTTTCAAAAGATCGAAAAGCAGGGCTGTAAATTCCCCCTAATTTTGCGGTGTTTTCCATGAATCGTTCCAACTGATCAAACTGCTTTTCTCGCTTTTTTAGTTCTTTTTTACTCAATTTTCCTTTCAGTTCTTCCATCATTTTCAAACCCTCCTCTAAATCTGGCGGCGTATCCTGTGACCAGGAAACGCTTTCTTCCAGATCATCGGCTTGTGCTTGAATTCTTCCACGATGGGGCTTGCTCATATGAAAAACTTTTACATTTTATATTTAGCGTTTTACATTTTAGATTTAATCAAATCTCATCGCACTTCCGCTGCAGCCACTCCACCTCATCCCCTTCCAACCTCGGCGCCAATTCATGAAACACCCGATGGTGATAATCGTTGAGCCACTGGTGTTCTTCTTTGGTCAATAACGCGGAGTCAATCAGTCTGGTATCAATCGGGAACAACGTCAGGGTATCAAATTGCAGGAATTTGCCAAACTCATTTTCCTCTGCTTCAGTACACAACACCAAATTTTCAATGCGGATGCCGTAAGCACCCGTTTTGTAAAAGCCTGGCTCGTTGGAAGTGAGCATGCCTGGTTCCAAGGCAGTCGTGCCGCGCTGGTTATTCGGGCTGGAAGTGAAGCCTTGCGGCGGCTCGTGCACATTGAGGAAAAAACCGACGCCGTGCCCCGTGCCATGCCCATAATTCAAGCCTTGTTGCCATAAAAATTGTCTTGCAAGTGTATCTAATTGTACACCAGTGGTTCCGACAGGAAATTTGGCTTTTGCCAGTGCGATGTGCCCTTTCAAAACTAAAGTGTAATTCCTTTTTTGCTCGTCCGTTGGCGCGCCGAGTGCAATAGTGCGGGTGATGTCAGTGGTGCCTTGCAAGTACTGCCCGCCGGAATCCAGCAGCAAAATACCTTCAGGCTTGATTTCCACAGAAGTCTTGGCATCCGGACGGTAGTGCACGATCGCGCCGTTGGCATTGTAGCCTACAATCGCGGTAAAGCTTTCGCCAAAATAATCGCCCTGGGCTTTACGGAATTCATTGAGCTGGCGACCGGCTTCAAATTCAGTAACGGTGCGGGTTTGCAATTCCTGTTCCAGCCAGCGGAAAAAGCGCAGCAACGCCACACCGTCCTTGCGCATCGCTTCGCGCAAATGCCCGATTTCGGTGGCATTTTTCAAAGCTTTTAAAGCCGGTGGAATATTATCACCTTTAATCCGGTATTTATCAGATACAGCATGAAACAAGCGTACATTTACCGAGCGATCATCCAGTAAAACCGGTTGCTCCAGCTTATGTAACCAATTTTCAATATCATGATATGGTTTTATTATCACACCATCATGGTTCAGATTTTTCTTGATTTCATCCGGCACTTTGTCGGGATTCATAAACAGGTAGGAAATTTCCATGCCCACGGCCAAATAACCAATGGCGACGGGATTGCATTCCACGTCCGCGCCGCGGATATTGAGCGTCCAGGCGAGGTCATCCAGTTTAGTAATCAAATGGAAATCAGCGCTATGTGCTTGCATTTTTTCTCGAATGCGATGCAATTTCGACGCGCGACTTTCACCGGCAAATTCAACCTCATATTCAAAAATGGTGCCCCTCGGCAAAGCCGGGCGATCCTGCCAGATTTCGGCGATCAGGTCGAGGCTATCGTCCATGTTGATTTCCTTAGGTTGTAAATGTTTTTCCAGAAAATGCAACTGCCCCACCGAAAAAAGAGAACCATCCAAACCCAGTGTGGTAGCTGGTTTCAAATTTTCCCGGAGCCAAGCGACGTGCTCCGGCGCATGCGGCACTACTTGCTTGTGCAGCTTGATTTCCGTGTCTTGCAACTCAGTTTCCGCCTGCAAAAAATACCGCGAATCGGTCCACAGCCCGGCATGATCTTGTGTGACGATTACCAGCCCCGCCGAACCGGTAAAGCCCGAAATCCACTGGCGCGATTGCCAATGCGCGGCGACGTACTCGCTCTGATGCGGATCGCTGCCGGGAATAAGATATGCGTCTACACCGTGTGCGCGCATCGCCTGCCGGAGCAAGTGGAGTTTTTGGTTGGCGGTCATGTTGGATATTAGATTTTGGATATTTGTATGACACAAAAGATATGGTAATTACTCAAAAGAAATCGCCTATTTTCCTTCATATTTTGCGCGGACAGTTTCTTGGGTGAATTTAAAATATTCATCGATGTCATTTTTCCCCTTAAAAATTAAAATTTCTGCACTTTCATTTTCAATATCCAGATTATAAACCCTATATAAATAATATTTTTATCTCAATTGATTCATCATAGATAACTCATTTCGGGTAAAGAAACAGGAGTTACGCAAAATAGTTAACTTCCATCATGGAAATAGAATTATACATTG
>CAZQTF010000306.1:0-3258 GCA_964596135.1 uncultured Saprospiraceae bacterium | reverse complement strand
GGTAAATTACCTGGATGCAAAATTTTGCAGCCCCCGTAAATAAGCAATTAACAATCAGCAATTTTATTCGGTTGGCAGGTTACAAAAATAGAATTTTTCGGCTGGAATTTTCTATAATCGAGAGCTTTATTCGCACGACATCATCTGGAAGGAGTTCTTCCACCAGTTCTGGCCATTCGATGAAGCAATAGGATTCGTCGTACAGCATATCTTCGATCCCAATGTCCAGAGCTTCCTGCACTTTTTTCAGCCGATAGAGATCAAGATGATATATTAATTCTTTTGTACCGGTTGCATTCTGATAGGTATATTCATTTACCAGGGCAAAGGTAGGGCTGACAACGACTTCGTGCACGCCCAGCTGTCGGCAGATCGCCTGAATGAAGGTCGTTTTGCCGGCGCCGATTTCCCCGTAAAATGCCATTTTGCGCCGCTGCCCTGCATACTGAAGTAGTTGCGTGGCGGCTTGATTGAATGCTTCCGGTTGTTGAATAACAATTTCCATCTTTTCCAGCTTTGCTACTGCAAAAAAACGAAGGTCCTTTATAATGGAACAATTGCTCTGCTCTTTGATTTGGATTATTTTTGCATTTGTCTGATTTTCAAAATAAGTTGCAGACAAGTGTAAGCCGGCGATGGTTTTATTTCATCATTTCATAATATTTATTATTCTTTACTTGTACCATATTTTCGATTCCAATAGTAGTAAAAAGGTGTTCCGATAAGAATGAGGAATAAGCCGATACCCGCTTCGCGGGGGCGCTGATAACACGTAACCACTACTAATGCGGCGCAGAAGAGCACAAAAATTGCCGGTATAAATGGATAGCCAAATGCTTTGTAAGGGCGCGGAACACTCGGTTCTTTGCGTCGCAATACAAATACGCCAAAGGCAATCGCACCATAAAAAATAAATGATGCGAAAATGAGCATATCGGTTAGCTGATCGAACGTGCCGGAAAATACCAACAAACTCGACCATACTGCCTGCATCGCCAGTGCGCGCGACGGTGTGTTGAAGCGCGGGTGCAGATAATGCGCGCGTCCGGTAAACAAGCCGTGCTTTGCCATTGAGTAGTAAATGCGTGCCGCCGTCAGGATGGTTGCATTAGTGCAACCCGCCGTTGTAATAATGATGAGCAGTGAAATAAACAGTACGCCGGGTTGCCCCATGTATGCTTTGATTACCTCTACCGCTGCGATCTTATTCTCATCGTTGGCAATGGCGATCATTTGATCCATCGGAATGACATAAAGATAAGCCGAGTTGACCAAGAGATAAATCGTGATGATGATTAGAATGCCAAAAATCAAGGCCAGTGGAATATTGCGCTGAGGATTTTTTACTTCCTCACCGATAAAACCGATGTTCAGCCAGCCCTCGTACGCCCAGAATGCACCCAGCATTGCTGCAAAAAGAGGACCAAACCAGCCAAAGCCGCTACTGAAGCTCTCCGGCGGATAAGTACTTGCCGCTTCCTGCAAATTATCCATTGAGCCGTTGCTCATTGCCAGCCCCGTGATGATGATAAAAAATAAGCTGATTACTACCAGCACCGTGATGACTTTACTGACCCAGCCGCCTTCTTTCACACCCCGATAATTGATCGTTGCCAGAACGGCGATCAGCGCGACGGCAGTGAGCTTTACGCCCAGATTGGCGAATGGGGTGAACAAGCCCAAAACGGTGTATTCTTCCCACGCGCCGCCCAGTTTGGGCAATTCTACCAAAGCATTGAGTGATTGCGCGAAAACGTAGGAAATCGAAGCGATGGAAGCCGACTGGATCACCGAGAAACTCGACCAGCCATAATAAAATGCAAATCGCCGTCCATAAATCCGCCGAAAATAAGCATAAGGTCCGCCCGATTCGGTTATTACTCCGCCAATTTCCGCCGTCGTCAGCACACCAAAAAGCGTGATAACACCTGCCAGTAGCCAGGCAAACAGCACCAGTGATGGTGATTGCAAATCATTTGCCATCGGCGCAACTTTTTTGTACACCCCAGAACCCAGAATGGAACTCACAAACAGAATAATAGCGGCGCCTAGCCCAAATTCTTGGACGAAATGTCCCTGCTGTTTTGGTGATTGTTGGCTCATAGTTTTTTGATAATATTAATGTTTTTGATGTTACAATATTTTTACCACTGTGGATGATGCAGCGGCGTAGCGCGATATAATGGGCATAGTTAAGAAAAATGCACGAGAGATTTTATTTTGCCGGTATCGAATTCGACAAAATTTTGCTAAGGAATTGAATAACAATGGATAATATTCGAAAGCGACTGGCTTTCTTGCTCAAATTTCTATCTTGGCGCCATCTTTCCAGAGTACAGGGAGATTGGCTTCATTGGGAAATTTGGTCTCTAAAGTAATCAGCGCCGTTGTGAATGCCTGTTCAACGGGTTGGTTCTCGCCCAAGCCGAGGTAAAAACCGGTAGAAAAAACAATTGCTGCCTCATCGGCGATCTCGTCGCTCATTCCCACGACATAGATCCCCAGCTCAGAAATGATCTGTGCCTGTGCCTCGGAGTAACAGGCGCTCAATACGACTACCTGCACCGTGTCTTTGTATTGCCGGAACAAGCGTTTGAGGGCATTGTTGGGCACCAGCAGCGATTCGTTGGCTTCGTTGGTAATAAAAATGCCGGCTTTCTCCCCGTGTCCTGCGAAATGTACAATTTCCGGTTGCGTTTGGCTAAAAGCCTGCAGCATTCCTTCAATGGTTACGGAAAATTGCGGTTGTTCGAGCTGATAGGTGCGATGTGTGGACATTTTGAGGCGTTCATCAATCTTGCGGTACTCCTTATCCACTTGCAGGCGGATTTCATTTTTCGGATTGGCAGCGAGGAACAAAATATTCATCTTTCCTTGAATCGCGGCTCCTCCGTTGCCGGGCGTAGCCGGTGATGGTTTTTCAGAATTGCCGGGTGGCGTATAGGGTCCGTACTCCCGTTCGTACCGATCAATCAATTCATTCAGCGCGTAGCGGATTTTATTCTCTTCCATGGTGCTACTGGATTCTAAGATCAGCCCATTGGTGCGTTTTTGCTGCAGCGAGCTCCAGCGCCCTGTCTGGAGAATAATGTCGTTGTACAAATAATTGTCCTGCACGAATAATTCCTTCATCGTGTCAAGTGCTTTCTGGATGTTTTCTGCGAGCAGCTCTTTCAATTTGGACATAGGATTTTCGTTTTTTCCGGCTCAATTTACTATTTTCAAAAAAAGGAGCAAACTTCTGAGCGCAGTACTTTT
>CAZQTF010000305.1:0-3266 GCA_964596135.1 uncultured Saprospiraceae bacterium | reverse complement strand
TTTATTTGCCTGCAATTCCAAGTAAATGGTTGATCTGAAACAAATGAAAGCGGAAGGCATTTTCCACCCCGTTTGGCAAAAACAGGCGGATGTAGTTGGAAATTTGTGTATGACTAAATGGTGAGAAGCGGCGTCGCTCTTGGCTGACATACGCCGCTTCTGACTCAAGATCAAGCCGCTTTTTTGGAAGCTTTGACCTCCTTTTTCGCTGCTTTAAAAGCCTGTTTCAGCTCCTTGCGCTCGGTTTTGAGGGTCTGAAACTGATGTACCAACTCCGGTGCTTCCTCTTTTTTCTTGCCCACTTTCCGAACTGCTTTCTTGAGTTTCATCAATTGCTTGGTTGCTTTTTTCAGCTGTTTTTTGAGTTTTTTAGCCGTTTTCTTAAGCTGCCGAAAATGCTGACGATCCGGTTTTTGCGCTTTGGAGGTATCTGGTACCAGTTCTTGCGGAACGTTATTGTTCACCTCCTCAACCGCCGACTTCTTCCCCTTTGCAGCTTTTTTATTTTCTTCTTTCATTACAATTTACCTTTGATTAAAATAAAGTTAACATTGAATTAACACAAAGGTAAGTATAATGGGCTGGAATGGCAATGCCATCGGAAAAATTTAATATTAAAAAAGAGATTACAGCCCCTTTGCCATAATCTCTTTTCCTGTTATCTCGAAAGTAGGTACAGCCGATTCGATCAGTTTCCGCCCAAAATCAAAGGCAACCCGTCGCCATTGCCACCCACGATGATCACTTTGCTGTTGGGTGAATTCGCCAACTGGAGGGTAGCCTCAATACCCTTATCTTTCAGAATATTAGGCGATAAGCTGGCATTCAGAATCTGATTGGCTCTGGCCTTGGCTTCGGCTTCGATGATGCGACGCTCCGCCTCTTTGCGCTCCTGCTGGAGGATGTATTCATATTTCAACGCCGATTGCTCTGCCTGGATTTTTTCCTCGATCGCGGTTTTTACTTTTTCCGGTAGCGAGATATTGCGAATCAATGTTGCCCGGAGTTCGATATAGTTAGCATCCAGCGTGGCATGAAGATCTTTCTGAATATTCGTCTGTACTTCTTCGCGCTTGGTAGAATATAGTTCCTCCGGTGAATAGCGTCCGATAACCTTGCGCACGGACGAGCGTACTTCGGGGCGAACCAGCGAATTCATGTAATCTTTCCCGAATTTTTCATGCAAATCGCCAATGTTGTTGTATTTGGGATTGACGCGCACGGTTACATCCAGTTGAATGTTTAAACCGTTACTCGACAACACTTCCATCGTTTCCTCGATCTGTTGTTCGCGTACATCATAAACGTACATGGTATTCCAAGGCGCAATGACATGGAAACCGGGGCTGTAAATATTTTCTTTGTCCAAGCCGCCCGAAAAGCGCTCGAATAGAACCCCCCGCTCGCCCGCGTCAATCGTCAAAAATGTGGCATTGGAAAAGATGAGCACAATGATGAGCACGATAAATACGATGACGCCTGTGGTGATTAATTTTCCTTGTTTCATTTTATTATTGAAATTTTGATGAGTAGCTTATTGGAAAACAAATGATATTCAGCATCAGTTGTCTGGGTTTCTTGCAACGCCATAAAACCGATCCGACCAATCAACACTAAAGTTATGAACTGGATTTCAAAAAAACGAAATTTTTCGACTACTCTCCTTTCTGATAAAACGAAGAGCAGCAAACAGGAGGATAAAAAAATTGTTTACCTTAGCGAATTCTAAAATCATCGTACTAATGAAACAGTTGTTTTTCTTTGCTATTGTGGCGCTGCTGATCGTAGCCTGCGGCAATTCCGGCGCTGATTATTCCTCTTCATCATCCACCAATGTCACTGCACAGACAGCCGCCGATGCACCGGATGGTGAAAAAATCTACAAACAGTATTGTGTAACCTGTCATGGTTTGTACGGCGATATGGGTGCCAGCGGCGCTTTCAATCTGACCACTTCTACGTTGTCGCTGGAAGAGCGGATCGCTGTGGTCACCAATGGTCGCGAGACTACGGCGATGGTCGGCTTTAAAGATATCCTCGACGAGACAAAAATCAAGGCTGTTGCCGAATATATCGTCAAGTTAAGAAAGTAAAAGGCTTTTGTTATACTGTTTTGGCGCCATTGCTGGCGAAACATGATAACAATCAAATACTTATGAAACCATGAAAACCTACCGCGTGCTGGGTTTGATGTCGGGCAGCTCGCTCGATGGGCTGGATATTGCTTTTTGTGAATTTGAGTGGGACAAAGGAATACTGCCATCCTGGCGCATTCAACACGCCGAAACGATGCCTTTTTCCGAAGAGTGGCAGGCAAAGCTGAAAGCACTTCCGCAGGCTGCGGGCAAAGATTTGATGCTGGCGCACGCGCATTTTGGGCATTATGTAGGCGAATTGGTCAATCAATTTTTGCAACAATACCCCCAGGAGCCGGATTTTATTGCTTCGCACGGGCATACGATCTTTCATTTTCCCAACGAAAAAATGACGCTGCAAATCGGCGATGGCGCAGCAATTGCTGCAGTGACGGGCTATCCGGTCGTCTCCGATTTTCGGGCAATGGATGTGGCGCTGGGTGGGCAAGGCGCGCCGGTGGCGCCCATCGCAGATCGCTACTTGCTAAACGGCTTCGATTTTTATCTGAATCTTGGCGGCATTGCCAACATCACCTGCCATGTAGAGAATAAATACATCGCCTTCGACATTGGCGGCGCGAATCAGGTGCTCAACGCCTTAGCGCAAAAACTCGACCTGCCCTACGATATCGGCGGCGTAATCGCGGCTTCCGGCACTTTGAATGTGGAGCTACTGGCTCGAGCCAATGCCCTGCCCTATCATCAGCAGCCTTATCCAAAATCGCTTGGCAACGACTGGGTGCAGGAGCAACTCGTGCCGATCTTCTTAGATTTCGATGCCAAAATTTCGGACAAACTACACACGGCTTGTCTGCATGTTGCTTTCCAGGTGGCCAAAGATATCGGGCAAATCATTGACCGAGAGCACTTTAAAAAAGAAAAATATAAATTACTCGCCACCGGCGGCGGCGCGCTGAATCAATTCCTGATGGATTGCATCCGGGAAGCGTGTTCTAAAGTAGCCGACATTGAGATTGTAGTCCCGGAACCCGAAATTATCGGCTTCAAAGAAGCGGCGCTCATGGCGCTTATGGGCGTGTTGCGAGCAGAAAATGTATCTAACTGTATTGCATCGGTCACGGGCGCTTCCCACGACGCGATTGGCGGCGCGATTCATCAGGGCTGGCGGAA
>CAZQTF010000304.1:0-3309 GCA_964596135.1 uncultured Saprospiraceae bacterium | reverse complement strand
AAATGGATGAGGTGGATGAAATGATGGTCGCCGAAGGCATCGGCGTGGATTTAAGCGTCATCAAACCTTGGTATGACCAGAAAATCCAAGAAGTTTTGGCGGAAGCTACTTTGCAAAAACCGACAGACGACTGGATGCAATCCGGCGGCAAAAAAGGGCGCCATACCGAGCACCTGGGCTTCATTCTGGCAGATATGCAGTTCATGCAGCGTGCTTACCCAAACATGAAGTGGTAAACTTCAAAAGTATCTTTTTGTATTTTAGCCTTCAAATTCAAGTAAAAGAAAATATGCCGGGTCAAATCGTTGCTTGAGATTTATAAAATCCGGGCAACAGCTCAACTGGTTTGCACCGCACTAAAGAAAAGACTAAAATGCAGCATTCTCCTGTCATTATCATCGGCGCCGGACCTGCAGGGCTTGCCATTGCCGGAAGGCTTCGCAAGCTCAATATTTCTTTTGAAGTTATTGAAAAAAGCGGACAAATAGCGTCGGCATGGCATGGGCACTACGACCGCCTGCATTTACATACGATCAAGGAGCGGTCGCACCTACCACATCTGCCTTTTCCCGAAGATTATCCGCGTTATGTGTCAAGGCAGCAACTGGTGGATTATTACGAATGGTATGCCGAATTGTTCGATATCAAACCGCGCTTTGGAGAAGAGGCCATTTCCATCAAAAAAAATGGCGATTATTGGCAGGTCAGAACGCGCAGCGGCAAAAAATGGGAATCTCCCTGGGTTGTGATTGCCACCGGTGTCAATCACGTGATCAATCGCCCGATTTTTGTGGGAGAAGAAAAATTCCAGGGGCGCATTATCCATAGCCGCATTTACAAAAATGCCGATCCTTTTCACGACCAGAAAGTACTGGTGGTAGGCATGGGCAATACCGGCGCCGAAATCGCTTTGGATCTTTGCGAGCATGGCGTGGAAACCTATCTTTCGGTTCGCAGCCCGATCAACATCGTTCCGCGCGATACTTTTGCCGGACCAACGCAGCTCACCGCCCTCCGCCTGGCGAAACTGCCCAGTTGGCTTGGCGACTGGCTCGGCACGCAGTTGCGTCGAATCATGGTGGGCGATCTCACTCGATATGGCATTTTTACGCCTGAAGTACCACCGGCAAAGCAGCTGCGCACTACTGGAAAAACTCCCGTGATTGACATTGGAACCATCGCGCAGATCAAAGCCGGAAAAATCAAAGTATTGCCAGGCATTGACCATTTTACAAAGGAAGGCGTCGTTTTTGTCAATGGTGAAAAATATGCTTTCGACACCGTTATTCTGGCGACGGGTTACTTGGCAAAACTCGGAGACATCATACCCAATGCCCCAGAAATACTGGACGAGTATGGCTTACCCAGAGATTGCATTGGCAAAGGGAAACACGAGGGGCTCTATTTCCTGGGATTCGACAACTACGTGCCGGGAGGCATCCTCGGCGTGATCTACCGCGATTCGGAGAAAATTGCCAGGCAAATTGCTTCCTCTGAAAAAATTGTACCTTAAGACTTTTTTAACGGCGGGAAAAAAATATCGGGAAATGACACATCGTTGATTGTGATAATGTTCATCCATATTCAATCACAAAACCCCCACTCTATGAATAGCAGACTCGAAGCCCAACGCGCTCGCCAAAACCGTGTTATTGCACTGATTTTCACTTTTTTGTTTCATGTAGCGCTTTTTGGCGGTATCTATTACTTCAGCACGGAGCAATCGGAAGCAAAAGAAGAGAAAATCAAGCAAGCGGGGCAATCGGAAGAGACCAGGTCCGCGCAACCCCAGTCAAATGCCACGCGCCCGCTAAAGCCATAGTTACAGCCGAAAATAATCACCAGTCAAAACAGACCGTGTAGCTCTGCCTGCACCATGTTCACTACTTTGCCCATATCTTCGGGGTTGCTGTCGAAGTCCAGTTCATCCGCGTTGATAACGAGCAATCGTCCTTCTTTATAATTGCCAATCCATTCTTCATAACGAGCGTTCAGCCGTTTGAGGTAATCCAGACTCATGCTGCCCTCATAATCGCGCCCCCGCGACTGGATGTGCGCCACCAGCGTAGGAATGCTCGCCTTCAGGTAGATTAGCAAATCCGGTGGCTGAATTTGCGAAGACATCGTCCGGAACAGATCGAAATAATTCTGGAAATCCCGCGTGGACATTAAGCCCATATCGTGCAGATTGGGCGCGAAGATATAAGCATCTTCGTAGATGGTGCGATCTTGCACCACCGTTTTGTCTCCTTTTAATATGCTCAGAATCTGTTGATAACGACTATTCAGAAAGTATATTTGCAGGTTGAACGACCAGCGCTGCATATCGTGGTAAAAATCGCTCAGGTAAGGATTGTCGTCGGCGGATTCGTAGTGCACCTCCCATTTGAAATGCCTGCCCAGCTTAGTACACAGCGTTGTCTTTCCGGCTCCGATGTTGCCCGCGATGGCTACGTGCTTGAGAGTATTGGCGTTTTGGCTCATAGTTTTAAGAGGCAGTGTGCATGCCTTTAGTCCGCAACGAAAATACAACTCCTCATGAGAATTTTTGCCAAAAAGGAATTTTTTCAACGCAATCCACCATTGGAAACATTTTTTCAGTGTTAAAAAAAAACAAAATTATCTGATACTTGGCAGAATGGAGTCGGCGCAATGGAGCGCTTTTTGTAAAACATCTGAAAAACAAAGTTTTGACAAAATTTTGATCATTTTTTCCGTTTTTCTCCTGACTGCAATGCGAAATCCAAATAATGTTTTGAAATGACACGAGGCGAAATTGTATAACCTACTGTTTTAGAACCAAATATTGTATTTGAAGGTGGAATTTTCCGGGCTTTTTGCCAAACAAAATCAAGCTTAATGCTATTCAAATTAAGTGAAAGTTTGGTTGAAAATCGTACCTTTGGGGACATTTTTCCAAAAATAAAACCAATTTCGTAACATACTCAAAATCAAGCGCTATGCCATTCGATATTGATATGATAAAGGCTTTTTATGAGTCTTTGCCCAAACGAGTGGACGAAGCCCGAACAACGCTGGGACGTCCGCTGACTTTATCTGAAAAAATCCTGTACGCTCATCTTCATCCCGACTCTCCACTTCAACATTACAACCGAGGAAAAGATTATGTTTTTTTTGCACCCGACCGCGTAGCCATGCAGGATGCGACGGCGCAGATGGCGCTGCTGCAGTTTATGACCTGTGGTCGCGACAAAACTGCCGTGCCTTCTACCGTGCACTGCGACCACCTCATCACCGCGAAAGTTGGCGCAGAAACTGACCTCAAGACGGCGCTGGATGTGAATGCCG
>CAZQTF010000303.1:0-3381 GCA_964596135.1 uncultured Saprospiraceae bacterium | reverse complement strand
CAGAAATGCTTAATAAGCAACTTAACATGACAATTGATTCGGTTGAAAGGATTAAACAAAACTTCGAAGAAGTTAGAGCTGAATTACTTGTTACAAAAGACTCCCTGCTTATTTTAGTTGAGTCCAGCAAGACGACTAAAAATGCACTTAAAGACGAAAAGGTCGCTGAACAAATCGAAAGAGCTAAAAGAGCAGGCTATATTATTTACTTGCAAGAAACCGGAAGGAATGGGCGATCACTTGCTCGAAAACTGCAAACCTTATTAAAAGAACAAGGCTATAGTGTCCCTGATGTTGAACATTTTAGTCGAAGTTTCAAAAGCAGGATCAGCTACTTCCATGAAGAAGATCGACAAATTGTCGAGGAAATCAGTAGTACACTCATCAACTTTCTAAAGGAACAAAATATCAAGTTTGATGAATCGATATTCCTCCCAACTAAATTAAATTTACAAGCACCGGTAAAACAAGTCGAGATTTGGATTAATTTTAATAGCCTTGATCTTACAATTAGATTGGATTGAATGTTGATAATTTCATACAATTTGCATTCTCTTTCCCAAACCTTCCGTTTGAGTGCCTAAGAGGGTTTAGAAAAGAGAATGCTCATAAGAGCATCTGTCATATTTGCTTTTGACTAAAGACATGTGTTTGAAAGATCAAATCTTGATTATTTCAGATTAATTTTTAAATATTTACCCACCCACCTTCACCTGCGCTACTTGCAATACATCCTTCTGATCGCCGCCCACGTGCACAAAGACGATCAGCTTGCATTGATCCGCGCGCCACTCGGCGGGGAGCGTATAGCTGAAGGATTTTGCAATTTTCGAGCCTGTAGTCAGAGATTCGGTCAATGGATTACCGTCAAAATTACTGAGCATGTCGCGGAGCACGTGCTGGTGTTTGTAATCGGCTTGCTTGCCGGCCGGTGTGAGTTGCACGTCTTCGATGTCGTCTTCGGTGAGGGCTACGCTAAGGCGAACATCACTGTTGTCGAGGGTTTCCAGGATTTCGAGATTGACATTCAATGTTAATTGGCGATTTATATCATTATAATTTCTTTGCAAATCTATTTTCACTTTTGGTGCAATGGCAATTTCCTGGGCAATGTAGCCCGGCCACTGGCTCTGACCTAATTGTAACCGAGGTTCTCCATCAAATAAACGGCGATTCACCACTGCCGCCGGATAACCCAGCGGGGAACCCAGAAAATCCAAGAGATTGTTGCCATCCGGGGTGCGAAGGTCGTATTTGCTCTCCGGGTAAGGCGGCGCAAAAAAGCCCGCGTGAAACGACACCACCGCCAACCGGTCGCCGTAAATATTGATCAATGCCTGCAAGGCTTCACTTCCTGCCGGGCAATTCACGCAACGCACGCCGGTGTATTCTTCCACGAGCACGCTACGCAGCACCTCGCCGCTGCCGGGATTGGGATCAACGGGATTGAGCACAGGCGGGATTTCTTCACAGTTTACAAGCAACAAGCAGCAAGAAACAAGCAATAAGTGGATTATATTTTTCATTTTATAATTATTTTAACCGAAAAACCAAAAAATGTAAGATTTAAAATGTAAAAGATTTTGTACGTATTAAATTTTTACATTTTACATTTCGCGGTTTTACATTTTACATTTAAAACGTCGAATTTACGGTCATTTTTACACCACTAAATGCTGGCTCCAAGCGGCAGATACCTCCTGCACAAACCACGCCTTCCACTTGTTTTACGTAACTCAAGGAAAATCGGTTGGAACGATAGGTGTAGTAAACATCAAATCTCGGGTAGTGAATATTTAGTTTTTCGCCATTTTTATTTACCGGAGAGTTGCGCCCTACTTCAATATTATACATATCCGAAGCCGTAAACGTCCAGTGTGGAGCAATACTGAACTCTGCCAGCCCAAAGAGCCAACTTCCATAGTCCTGCTTAAGTTCCACGGATTTATCTTCGCCGGTGAACATCGCCTGGGCTTCTACACGCAATGACTTGGTACGATCAAATTTATACAAAAATTCGGCGAAAGGCGTCACAGTTTGCACATTAGGCACGCCGGGTTTGAATTCATACACCGCTTGGTTGTAGTTTTGCAACTGTACCCCACCGAGCAAGCTCCATTCGCGCCCGTATTTATAACCGACTTCAGTATAAATTTCACGATATAATAATTCGTTGTCCAGATTTGTAATATTGGAAATATTTACATTCGCAGTCCAGTTTTTATTAAATAAATAACGAATATCCGCTTGGAAAGCGAGTTCGCCTAGTTCCTGAGTAGCCGCGTTGTAGCGGGCGGTCAGCCGATAGGTATTCACGCGCGCCATGGGCGGCAGGAAATTCACAAAGCCCTGATTTAGTTGTGCTTGTGGGCGGGCGCGGAAGGTGAAATTCTCGGTTCGCTTGGCTTCCAAGGTAATACCCAAACCGCTTTTGGCGTAGCTGATGCTGGAATACAGCACCGAGCCGGGCTTTTGTATAAATTTATCCCCAACGGTCGCCACGCTGTCTCGAGTGATGGTGCCAAACGGATCATTGATGGGGTCTTCGGTTTTATAGGCGGCTTCCAGGTACCACGAAATGGCGCCGGCAGTCAGCGTATTGTATAATGAAAAAGCATAAGTGTTATATTTTGGTATAAAAATATCATCGTCGGGATAAGTATTTAGCGTAGCAACTAAAGAATTCATCGTTGCATCGTCAAGGGTTCGATTTACCACCCCAAAGCCTGGCGCTAGCGCTACCCCACCGATGGAATCGCCCAGGGTCAGAAAACCTTCTGCACTCAAGCCTTTGATAATCGAATTGTAAGTATCGAATTGCTGTTTTTGCCTGCCGGTAAAAGCTTTAATCTGCCAGTCGGGTGCAATATCATATGTCAATCTTGCACCATATAAAGCATTGTCAATCAGCAGGGGGCGTTCTTCATAAGCCCGGAAAATAATGCCGCTGCCAATCTGGTCGTAAAGATAACCGGCGGAGATGCCTAACTGATGGACTTTTTTGCTGATGTACCAGCGCCCGATACCCTCGTCGGTATAAGAATCGGTTGGATTGAGCAGGTTGGAGTTATTAAACAAATCAAACCGCAGAATAAAATCAAAACCCCAATTGCTGTACGTTAGATTCAGCCAGGCATCGGCTCCGTAGAGCTGGCGGTCGTACTGTGGAATATTCGCTGCGCCAATGAGCGAGTCGCGAATAAAAAAATTGGCGTTCGCCTCCAAGCTGCCGGATATTTGCGGGTTGTTTTGCGCAAATAATTGATTTGCAATCAATAAAAATGGGATTATCCTAAATATCAGCTTCATTGGATTTTGTTATAGTGTTTGAGAGTATGTTTAAAAAATCATTTACTGAATACGGTTAATAATGATTTGACA
>CAZQTF010000302.1:1882-3404 GCA_964596135.1 uncultured Saprospiraceae bacterium | reverse complement strand
GAAATGTGAAATGTGAAATGTGAAATGTGAAATGTGAAATGTGAAATGTGAAATGTGAAATGCGAAATGCGAGATGAGAAGGCAACTTGAAATTCTACGTTTTTAATATTTCATATTTCACATCTCAAATCTCAAATTTAAGGCATGTTTGATTTTGATAAATGGCAAGAGATATTTAGCTCTATCCGGCGGCACAAACTCCGAACCACGCTCACAGCGCTGGGTGTATTCTGGGGCATTTTTATGCTGGTGATCCTGTTGGGCGCAGGCGCAGGGCTGCAGAATGGCGTTGAATATGAATTTCGCGACGATGCAACCAACAGCATTTTTGTGCGGCGGGGTACTACTTCCCTGTCCTACAATGGTTTACCTAAAGGGCGCAATATTAAATTTTATAATGAAGATTATGATTACCTCGCGGATAATTATGAAGCCATTGACCACCTTACAGCAAGATTCTATCTGACTGGTGATCAGACGGTTGCCTATGGCAATAAAAAACTATCTTTTCCGGTGCGCGCCGTGCACCCCGATCACAAGTATCTGGAAAACACCATTCTGGTGGAAGGACGATTCATCAATCCGATTGATTTGAGCGAATTCCGCAAGGTAACGGTGCTGGGAAAAGTAGCGAAAGAAAGTATTTTCGGACAGGAAGACGCCATTGGCAAGGAAATCAACATCGGTGGTATCGTTTACACTGTTGTCGGAATTTATGAAGATACCGGCGGTGAAAATGAGATGCGGGTTATTTACATTCCTATTTCCACCGCCCAAAAAGTATATTCGGATACCAAAGAATTGCACCAGTTGATGTTTACAGCCGGCGACTTGCCCGTACCGGAAATGAAGAAAATGGAGGAACAAATCCGGCAGGACTTTGCAGCGCGGCATGGATTTGACCCCAAAGATCAGCGGGCGCTGTTCATTACTAATCTTGCTGAAGAATTCGAGCAATTTCAAAACCTCTTTTTTGCCATTCGCACTTTTGTATGGTTTGTTGGCATTGGCACTCTGCTGGCAGGCGTCATCGGCGTGAGCAACATCATGCTGATTGTCATCAAAGACCGCACCAGAGAAATCGGTATTCGCAAGGCATTGGGCGCTACCCCTTACTCGATCGTTTCGATGATTCTGCAGGAAGCCATTCTTATCACATCCGTGGCCGGATACCTGGGTTTGCTGGCGGGTACTGGCATGATTGCACTGCTCGGCTCAATGGAAGTTGCTTATTTCCGCAATCCGCAGGTCAATCTCGGCGTGGCCGTCACGGCGATTATCATATTGGTTATTGTTGGCGGACTGGCCGGACTAATGCCTGCGTTGCAAGCAGCCCGGATCAACCCGGTGATAGCAATGAAAAGTGATTAGGAGATGTGAGATGTGAAATCAGAAATGTGAAATGTGGGATGTGAAAATTCAAATAAGAAAGCATAAAAATGAATGAATTTACACAAAAAGACGGGACTTTTGACATCGTGAAAGAGCCGGGAGTTTCTTACACAGATTTAAAAGAGCGGAC
>CAZQTF010000302.1:0-1782 GCA_964596135.1 uncultured Saprospiraceae bacterium | reverse complement strand
CTTTTGACATCGTGAAAGAGCCGGGAGTTTCTTACACAGATTTAAAAGAGCGGACTAAGCAATTTGCTTTAAGTATAGTAAAATATGTACAATCACTACCGTCGAATACTGTCGGTTATCGCATAGGGGATCAATTGTTAAAATCAGGAACATCAGTTGGTGCGAACACGAGAGCCTCCTTTAGAGCGAGAAGCCGAAAAGAATATGTTGCAAAATTGGGAATAGTAATTGAAGAAGCCGACGAATCTATCTTTTGGTTAGAAATATTGGAAAGCTCAGGAATTGGGAATTTAGCTGAGACAAAAAAATTAAAGCAAGAAGCAGAGGAATTGACAAGAATATTTGTAAGCATATATCAAAAGTATAAGCTATAACCTTTTCAAATTTCACATTTTACATCTCAAATTTGAATAATGTTTGACCGCGACATTTGGCAGGAAATATTGGCAACGATGCGTAAGCACAAACTCCGTACAGGGCTGACGGCACTGGGCGTATTCTGGGGTATTTTTATGTTGGTCTTCGTGCTGGGCATGGGCAAGGGTCTGGAAAACGGCGTCTTCCGGGGTTTCGACAATCGCGTGAGCAACGCCATGTACGTGTGGCCCATGCGTACTTCGCAGCCTTATAAAGGTTTCCAGCCGGGGCGGGTACCGCGCTTTACCCTGCAGGATATTCTGGCGATCAGAGCTAACGTACCGGAAATCAAGTACATTGCTCCGCGCCACTCGCTCGGAGCTTCGCCCGTCAATTATAAAGACAAAGGCGATAGTTATGAAATCCGCGGTGAACTAAGCGATATGATCAAGATCGAAGCGCTCCAATTGTATGAAGGGCGTTACATCAACGAAAACGATGTCGCCGAAAGTCGTAAAGTGGCAGTTGTGGGACAACGCACTCGGGAAGTACTTTTCGGCGAGGAAGATTGTATTGGCAAATACATTCGCATCCGGGGGGTAGAATTCAAGGTAGTGGGTGTGTTCGGTCCGGTACAAATCAAACCCTGGACGGAAAGCGATCTCGAAGCCATCGTGGTGCCGCTCACCACTGTGCAACGCACTTTTGGCACCGGCGATCAAGTGGATTATTTCGTTTGCGCTGCCGACGAATCGGTGCGCATCGGCGAAGTAGAACCCAAAGTAAAAGGCTTGCTCAAGCAGCGCCATTTTATTGCCCCAGACGATCCGCAGGGCATTGGCGGTTTCAACCTCGAAGAAGAGTTTCGCAGTGTCAAAAATTTATTCACCGGCATCAAGGTTTTTCTCTGGTTTGTTGGCATTGGCACGCTGCTGGCGGGCATCGTGGGCGTGAGCAACATCATGCTGATCGTAGTGAAAGAACGTACCAAAGAAATTGGCATCCGCAAAGCGTTGGGCGCTACGCCCGGCTCTATTATCAGTATGATTTTGCTGGAATCGGTCTTTATCACTTCTTTTTCCGGGTATTTGGGGCTGATCGCCGGCACCTTTGTCATCGGCGGCATCAATTACCTGATGGTCGCCAATAATCTGGAACCGGACAATTTTTATAATCCGCAGGTCAACCTGACCATCGGGCTGGGTGCAGTAATTTTGCTGATCGTTTCCGGCGCGATCGCCGGGCTGATTCCAGCTTTGCAAGCTTCGCAGGTGAATCCCGTTGTAGCGCTGAAAGATGAATGATGTTGAAGTACGAAGTACGAAGTACGAAGTGCGATTTAGCATATAGTGTATTCATAATTTCTAACGTCTAATATCTAAGGTCTAAAATCTCAAAATATGAACAGAGGTTGTCTTATTGGAT
>CAZQTF010000301.1:0-3471 GCA_964596135.1 uncultured Saprospiraceae bacterium | reverse complement strand
TCGCTTCAATAAAATTAATCGCATATTCATTATGCTCTTCAATGCCCGTTGCCACCGCGAAAATATTGGGGTCGAAGATGATGTCCTGCGGTTTGAACCCAACTTTTTCCGTCAGAATTTTATACGCTCTTTTGCAAATTTCCACCTTGCGTTCAATGGTATCGGCCTGTCCCTGCTCGTCGAATGCCATCACCACCGCCGCCGCACCGTATCGCCGCACGAGCTTTGCCTGGCGAATAAATTCCGCTTCTCCTTCCTTCATCGAAATGGAATTCACGATGCATTTACCTTGCACACATTTCAAGCCGGCTTCGATCACCTTAAACTTCGAAGAGTCAATCATAACAGGCACTTTGGCAATTTCGGGTTCTGACATAACGAGGTTTAGAAACTCGACCATCGCCTGCTCGGAATCGAGCAAACCCTCGTCCATATTAACGTCAATGACCTGCGCGCCATTTTCTACCTGTTGCTGCGCCACAGAAAGTGCACCTGCGTAATCGCCGGTTTTAATCAATCTGGCAAAAGCCTTGGAACCCGTGACATTCGTGCGTTCGCCGATGTTGACGAAATTGGTTTCGGGTCGGATGATTAAAGGCTCCAAGCCACTGAGCATCGTATACGGTGGATTGTCTGGAATTTTGCGGGGCGGAATTCCCTTCACTGCTTCCGCCATCGCCTTGATGTGAGCGGGCGTCGTGCCGCAGCAGCCCCCGATGATATTGACGAAGCCACTGCTGGCAAAGTCGCGGATATAATCTTTCATTTCCTCGGCGCCCTGATCGTATTCGCCGAATTCATTGGGCAAACCGGCGTTGGGATAAGCGCTTACGCAGCAATTGGCAATGTCGGACAGCGCTTCGAGGTGCGGACGCATTTCTTTCGCGCCAAGCGCGCAGTTCAAACCCACGCTCAACAGTGGCATGTGGCTGATAGAAATCCAGAACGCCTCTGCCGTCTGCCCGGAGAGCGTACGCCCGCTGGCATCGGTGATCGTGCCGGAAATCATGATCGGCAATTTTGTGCTACGTTCTTCAAACAATTGGTCAATTGCAAACAGCGCCGCTTTGGCATTCAGCGTATCAAAGATGGTTTCAATGAGCAGAATATCGGCTCCGCCGTCCATTAGTCCGCGTGCCTGATCGTAATAAGCATCGCGCAATTGATCGAACGTAACGCCCCGAGCGCCGGGATTATTCACCTCCGGCGAAATCGAAGCTGTTTTGTTGGTCGGTCCCATGGCGCCGGCCACGTAGCGCGGCTTGTCGGGATTGGCTTGGGTGAATTTGTCCGCTACCTTGCGGGCAATGCGCGCCGCCTCCAGGTTGATTTCGTACGCCAAATCCTGCATATCGTAATCTGCCTGCGAGATCGAAGTGCCGTTGAAGGTATTGGTTTCTATGATATCTGAGCCTGCTTCGAGGTAAGCTTCGTGAATCGCTTCGATGATCTGAGGCTGTGTAAGATTGAGAATATCATTGTTGCCCCGAATGTCGCGGTGATAATTGGCAAAGCGCTCTCCGCGATAATCTTCTTCCTTGAGTCTGTACTGTTGAATCATCGTGCCCATAGCACCGTCGAGCACTAGGATACGTGTTTCGAGCAGAGAGCGGATGTCTGGTTTTGTCATTGTATTTAGAAGTAGATTGGATTGTGTTCAAATAATGTGCAAAGTTAGAGAATTAAACAACCTTATGAAATAGGAGTTTAGTCAAAGTACGAAGTTAGAAGTACGAGGTACGAAGTTAGAAGTACGAGGTACGAAGTTGGAAGTACGATTTAAGATTTACAAATTACGATTGAAAAATGATGGAATGTAATAAAATAAGCATTCGCCCAGCGATTGTGACCGAAAAAACGGCGGAAAGCGCGGCAGAGCAGTTTCAAAATGAAGTGCTGCGTCCGATTCTAAAATTGCAAAATGACCTGCTGCTCGCCATTTTCAAACATTTCCTGGTGAAACGCAAAGTGAAATTCAACGGGATGTCGAAAGAAAAGCGTCTTGAATGGATTGCGCATAGCCTGCGCCAGGACAACCGCCTGCGAGGGCTGCTGCTCGGCACGGTGATTGGGCATTTTACCATCGAAGAATGGAATATTTTTGAAAAAGACGAAGCCGAATTCCGCCGACGCATCTTCGATATGATGACTAAACGGCTGCAGGATCAGGTGGAGACATTGACCAGTGAACGTTAACTGTTGCCTGGTGGAGCCGATTCAACTCGACAATCCGACCATTCACCATTCAAAAAGGCTTGTTGATCATTGGGAAATGGCGCAAATGTTGTAAATTTTGTAATTTGCTGCATAAATGCGACTTATGGCGGCGAAATTTGATCTAAAAGAAGTGCTTGGTTTTGACGATCGGAGGTTGATGCTTTTTCTCATTCCGGTCGTTGCCTTTATTGCGCCGCTTTTGTTTTTTAAAGAAACACTGACAAATGGCTTGATACCATATGCGCCCAAATTTCTGATTTCTCTTGTTTACACCATAGTTTACTGGTTGTCCGTCAGAAGAGTTTTTATCTTCGCTCGCTTAAAATTTCCACTCTACAAGGACACGCGCAAGCGCCTTTCTTTCACTATTTTATTAATCATTGTGATCTTTTTCATCCTGAGCTCTCTTCTGGAAATCGTGCACATGAGCCTGAACGATGTAGAGCGCGCCCCTGGCGTGACGGAATTTGATTATCATGTGGCTTCTTTCACTATTATCGCGTTGGTTTCTGCTATTTACGAAAGTGTGTTTTTCTATGATCGTTGGAAACGCTCCATGATTGAAGCCGAGCGCCTGCGCCGCGAAAACGTGGAATCGCAGTTGGAAGGTTTGCGCAATCAGGTGAACCCGCATTTTCTGTTTAATAGCCTGAACACCCTCTCGTACATCATCCCGGAAGACCCGCAGCGGGCGGTGCGGTTTGTACAAATGTTGTCAAAAGTATATCGTTACATCTTGGAAATCAGAGATAAAAAACTCATTACGCTGGACGAAGAATTGCATTTTCTGGACGCTTATTCCTTCCTGCTAAAAGAGCGCTTTGGTGATAATCTGCACATCCGCATCAAGGTGCCGGCGGAACAAAAAAATATGCAAATCGTGCCACTTTCCTTGCAAATGCTGTTTGAAAATGCCATCAAACACAACATTATCTCCACCGAAAAACCTTTAAACATCGAAGTTTTTATAGAAAATGAGTTCCTCGTCGTACAAAATAATTTGCAGCGCAAAAAACAGGCGATGGCTTCTACAAAGGTGGGACTGGAAAATATTAAAGACCGCTACGCTTTCTTTTCTGATAAAAAAGTGAAAATCATTGAATCAGAGTCACATTTCACGGTGCGGCTACCCTTGATCTGTGCATCTGTACAACAACCAGCAACGTTTTTATAAGAGTGGCTCAGCCATTTTTGGACGGCATTGTGTCGCGTTTGGTTTTGGGCAAAAAAGGACGAACTTTCAGCGTATCTTCC
>CAZQTF010000300.1:0-3482 GCA_964596135.1 uncultured Saprospiraceae bacterium | reverse complement strand
CATATAGCCTTTAGGGCGTCCCGTGAGTTTACAACGATTATGCAAGCGAATCGGGTTGGCATTGCGGGGCAACTTATCCAGTTCGTCCCAATTGCCTTCTTCCTTCAGGCGCTTACGCAATTCCGCGTATTTCGCCACCATTTTTTCCCGCTTTTTTTCTCTTGCAATAATTGACTTCTTTGCCATTTCTATTCTGAATTATGGAATATTCAACTTAATTTACCCGCGCTGTTGGTTTCTGAAAGGCAGTCCCAACAACTTCAACAATGCCATTGCTTCGGCATCCGTTTTTGCAGAAGTTACAAACGTAATATCCATACCGGTGATGCGGCTTACCTTATCCAGGTCAATTTCCGGAAAGATAATATGCTCCGTAATCCCCACCGAATAATTACCACGACCGTCAAAACTTTTATCGTTGATACCGCGGAAGTCACGTACACGTGGCAATGCCACCGTGATCAGGCGATCGAGAAACTCGTACATACGTTCGTTGCGCAGCGTAACTCGCACACCGATGGGCATTCCTTCACGCAACTTGAAGTTAGATACTGATTTCTTGGCTTTGGTCGGGACTGCTTTCTGACCAGCAATCATTGTCAACTCAGCCTGAGCATTATCCACCAACTTCTTATCCTGGGTAGCCGAACCAACGCCCTGGTTGATACAGATTTTTTCCAGCTTTGGTACCTGCATAATCGTCTTGTACTGGAACTGTTCCATCAGTGCCGGCACCACTTCTTTTTGATATTTTTCCTTGAATCTTGGTAAATATTTCATCACTCAATGATTTCGCCTGATTTTTTTGAATATCGAACCAATTTGCCGTTCACTTCCTTTCTGCCCACACGGGTAGGTTCACCACTCTTCGGATCTACCAACATCAAGTTGGAAATATGAATCGGCGTAGGAATTTCGGTGATCCCCCCCGGATTATTCTGGGTAGGTTTTTGATGCTTCTTTGCAACATTCACCTGATCCACAATAGCGCGGTTTTGATCGGGAAATACTTCCAGTACCTCCCGCACCTTGCTGGTATCCTTGTAGGCGCCAGAGATCACTACCACTCTGTCACCTTTTTTGATCTTCAGCTTGGGAGCAAAACGCTTCTGCTCCGCATCTTTGAATTTCTTGATAGCCATTTTTCTTACTATTATTTGGAGCCGTTCAGAGAATGAAACGGACTGCCATGCCAATTAAAGTACTTCAGGGGCTAATGAAACAATGCGCATGTAGTCTCTATCCCGCAGTTCTCTTGCCACCGGACCGAAAATACGCGTGCCTCTCGGTTCATCCTGATTATTCAGAAGTACCACCGCGTTATCATCAAAACGGATATAAGAACCATCCTTTCGACGGATTTCCTTTTTTGTACGTACTACGACCGCTTTGGAAACAGCACCCTTCTTGATGCCGCCTGGAGATGCCTCCTTTACGGAAACCACAATTTTGTCGCCGATTGAAGCGTATCTGCGCTTGGAGCCTCCAAGTACACGAATACACAATACTTCTTTTGCTCCGCTGTTATCTGCTACTTTGAGTCTTGTTTCTTGTTGAATCATGGCTTGTTATGGTTTAAAGCGTGTGCGGAATTATTTCGCTCTTTCGATAATTTCTACCAGACGCCAACGCTTATTTTTGCTCAGAGGACGCGTTTCCATAATACGCACGATATCTCCGATATTACAGTCATTATTCTCGTCGTGAGCCATAAATTTATTCGTCTTTTTGACGAACTTTCCATAAATAGGGTGTTGTAGCCTTCTTTCTACCGCTACCGAAATGGTTTTTGTCATTTTATTGCTGACAACTACTCCTACTCTTGTTTTTCTAATTTTTCTTTCCACCATTGTTTGATGTTTTACATCCCGCTTTTGCGCAGATTGTCAATCTTTACAAATTATTTGCGGCGTCTTCTTTCGCGGATTTTCGAGCGGTTGGCAAGTGCTTCTTCGCTCATTGCACCCAACTGACGGCGACGAATTTCCGTTTTCAAACGAGCAATATCGCGGCGTACCTCACGCAACACCAAAGGATTTTCCAGTCCTTTGATAGCATGGTCAAACTGAAGCTTCTGGTACTGAAACTCCGTTTGTTCGAGTTCGCTCGCCAGATCCGTATCAGAAAATTCCTGCAACTCCAAATATTTCTTCGATGCCATTTTAATATTCTTTAGATTTCAGACGTCGGGATACGGACGTAATCAACATTAGGAAACATATTGAAATTCAAAGCCCCAACGTCCAATGTCTATATTGTTTTATTCAACATAATCGGGGCGCGTTATGGTTTTCGTGAGTACCGGCAATTTCTGGGCTGCCAGACGCAGAGCTTCCGCAGCAGTTTCATAAGGCACACCATCAATTTCAAACATAATGCGACCAGGCTGTATCAGCGCTACATAGTGATCAAGAGATCCTTTACCTTTACCCATACGCACTTCCTGGGGTTTGGCAGTGATCGGCTTGTCCGGGAAGATGCGAATCCACACTTTTCCTTCCCTCTTCATATAACGGGTCATTGCAATACGTGCCGCTTCTATCTGACGGTTGGTGACACGACCAGCGGTGACTGCCTTAAGCCCGAAGGTACCGAAAGCCACTGTACTTCCTCTATGTGCGATCCCTTTGTTTCTGCCCTTTTGCTGTTTGCGGTATTTAGTCCTTTTAGGCTGTAACATTACTACTTAATTTAACAGTTAAAAATAGCCTTTCCGCCGCATGGCGGATACCTTCCAAAAAAGCTTGGCAAAGGTAAGGCATTTTTTTGAATTATTCTACCTTCTTTTCTGATTTCTTCCGCCGCCTCTTCTTCTATCGCCTTCACCACGACCGCTGCCCTCGCGGTCCCGTCCGCCGCCTCGTTTTCCACCGCCTGAAGAGGTAGTTTCTTTTTTAGCAACGCCAACATTCGGCGACAAATCGCGCTTACCGAGTACTTCTCCTTTGCAAAGCCAAACTTTAATGCCGATCTTGCCATACACCGTTTGTGCCTCTTTCAGAGCGTAGTCAATATCCGCACGGAATGTATGCAACGGCGTTCTGCCCTCTTTGTATTCTTCCGTCCGCGCCATATCCGAGCCAGCCAGACGACCAGAAATACGCACTTTGATACCTTCAGCGCCGGCACGCATGGTGGACTGAATCGCCATTTTGATGGCACGGCGATAGTTAATACGCGCTTCCAATTGCTTCGCAATCGTTTCACCTACGATATTCGCATCCAATTCCGGCTTGCGGATTTCAATAATGTTGATTTGCACGTCTTTGCCCGTGAGTTTTTTCAACTCTTCACGGATACGATCTACTTCCTGTCCCCCCTTTCCAATGATAATGCCAGGACGTGATGTATGGATCGTAATCGTAATGCGTTTCAAGGTGCGCTCAATCACAATGCGGGCAATGCCGCCCTTCTGGATACGCGCATTCAGGTAGGTGCGAATGTTTTCATCCTCTACCACTTTTTGAGCATAATCTTGTGAC
>CAZQTF010000299.1:0-3490 GCA_964596135.1 uncultured Saprospiraceae bacterium | reverse complement strand
CGTCGCCAGAGGGTTTGGGCATGTCGCCGAAGCGCATCACGGTGAGCACGGCGGGTATTGCGAAGATGATTCAAAAACTGGCGGATGATGGCGTAAAATTTAATTTGGCGCTCTCGCTGCACGCGGCGGACGACGCCAAACGCAATGAAATCATGCCGATCAACGAGCAAAACGACTTGGAATCCTTGATGGATGCGCTGGAATATTTTTATCAAACGACGGGTAATCGTATCAGCTATGAGTACATTGCCTTTCAGAATTTTAATGATAATATCGAAGACGCCAAGAATTTATTAAAATTATGTAAGCGTTTTCCGGTGCGGGTGAATATTATAGAATACAATCCGATTGATGGGGCGCCATTTCTGAAAGCTGCCGAGCATAAAATTGATGAATTTGCCCAGTATCTGCGCGATCATGGCGTGATGGTGACGGTGCGGCGCAGCCGGGGCAAGGATATTGACGCGGCTTGCGGGCAGCTGGCGAATAAGGAGTAGTATTCAATACATAGGCACAATAGCGTTCACAAAACTATGTGCCTGTGTATCGAATATCTAAATTTTAAGCCTTATACAATAATTCATAATACTCATCCAGCATACGCTTCACGGCAAATTGCTCTTTTGTGCTGAGGATACTCGCCTTCATCATGTCCACCCATTTGGCGCGGTTGTCGTAATAAGTAGGCAGCACTTCTTCGAGCAGCACTTTGTAGAGTGCGTCGCGGTCGTGCGCGTCAAGGATTTCTTCGTCATCGCTTTCGAAACCGTCTCCAAATTGCCAGCCGTTCACACCGTGATTGCAGGCTTCGGGCCACCAGCCATCGAGAATGCTGCAATTCAACACGCCATTCATCGCGGCTTTCATGCCGGAGGTGCCGCTGGCTTCCTTCGGGCGGCGCGGATTGTTGAGCCAAACATCAGAACCACGTGTGAGCATCGCACCGATTTCCATATCATAATTTTCCAGGAATACCACGGCATTTGGGTATTTTTTTGCCATGCTGACCAAATTAGCAGCAATGCCCTTGCCGGTGTCATCAAGTGGATGCGCCCGTCCGGAGAAAATAATCTGAATTTTGCCTTCTTTCAGCAAAGGATCAATCACTTCCGGTTTGCTGAAGATCAGGTCGCTGCGCTTATAGGGCACTGCCCGGCGCGAGAAGCCGATGATCAGATTATTGACATTCAACTGCTGACCGGTGCGGTTTTTCACAAAATCCACCAGCGTCTGCTTGTTTTTTATGTGGGCAGCCCACAGGTCGCCGCCGCCTTTTTCCGCAGTATCGAGCATGTTTGAATCCACCCAGGTAGGGCGATGGATGGCATTGGTAATGGCGACAATTTCCGAGCGATTTTTAATATGCTTCCACATTTTGTTTGCCGTTTCACCGTGCAATTGCGCCACTGCATTTGATTTTTTAGACAAACGCAAAGCTCCGACAGTCATGTTGAACGGTTCGCCGCCAAGCTTTTTCAAATCCGAACGGGAAAGTACACCCAAATCCGCGCCCATGTACATCAGGCGGTCAATCGGGTGCGATTCGTTCCCCTGAATCACCGGCGTGTGCGTGGTAAACACGATTTCATTTTTGCTTTTTTCCCAGGCTTCCTCAAAGGTAGCGCCTTGTTCCATTTTCTCGCGCATGAGTTCAAAACCGGCAAACAGCGCATGTCCTTCATTGAAATGATACACGTCAATCGGGATGCCCAGCAAGCGCAGCGCGCGCACACCGCCTACGCCGAGCACCATTTCCTGTGCGATGCGCTCTTCGCCAAACCAGCCGTAGAGCTGCCCGGTAATCCAGGGATCTTCATTGCCCGGCACGTCGGTATCCAATAAATAAAGATCGGCATTGCCAAATTTGGTGAGTTTCCAAACTTTACAAGCCACGTCGCGCTTGCGGATGGTGACGTTGACGGTCACGCCGGTATCTTCCAGAATATCTTCGTAATCGTAATTGTGATAGGTATCGTACGGCTGACCGCTTTTGTCAATCAGCTGGTCGGTATAGCCCTGTTTCCATTTGATGCCGATGCCCACAATCGGGAATTCATGATCCTTGGCGCCTTTCATATAATCGCCTGCCAGGATGCCGAGTCCACCAGCATAAGCTTTAAAGGTATTGTCCAATCCATATTCCATACAGAAGTACGCCACGCGTGGCAGAGCAGAATTTTTCTTTGCCATTGGTTAGTTCAAATTTTGGTGCTATTGCGGTAAAGATATTTCTTTTGGCTGACAGGCAATAGGATGATAGCGTGATTTTTACACTAAATTCGCAATCACGCCATTATCATATCCGTTTTCAGATATTCAGCCAGTATGTCAGCTTGAGCACCAAAGCCCGCCCTTTGGTAGTCAAATAATCAGAAAAATAATTATCGGTATAAACAATGAAAAGGTCGCTCACCGGCTTAAAACGCCACTGAAAGCGGGAGTTGATGTTGATGTTTTGAATCTGGGTATTGTATTGTATGAAGGTCGTCCAGAAAACGCTGCGTGAGAAAGTGAAGTCAAACCGAGGTCCGATCAGATACAGGTCGGAGCTATTGTACGGCGAGGGGAGCCGGATGCGATTGTAATTAAAATCCACCGAAACCGAGCCATAGGGTTGAAAGCGATAGTTGATCGAACCGTTGATAAAAAATCGGGTACCGTTGAAATAGTCGCCCAGACGGGTATCAAAATCAAAAGAGAGGGCTTTCCGTTGATCGGAATTGTAAGAAGCGATCACCATCGGATAACCATAGTCCGTGTCTGCCGGAAGCTCCAGCCCATCGCTGCCGGATGGATCGAACGACTCAAACAAATATACGTATTCCCAACGAAAACGCATGCGTAGGAAGGATGTGTTTTGAAATCGAATGTCGTACAACAGATTGATATCATAGTCGGTCACACCGTAGGTGTCATTGCCCAATACATCAAAATCAAAGCCCGGACCATGATTGTTGACGGTTTTGGAATCAGGATAAAAACGGTAAGAAGCCGTACTGGCAGCCCGTTGGAAATCGGTGCGGCGGGCAAAGCCGACTTCAGGGGTGTAGTTGGCGCCGACGCTTTGGGCAACGGCAAAAACGTTCCAATTCAAAGTGTTGTAGCTGATCTGAGCCGAAGTCGCATATGCATCTTTGGGCTGGTTATTTTCAAAAGTGTGGTGAAAGAAAAACTTTCCGTCCCACTTACCATCGGCGGAAGCAAGGTTGTAGTCAATGCCCATTGTGCGATTATAAGCTTCCGCTGCACCGTTGAAATTGTTGTTGTCGTTATTTAGAAAAGCCTGCTTGTTGACAAAAATGGCGCTAATATTAGAACGGCTGAATAATTTGTGCTGCATGGTCGCTACCGTGTAATTGAGCGAAGGCAAGCCGATGTCTTTGTCTTTTGCTGCCTGCATAGACAGTAAGCCAATACGCAGGTTTTTATTTATTTTTCCGCTCAATCGCACGCCGGCATGGATGGCGTTTTGCACATTCTGGTCCAAAGT
>CAZQTF010000298.1:0-3542 GCA_964596135.1 uncultured Saprospiraceae bacterium | reverse complement strand
GTCATTCTGTCAATGAACTCAATTTTCAAAATTTATGCGCTGCGTAATATCAGCTTGTAAATCAATCATTTGCTAAAGGTAAGAATTTCAAGATTTACCAGGCATGTCAGGTTTTGAAAAGACCTGACAGCCTGACAATAAAAAGATCAACGATACTCGGTCACAATACCGCCAATCTGCTCGTAGCAATTGCAAGCCGGATTCCAGCGAGGTGCGCTGCCCATAATCATTTGCTGGCTTTGCTGCATGAAATTCAATTCATTGGTGAACATTTTGATCGAATGCGAGCGCATCATGTGATTCATTTGCTGTTGCATCTGGGCAATCATCATTTGATCCTGCGGTGAGAGGTTTTCCGTGGCGCCAAAGTTCACTTGTGCCATGAGGCGTTCTTCACGGTTCATGTTTTTCCATTGCGTTTGAAGTGCGCCAAACTTCAGGGCATGTTCCACTACCTGTTTTTGTTGTTCGGCGCTCAGTTTTTTGTAATCCGCGGCAGCAGCTTTGTAAGCTACTTCTTTACTTTTGGCGCCCATCGCCGGAATTTTTTTACCATAAATCTGCGTTTGCACAAAGTAGTCTGCATTCAGAAAGGCATCTACCAAATCTCGTGTCAAAGGTGGGCGTCCCGATGCAATCGGCGGGTTCTCCCGATAATAGGCATCGAACAACACCTGAGCTTCGGCGTCGCCGGCTTCAGCAACTTTCTGCGTCTCCAGCAGAATATTGGGCAGCATTTGTACCCGCAGAAATTCGCGTTCTTCCACCTCGCGCGCCATAAACTGCTCGCACATATCCAGAATATTCAGCGTAAGCTGAATTTTTTCCGCGTCGCCGGATTGCCAATAGCCTTTTAACAGTTGTCGTATTTGTTGCTTCTCCGAAGTCGTAAATGTAATATCCAACAGATACGCGATAAAATCTTCGTAAGCAATTAGCATTTCGTTGGTCAGCGTCGGAGTGGTCGCATAGTGCCAGTCCTGTGAAATACCTTTGGGTAGGTTGATACAAGTGCAGCACAAAGTCAGCACTGCTACAAACAGTTTTGTTTTCATAAGGAATTTTGAATATTTAGTCGGGTTCAAAAATATTTTACCTTGGCAAAAATGTAATATCGTACCAAAATTGTCGAATTTTATCGCCTAAAAATGAATTAAGCCCGATCAAAGTCTCTGAACCACGGCTTAAATTCTATTCCGGTTTGTAATTGGACAACGATCAAAAAAATATGATATCCCTGGCATCTCAACATGATATTCCCGATCTCGTAGCGCTCATCAACAGCGCTTATCGCGGCGAAAGCTCCAAGCAAGGCTGGACGACCGAAGCCGACCTGATTGGCGGTTTGCGCACAGATGAAGTACACCTGCTCGAGACTTTAACCAGCCCAGGCACTACGTTTTTAAAATACACTGACGAATCGGGCAATATCATTGGCTGTATGCGCCTGCAAAAGCAAGCAGATCGCCTGTACCTCGGCATGCTGACCGTTTCCCCTACCTTGCAGGGCAAAGGCATCGGAAAACAACTCCTCATGGCTGCCGATGAGCACGCGCGCCAGGCAGGTTGTCGCGCCATTTTTATGACGGTGTTCTCCGTTCGCCCGGAATTGATCGCCTGGTATGAGCGGCATGGCTATACCCAAACCGGGGAGACCATCCCCTTCCAGCCGAATGAAAAATTCGAGATCGTGACGCAGGAACTGGAGTTCCTGGTGTTGGAGAAAACAATAGCACTATCTTCACCAAAATGATGATGTACTTCATTTCACCTGTAAATGCATGACTGCGTCCTGACTTTGCATTGACCGAGCCTGGCTTTTTGTTCCGTCAGGGTCTAAGTGCATTGAATAATGATGTCTGTGCGCTGAGTTTTTGTCTCTATGCATTCAATTAAGAGGCTTGTGCATTAAAACATCCTATCATTGCAAGGAATTATTCTATTCGTGCGCTGGCGATGATTGTGGAAGATTGTGAGGAACAGATGGGGGCATTGTTAACGAAATAAATTTCCTTCCATCAACGCCCGATACACCGCATTTCCTTTCAATAAATCCGGATTTCCCAATAACACCACGTACTCCCGTGCGCGCGTGAGCGCTACATTCAGCTTGCGGTCAATGCCTTCGTCGGAGAGCGAAGTAAGCGATGTAATTTGTGTAATAGAATTCGTGCATAATGATATTAATATAATATCCCGCGCGCCGCCCTGGTAGCGTTCGACGGTGTCTATTGTTATATTTGTTATATCTATTCCTTTCTCTGTCAATATACTGCGAATTTGGGCGATTTGGGCGCGATAGGGGGTAATAATTCCAATGCTGCTTGCTGCTTGCTGCTTGTCGCTTGCTGCTTGTCTAAACGCTAAAACCAATTCCGCAATCAATTCTGCTTCGTGGCGATTAGTTTTTTGGGCAGGATTGGAATGATCCGGCTCGGTGGGCAGGAAAAGAACACGGCGCTGGGCAAGCTGACGGATTAATTCGTTGGTCGTTCCATTTAGTTCAATTGTAATATTTTCAATTTGACGCAGATAAGAAGGACTTGATTCGGGTAAAATTTTTAAAGTTCTATCATAAAAATGCTGGTTCGGAAATTCCATGATATCGCGGTGCATCCGCCCCTGGTGGCTGAGTTGCGCGAACGCCCAATGCCAGCCTTGCGCTTGTGCGCGTTTGTACAAACGTTCAAAAAGAGAATTGCGTAAATTACTCAAACCCAGCGTTTTCAAGTCTTCGTCTTGTATTGCAGAGGCTTCGGAATCTTGCACGACGACCGCCGGAAGTTGCTTGTGATCGCCGATTAAAATAAAGCGTTTGAATTGTGGCAAAAGCCCTGCCAGCATGGGCTCCAGGACTTGCGAAGCCTCATCAATAATGACCGTGTCAAATGATTTCAGTTGTAATAATTCTGGTTTTGTACCAATGGAAGCAACGGTTGCAATCACAATCCGATGACGTTCAATAATTTGCTTTAAACCCTGGCGGGTTGTGATATTTCCTGTTTTCGTTTGTAATAATTGCGAGTGAAAGCGCTCATCCGTCGCATAATGTGAGCCAATTCTAAAGTATTCATTTCTGATTGAGTCGTTAATGTTTTCAAGGGCTTCGCACATTTCATCCACCGCGCGATTGGTATAGGCTAATAATAAAATATTTTCATTTGTATTATTTAGTAAATATTGCACAATATGCCGCAACATGACACTCGTTTTACCCGTGCCGGGCGGTCCCCATAGCAAAAAATAATCAGGTGCAGCGAGCAATTTGCAGAGGATGCGGTGCTGCTCTTCGGTTAATTCAGGATCATAAGGCAATTCCAGTGCCTGCGTCCACTTCGGCGCCATTTGCCCCAGCAATAAAGCCTTTTTCGCAGGCGTGCTTTTCGCAAAATCATACAAACCGCGATACATCGAAAGAAAGGAGCTATCCAACAAATCGGGTTCAAGATTCCAATATTCAAACTGCTCAAAAATCGCCAGATTGAACTGCCGCGAACGCAGGCGAACTGTCACCGTTTCAGGTTTTAATTCAACAATCGTGC
>CAZQTF010000297.1:1343-3543 GCA_964596135.1 uncultured Saprospiraceae bacterium | reverse complement strand
TATGATTGATATTCCATCGCCTGCACTTGTTCAAGATATTCCCATAAGCTCGATGGAAAAAGTCCAGGTCCCGCAAATAGAACGCTATGAACCAGTGCCACAGCCGCGCCGCAAACCGAAGTATCGCGGCTGGTTGGCTGCAGCGGCCAGTATTTTGTTGATTGTGACGGTTGCCATTTTTATGTTGCCCAATAATTCCGCGCCGGCGAATGAAACAAAAGATATACTTAATCCAATAAGCTCGGATAGTACGGTCATCGAAAAATCCCGCGATTCCATTCCAGCGGATAGTTCTTCTTTCTCGGAATAAAAGGAGATAACTTTTTTAGAAAAATACTATATGTTTTTACTTTTTGAAAAAGTGTATAATGCTTTAATAACAGCGATTATAATATCTACCTTTTTGTCAATACAAAAGAAGAAATCGCCTCCTGAATTTGATTTTATAATATAATAACTTCAATTGTCGCCAAAAATATATCATTCTCCGTCAAAAAAATATCATCTCTTGTTTTTAAAAAAAGAGAAAATAGCCAAAACACTTCCTTTTTTGCCAAATATACCGCACTTGCCGGCAATGACAATTGATATATCTTTGTGAAAAAAGAAAATGCAATTGCCGACAAATGATATTTTATTGGAGGCATTTGATATGCATTGCACGATAAATGATATATGATTGCCGACATATCATTTGTTTTTGCCGAAATACCAGTTTATAAAGGCGACATAGCAATTTTATTTAGCGAAAAGCGAGCTGTTATTACTAAAAAAACGGCGCATCCATCCAAGATTAAACTGTGTCTTTTTCGTTTGTACAGCATTTTCTTTATAAAACCCCTCAATATGGCTCGCATACTATTTTTATCGCTTTTTTTCACCTGGCTTTTTGCCAATACCGGTTTTGCTCAAGTTCCCTTTGATTCCTTGCGTTTGCTCACTTCCACCGAAGTCTATTTCGATTTTGGCAAATTTGACATCAGAGACGATGCGAATGCCGCTTTGCAAAATTTTGTGGCGTCGTTGCCCGATAATGCCGTTTTGAAAATCAAGATCACCGCGCATACCGATGCAGTTGGCAATCATGAAAGTAATTTGCAGCTTTCCCAAAACCGCGCAGCCGCCGTGCGCGACGCATTTACGGCCCTGGGCTTGTCCGATAGCATTTTTCAAACCAAAGTTTTTGGAGAAAACTACCCCGTAGCTACCAACGACACCGGTGACGGTCGCCAACGCAATCGCCGCGCCACCATTGAGGTTTTCCAATTGGTGCGCATGATAAAAATCAACGGCAAAATCGTAAATCCAGAGACCGGAGCAGGCATTTCCGGTGAGGTAATCGTGCATTCACCGAGCCTCCGCGATACGATGCAAACCGATACCAGTGGTGCATTCGAGGCAACCTTGCCCATCGGCGAAAATTTCGGGGTGGATGTCTTTGCCCCGGGTTATTTTTTTGAAACGCAGCTTTTAAAAGCAGTGGTTGGTGAAGTCCCCAGACTGGAAATCCCGCTGAAGCCCTTGAAAGTAGGCGCTTCCATTGATATTAAGAATCTTTACTTTGTGGGCAATCAGGACACTTTGCTGAAACGCTCCGAGCCGGAGTTGCCCAAGCTCCTGAAATTTATGCAATTGAATCCTTTTATTTCTATTGAAATAGCAGGACATATTAATTTACCTAATCAAGCTCCTGTGTCGGAAGACAGTTGGAATTATGACCTATCCGTACGCCGCGCCAAGCGTATTCACAATTACCTGCTCGAACATGGAATCGAGCAAATACGAATGACTTACAAAGGCTATGGCAACTGGCAAATGCGCTACCCCAAGGCCAGAGATGAAACACAGCAGGCTTTGAATCGGAGGGTGGAGATCAAAGTGGTGGCGGTAGGAAAAAATTAGGATGGAAGCATGGAGTATTGGAAGAATATTGAAATATCTCGAATTCAAAAATTTCAAAGCTTTTCAGAAGTTTGCGATCCATTACTCCATCCTTCCTGTACGCCAATATTACATTTCTTGAGACTCCTTTATTACTCTTACCTGACTTGTGGTATCCAGACCACTAACCACTTCCACGAGAATGCCATCGGATAAGCCAAGCTTCACGGGTTTTTTCTCGAATTGGCGATCGCCGGTTTTCACTTCGATGTACGTAGCATTTTCTTCGAAAATCACATCGCGCTCCTTAATGGCGACT
>CAZQTF010000297.1:0-1333 GCA_964596135.1 uncultured Saprospiraceae bacterium | reverse complement strand
GTATTAAGCGCCTGGCTATGACTGTTTATCACTCGTATCTGCGTAGTGGTATCCACACCTTCGAGGATTTCTACGAGAATACCATCCGATAAGCCCAATTTTACAGGCTTTTTCTGAAACTGGCGGTCGCCGGTTTGCACTTCAATATACGTTTTATCTTTCTCAAAAATGATGTCGCGCTCCTTAATGGCGACTACGTCGTTGCGGCGGTCGAGGATGATGTCGGCATTGGCGCTGTAACCTGCTCGAAGGAAGATTTCTTTGCTGGGTTTGATGGCGGCGCGCACTTCGAATTTTACGGTGCCTTCCTCATCCAGCCCTTTCGGTGAAATAAACTCCAAAGTAGCGTCAAATTTAGCATCTTCGATCGCACCGACGGTCAACTCCAGGGGCATCCCTTCGCGAAGTTTTCCGACATCTGCTTCGTCCACTTTGCCTTCAAAGATCAGCGAATTCATATCCGCCACGATGGCGATGCTGGTACCTTCGTTGAAGTTGTTGCGTTCGATCACCGAAGTACCTTCTTCCACCGGCACATCGAGCACCATCCCTTCGATGGTGGAAGTGACCACGTTGGCAACTTGTTTGGAGCTACGTGCCGCGCCTTCGCGGAGGAGTTGGAGATTATTGACAGCAGCTTGGTATTCTTGCTTCGCAATATCAAGATTGGTTTCCAACTGGCGAATGCTATTGCCCGCTACTATCTGCGTATTTTCATATTCTGCTTTGCGCAAATCGAGATCCAATTTAAAACGGTTGTATTCCTGCTGCGAAATGACGCCTTCTTCGAGCAAACCACGCTGGCGCTCTTCCTCGCGTCTGGCGTTTTCGTAGTTGACGCGGGCACTTTCGATGTCGAGGTTTTTCTTGTTGAGTTCGCGTTGGCGCTGAAGCTCGCGTTGAGCGTCTTGCAAACGCAGGCGCGCCAGTTCTACGTTGGATTGGGCGGAATTGACGTTCACCTCGCTCGGAATGAGCCGGATTTTGGCAATAGGTTGCCCTTTGGTGACCATTTCACCGGCTTCTACGTACAATTCTTCAATCACGCCGGATACCTGGGGCTTGATTTGCACCTCGAGTCGCGGTTTTACCGAACCGGTCGCCACCGTTTTTTTGATAATGTCGGTGACAACGGGTTTTTCTGTTTCAAAATTTTCGGGCGCTTTCCTGCTTTGATTGTAAAAATAAATGCTCAAACCAATGGAAGCGATGACTAAAAAAGCTACAAATCCAATAAGACAACCTCTGTTCATATTTTGAGATTTTAGACCTTAGATATTAGAATATGTTTAAAAATTAAATAAAGTTAAAGCTCAAAGCGGTTCAGTAAAAT
>CAZQTF010000296.1:0-3560 GCA_964596135.1 uncultured Saprospiraceae bacterium | reverse complement strand
TTGATATTAATGCTGCAGTAAATAGATTTTTTCTCGTGCCAGCAATTGCCCTTGTTGATAGATCACTACGAAGTAAAGACCATTTGGCAAATCGGGCAGGTGAAGCATAACCCCGGATGTTCCCCGGTTCCAGCGGTGGTTGACTATGATTTCGCCTGTAATATTTATCAGACGAACATCCCAGGCGCTATCAGGTATTTCATTTTTTGCTCCGATGTGCAAGCTTTTATGATTGGTATCTGGCACAATTGTGATGTCCTTTAACATAAATGGCGTGAAAAAGCCAACCAGATTATTATAATTATACATCATCCAGCCAATACCGCCATTGGAAAGCAGGTTATTATTGAAATCAAAAAACGTAGCGTGTTCCTGGTGCGAGCCTTGCCCCCATTGGGTGCGGCAGGTGGAAGAAACCCATGCCGGCTCCCAGTAAATGACGCCTTTCCCTCCCCGGTTAATGATTTCCTGGGTGAGATCAATCAGAAATTTTCGTTGGTTTTCGGGGCTGGCAGGACTGTAATCGGGATGTACTTCACTGATGATATTATTGGCATTATCGTTGCTCTGGGTCGTCCATATATAGCCCGTCTCAAAAACCATTATTTCTTTTCCAGGGTATGTTTGTAATAACTGGGCAACAACATTACCTGTTTGCTGAATAGTAGTCGGTCGGTGCCATGCCCAATAGTAAGACATACCAATAATATCAAAGTCCCGTACGCCATTGTTCCAGAATTGCGCCATCATGCCCTCAACGTCGGCAGGACCAGCCACGTGCAGTGCTACTTTTACGGTTTTTCCGGTAGCATTTTCTACATCCCGCACCGCTTGAATCGCCGCATTAAATAATGGAGCATTTCGACCCCAGTTTAATACCCAGCCGGAAGTATCGTCTCCCGGAGAAAGCAAGATTCCTTTATTGGTTTCATTGCCAATTTGCACCATTTCCGGTAGCAATCCTTCGGCATTGAATTCCGTTAAAACCCGTAAAATATAATTATAAAGGGAATCCTTGAGCAAGGGCAGGTCGTTGACGACTTGCAGCCAGGCAGCCGGCACAAGTTGCTTGTTGGGATCGGCCCAATTGTCCGACAAGTGAAAATCGAGCAAAACCTGCATCCCTGCTTGTCTCGCCCGTCGGATGCTTTTTTTGACATCCTCAATATCCGAATATCGTTTGTCGCTGTTCAGGTCATCGTACCAGGAAGGTGTATGCCAGAGCCGCAGGCGCACCAGATTGCAGTTGTGATCGGCAAAAATCTGGTAGGGGTCTTTAGGTATGTTATTTTCCTTGTATTGTACGCCGCAGTCCTCCATTTCATTGACGTACGAAAGGTCTGCGCCAAAATAGAACGATTGGGCAAGCGGATATTTACTTTGAAGCAGCGGAACTAAATAAAGCGCAAGGTGCAGTAAACTTTTGAAATTCATGGCGAGTACAACATTGAAACCAACCCAGATACCCAAGATCGCTTGAAACCAAGTACCCCGAAGTACCTGGGATGGCAGAGCTAAAGGTGAAGTAATGGCATGGACTTAAATATTATGAAAGTTCCATGATTACTATTGAATTTTTTATTTACTTCGTACCTTCCAGTTGCTTGATTTCATACTTGGCACGCTCGCCATATTTAGCGCCGCTTACCATTTTGTAGGTAGCAATGGCGTCACTTTTTTTGCCGGCAGCCTTGTAAATTTCTGCTAACCCAAAGTTTGCTCTATCTTTATCTTCGGCAGCCGCCAATTCTAATGCTTTTTTGGCGTTTTCGATGGCGCGGTCGTACTGTTTTTTCTCCTTGAGTGACTGCCCAAAATAGTAGCGCACATCACCCGATTCTTGTGCCGCGAGGAAGGCTTCAGCCGCTGCAATGGCACTGTCCCACTGCTTTTTGCCCCAGGCTACACCAGCGATGCTTTCGGCTTTCTTGGTCAATTCGCCTACTTTATCAGCTTTGTCTGTTTTTTCTGCTACTGCAGCAGCCGTGAGATAAGCGCCTACCGCTTCGGCATATTTACTTTTATCTTCAAAGATTTGAGCTCGACCCACGTAATTGGCATAAAAAGCTGAATCATAGGTAATGCCCTGCTCAAAATGGCGTGAGGCATCGTCCAGTTTTTTCGCCTTGCGCAGTTGACTACCCGCATAATAATTGGCAATGGCGCCATTGCGTTTTGCCAGTTCAACTACTTTGGCATCCGTTTCAGAAGTAGCATCCGCTGTGGCAATTGCCTGTTCGAACAGGGGAACCGCTTCCAGATAAAGCTTCGCTTTCATTTTCTCCAAACCACTGTTGTACAGAGAAGCGGCAGAAGCATCGTTTTGCGCAAATGACATCGTTGCAGTTCCAATCATTACTAAAATCAGTGTTAAGATAGATTGCATTTTTACCATTATTGATTCTGTTTTACGTGAAAAAATCACCACAAAAATAATCCCTGATTCCGAAAAACGAAAAATTTAACAAGAAGGAAGCGGTAATTTCGTCGTGCAAGACGCAATCATTTTTGCCAAAAGCGTAAATGAACACTGATTGGTCATTATTGATTGCCTGTTCAGTATAGTGAATTGCCAGTAACATACAATTTCTTAAGCATGAATGCAATAAATAAAGCCCTCCCGTTTCATTCAGCGAGAGGGCTTTATTATTTTTTGTTAATAACTTATTTAGTAAACATAAGCCAGCGCTACTTTATCATTGGCATTAAACGGACGGTTTTGTCCTGTACCAATGCATGCCAGCATCCAGGAGTTAGGGTCGGGTCCGGTCGGTGTGCCAGGAATGTGAATGGCACCCACGGTGCTTGCTCCTTCGTTATAATAGGAACCGCCACAGCTGTAGCTGCGATCCATATAGTCAGTATGGCGGAAGCCAATGCAGTGACCGATTTCGTGCGCCAGAATCGTTGCTAAATAGTTGGTACCCGGGTTGCTGCCGAGATAGGTGGAGTTTACCAAAATCTGGTTGTAGGGATTGCCGCCGCTGGGGAAGCCCGCCGAAGCTAAGTAAGTCGCGCCGCTGGGAGCTTTGGTGACGAGGATATCCACCGGATAAGAGCTTACCCGTACAAATTTGATCCTCAAGGATTCAGCGTTGTAGCGGCTAATAGCTGTGTTCAGCGCTGTAACGTACGAAGAAGGCAGGCTCGTAGTGATGGCTACCCGGATGGTGCGAGGCAAGCCACCTACCAAATTGGTGGTGCGGTACTGTTCGGCCTCGCCTACGCGCAGCGCTTTCTCCTGCCAGGCGCGCAACAGATCCGTTTCATGCAACCGAATGTCGCCTTCCACGATATACACGTCGTCTTCTTTGATGACATCATTGGTGCTAAAACCCAGTTGCCTGATCTGCGTGAGCACCTCTGCCGATACCAGATTGTCGCTGCTCGTAGCGGCATCGTCTTTGGTACAAGAATAGAAACCAACTGCCAGCATTGCCAGCATCGCAAGTATGTTGATTAGCCTTTTCATAAAAAAGTATTTTAATGGTGAATAAATGAAATAGAATTGATGTACTGATTTGTCAATATGCTGATTTACCTATAAAATCTCTCTAAGA
>CAZQTF010000295.1:0-3577 GCA_964596135.1 uncultured Saprospiraceae bacterium | reverse complement strand
TAAACGGACGAAGCAATTAATCATTGAAAAATTTACCATTTACCTCATGCTAATAATTTGAATATCAATGACCTAAGCCAGAGAAAACTATATTTTTTAAGAACGCTCATTTAGCACTTAGCTATAAAAAACTATTCACAATCGTCACAAATTCATCTGCCTTCAGCGATGCGCCTCCGACCAACCCCCCATCCACGTCTGGTTGCTTAAAAAGCTCCTTCGCATTCGCGGCATTTACGCTGCCTCCATAGAGAATAGTCATCAAATTGGCTAATTCGTCACCGTATTTTTGAGCAACCAACTGACGAATGTAGGCATGCATTTCCTGAGCTTGACCGGGCGTAGCCGTTTTTCCTGTACCAATTGCCCACACTGGTTCGTAAGCGATCACTATTTCTGCAAACTGCTCCGGTGACAAGTGGAATAAAGCGCCTTTTAACTGAGATTCCACTAATTGGAAATGTCCGTTGGTTTCCCGAATATCTAGTTTTTCGCCGCAGCAAAAAATCGGACGCATTCCTCTGGCTAATACAGCATCTATTTTCTTTGCCAGCAATTCGTCTGTCTCACCGTAGTATTCCCGCCGTTCCGAATGTCCGATAATCACATAGCGCACGCCTACTGAATGAAGCATGCCTGCCGAAATCTCGCCGGTGTAGGCGCCGTTTTCTTCCTGATGACAGTTCTGTGCACCAAGTTTTAAATTGGAAATATCTTTGATTATGTTATTGACGCTATTCAAATGAATAAAAGGTGTTGCCAGCACAACCGTGACCTCCGAGGGTTGCAAGCGTTCTACAATGTCTTTGGCTAAATCGCGCCCTTCTTCGTAGTTTTTATTCATTTTCCAATTACCGGCAACAATAAGTTGTCTTTTTTTCATGGTTTTAGGTTTGTTATTTAAATATTGAAAATCAAGTTTTAAACAAGTGTTTTCATCTGCAAATCCGCGGCATTATTTTTCCTGCGAAAGCGGTGTCTTCCTTCTACGGCTGTATATGTATTCTGTCCCGATACCAACCAGCACCGCGCCTCCCATCAAAGCCAGATGCCAATACCAGGCAAGCGGCGCGCGGTCTGTCTCTACATACACAGCATATTCCGAAACATCATACTGATCAGGGAAATTCTGCACTTTGTTCTTTGATTTGGGAATTTTTCTGACGACCCCCTTGAGTGACACCTGCCCACGAGGCGCGCAATCACCCCGTTTTACGCAATCAGGATTATACGCCTGTGTCCAGGCGACAATAGCAATGCGTGTCATCTGATTGCTGTCCAATTGAGCCAGCCGCTCGGCACTCATTACCGGGTATTGCACGGCGCCTGCCTGTTCGCCCTTGCGCGGAGGAGCATATTGGTAATCCCCCGTTCGCCAGGCGCCGGTAATTTCCACAAAATCAGAGTCGCCAATGCCCTTTTGCTCGACCTCTTCGACAGTAAAGGTCCGTAATTTATGCGTGCCTGTAAAGCCTGAAATAATGCTGTTGCAGCTATTGATAAATAGCACAATGCATCCTAAAACGATAATCAACCGATAAAGCATATTTTTTGTCTTATTTTCTCAAAGCATACGTCTGAAACACGCCGCAAGATAAAGCATTTCCGGCAGCTTCAAAAAAGAAAGCAGATGCGCTGTTGCACATCTGCCAACTTTTTAATCACTCGATATTATTTGGTGCTTAATTGAAGTAAGACTTATCGTTTTTGCCGCCCCCTTGTACATTTTCCAGGCGTTTTTTGAATTCATTGGATTTTTCCAGATCGTCTTTTTTCGCATAAATTTCCTTCAACGCGATCAATGTATTAAGGTCATTCGGGTCAATTTTTTCGCAACGCTGGAAGTAAGGCAATGCTTTGTCAAATTCCGTGAATATTTCGGTGCGCTTGGCTTCGTACTTTTTGATGCCTTCCTTGGTGTAGTCATCCGCCAACTTGTTGAGATCTTTGGTCATTTCGGCAGCTTTATTGTAATACAAAGCGCCAACACTGTAAATCGCATCAAAATTGTTGGCATCTTTACTCAAAGCAATTTCGTAGTATTCTTTTGCTTTCGCAAAATATTCATCCGATTTTGCAAAATCACCCGCTTCGAATGCGCGCTGGTGCAGATTGTCATAAACACTACCCGTTGTGGTGTACAATGAAATATTATCCGGTTCTTTCTGGATAGCGGTTTGCAATTTCTCGATCAGCACCTCCAGTTTGTTCAGCTTCAGGTAGTGATTGATTTCTGCAAACAGCAGCGATACGTCGTCTGGATATTTGTTTCGTCCAGTTTCGAGGTATTTATAAGCCTCTTCCGGGCTTTTTTCTGCCGCTTCAATCTGATACATTGCCTCGTAGATCGCCGGCTTATCGTATTGCATTTCAAACAATTTCTGGAAATATTGCTTCGCATCGCCAGGTTTACCGGCATTCAGTGCGGCCAAACCAGTAATATAGAGCTGGTTGTTGAGATCATCCGGAGTTTTCAGCGCACTTTCTTCGCCTTCTTTCTTGAGAATTTCGTGTACAGTAAGGGACTCTTTGAAAGCCATAAAAGCAGCCTCGTACTTCTGTTCTTCGTAATCGTAGAAGCCCAGATTATTCAGATTGCCCTGAACAGTAGCCAGTCCTTTCAAAGCGTCTTTTTTCTCATATTTTTTCACCGACTTCTCCATAGCGGTAATAAATGCCTGGCTGGCGATCAAAGCGGGGTTGCCATCCACTTTCGGAAGTTCGCTGAGGTTACCGATACCAAATTGACGAACTGTCACCTGCTGGCTGGCAATTTCGTTATAAATTTCGCCCTTTTTATTCCAAGCTTCCGCCGATGCCTGCATTTCAGGATCGTTCATAGCTGCGTCAATGGCATCTTTTGCTTCCTGAAGCTTAGCTTTGTTATTGGTAGGATCGAGGGCGAAAGCGCCAAGCGCTCTTTTTGCTTCGCCGAAACTTTTTTTACCATCCTGAGCAGAAGCAAAGCCAGAAACAAGTATTGATGCCAAAAGAACAAAAAATAGTTTTTTCATAATTTGAATTTTAATTTTGGTGAAAGAGTATTTGCTCTTCATTTTATACAAGACGTATAGCATCCTGAAAAGCAACTTTCCTAATTGTTAAATTTGATACAAAATAAGTTAAAAACTCTTAAAACAAACAATTTTTCGAGCCAAAGAATCAGTCCTCGCTGCTTCCGTTTTCACTCTCAGCCGGCACTACAGTTACATCGGCAATTTCTTCGTCCTCCTCCAGGCGAATTACGCGCACCCCCTGTGTAGCCCGCCCCATCACGCGGATCTCGCTTACCCGCATCCGAATGGAAATACCGGATTTGCTCATGATCATCAGGTCGTCTTCTTCCCGCACCGCTTTAATGGCAATCAAATCACCGGTTTTTTCGGTTACCTGCATGGTCTTTACGCCTTTGCCACCGCGGTTTGTAAGACGATAATCTTCGAAATCGGAACGCTTGCCATTGCCTTTTTCGGAAACAACCAGGATAGTCTGCGACTGATCGTGCGGATCAATACATACCATTCCTACCACTACATCTTTCTCATCTTCTAATGTAACGCCCCGAACCCCGGCTGCA
>CAZQTF010000294.1:0-3617 GCA_964596135.1 uncultured Saprospiraceae bacterium | reverse complement strand
GGGGCTGGAGGAACTGGATTTGTTGATAGACCGGGAACTATATGATTTTGCCGAAGACAGATTGCACAAAGTCAAAAAATTATGCATTGAATATCAGGAATACGCTTATCTGATAGAAATTATCAACCGGGAATTTCGGATCAATCATATCCGCTACGATAAAATCGGACAATCACAATGGATTATTTACGAAGAATTAAAAAGCTATCTCGAACAGTTACAAGAACAATTTAAATTTGCGGAGCACGGTAATCGGCTGCTGGACATCAAAAGAAAAAAAGATCTGAGCGAATATGCACCAGAGGAGATTGAATATTGCAAAAAATTGCTGGCAAGTGATTTTTTACAGTCGGATTATGAACCGCGTTCGCTCCGTGCCCGACTTTCGCGGAATACTGTGCTCACGTTTTTGCATGATATACTTGGTAATGAACACGCTTCTCTGAAATATCGGCTGGACAGCGTCGCGCTTTTCAGGGCAAATCAGGCTTATGCTCGTCATCATTCGTTTGACTTTCTCGGAACTTTGCGCAATTTAGTGAATAAATACTTACAGGAAAATCAGTTTGCGGAAGCAAAGGAAGTAATCGCGGAGGCAATAAGTTTTGCGAAGGAAAACGAAATTCACCGGGAGCAATTAGTTTATTTTTATTACTCGGAATTGCATATCGAGTATAATATCGGTAATTTAAAGCTCATTCAGAATGAGCTTGGGCCTAAAATTACAGAGCATTTAGAACAATATGATATCGTGGCAGACCGGATCGGTATTATTACATTTCTGTATTTAGCGATTACGCATGTGTTGCTGGGCGATTACAAAACCGGACAATTGCATCTTCGGCGCCTGGAGGCTGCACCCAGCGATTTGAAAGAATACTTTGGAGAGATTTTTTCCCTCGTGGAATTGATTTCTCATTATGAAAGTCATGATCATATTTTGCTGAATAACCTGATTGCTACTAAAAAGCGGCAGATCAGAAAGCAGCGGGATGTCTCCCTTTTTTATCTGGAAATGCTGAAATTTATGAAGAGGTTAATAGACCAACCTTTTAATTCGCAGCAACTGGCGCAGGAGTTTATGGCTCAGGAAGAAAAATTTAAGAGGGAAAAAGTGATCAGTATATTTGAATATTTTCGGCTGAGCGAATGGCTAAAGGCACTGGCAAAACGGCGCTCCTGGCTGGAAATAATGCAAATGGGGCATAAAAAAACCTGAAGCAGAAGCTTCAGGCGCCTTTTTGTGTTTATTTGCTTGACTTATTTGATGTTGAGTTTCAAATACAATAGTCATTGTACAAAAGAAAGTTAAATCAGGAAACAACTAATAACATTTTTTTCCAAAAGTTAAGCGTTCGACGGCTGCATTCCGTGGTTTTTGAGATTGATTGGAAAAAGAAAAACGCGATGATTGATTGTTTTTAATGTTGTTTTCGGCTCTAATCAGAGAAATTGGAATTTGAATCGGTTAAAGTTTAAGCCCTTTTGAACGAATCATTCATTCTTATGCAATTAAAAAAAATTGAATATTACCTGAATTTATATAAAGACTTTTTGCTGCGGCAAGAATCTGTCGAACGCCTGTTTGCGTGGGAATCACAAAAGATTTTTCAGGACCATTGGGATATTGATGCCCATGATTTTGGCGAGATGTACGACCGCAGTCTGGAAAATTCGCAAACCCGACGCCTTTGGAAGCGCGAGCATTATGAACCCAAGCGCCTGATGCTTGAATTTATTGCCCTGGAACCGGAAATGGTGCGCCAGGCTTTTCAGAATTTATTTAATGAAGAAAAAGACATCGAGGCAAGAGTGGATCGGTTTGTGTTCTATTGCGACGAACTTCTCCGCGCCTACAAGGAAAAATACCCGCGTTCGGTCGAAAACAATCACTATCATGGCGATAATTACGCTATGATTTCGCTATATCTGGCTTTTCGCTATCCTGATAAGTACACTTTGTACGATCACGAAGCTTTCCGAAAATTACTCCAACTCCTTGGTAGTGGTGACATTCCCCAGGCTGCCGATTTCGCGCGCTTTAGCAAAATAATGCGTACGCTTTACACTTTTCTGCAAAAAAAGCCAGAATTACTTGAATTGCATCAAAAGAGGCTAGATCCCAGACGTCATTTGACAAGAGAAAGCTTCCTATTGGTATGGGATTTTTATCAATTCTGTGTTCGGTCAGCTTGAGCGGGTTGTGCAACCGATTTTGTCAGGCGCTCGTCTATTTTTTTGAGAAATAGCCTGAAGATAGGGGTATATTCACCCCAAAGCCATCTTTGGGTAATAAAGAATTAACCGACTGCCAATGGATCATAACACCCGACTCACAAAACGACTCAACGTAGTAGATGCTTTGCGCGGCTTCTCGCTGGCGGGCATTGTCATTGTTCACTTCATGGAGCAATACGTTGGTGGTCCGGCGCCTCATGCTGCCGGTACTTATACGCAGCATAATGCTGTTGACCCCGTGCTTGACGGCATATTCAGTATTTTGATTCGCGGCAAATTTTTTGCACTCTTTTCGTTTCTCTTCGGGTTGAGTTTTGCCATCCAGATGGAACGAGGCGAATTCCGCACCAATGGCGATTTCAGACTGCGTTTTGCCTGGCGGTTGCTGATTCTTTTTGCTATTGGTTTTTTGCATCATATGTTTTATCGCGGCGATATTCTTACCATTTATGCGTTGTTAGGCTTGCCGTTGATCCTGTTTCACAAAGTACCCGACAAATGGGCGTTTCTCGTGGTGGCGCTGCTCTTTATAGGCGTACCGCGTATCATCATTCAAATTACCGGGTACGAACCTTTTCATGCCTTTTTACCCGATTGGCAATCGCAGGAAGAGAGTCCCGCCGTGGTCGCCTACTGGAATGCCCTTAAATCGGGCTCTTGGGCAGAAATAGCCAGCCTCAACGCGACCGAAGGGATGGGTATGAAAATGGGTTTTCAATTCGGACAAATGTCCCGGGCTTATCAAACCTTTGCCTGGTTTTTACTTGGTATGTTAGCTGGGCGGTGGCGTTACTTTGAAAATCCCGATGCGCACAAGCCTTTCACCCGAAAGGTATTCAGATGGAGTATCATTGGTTTTTTTAGCCTGCTGGCAATAGCGGCGACCACCTTTGGTGTGTTTGGCAAATACATTCCTGCGGCGTTACAGATGCCCATTGGTATGGAAATTTTTGACCTCGCCAACGTTGCGATGACTTTTTTTTACATCTCGGCTTTTGTGCTATTATTTAACAAACCCAGTTGGCAAAAGCGACTAACCGTGTTTTCTGCCTACGGTCGAATGGCGCTGACCAATTATGTGATGCAAACGTTGATTGGCACAACCCTCCTGTTTGGTTATGGTTTCGGCTTGTTGGGAGAAGTCGGGAATAGCCTTACCGTTCCTCTTGCTTTGGTTTTGTGTGCTTTGCAAATGTGGCTGAGTAAAATCTGGTTAGCTCGCCATTTCTATGGACCATTGGAATGGCTCTGGCGTTCGCTCACGTGGTTCAAATGGCAACCCTGGCGTAAAAAAACGCAGCTCAGCGCTGCCTGACAACTCATGGCGGGCATCTTTTATTTTACAGAATTTTGTTTATCTTACTTGCCTGTATTATTCG
>CAZQTF010000293.1:0-3644 GCA_964596135.1 uncultured Saprospiraceae bacterium | reverse complement strand
CGCCAGTTTTTGAAATGCGCCCAGCGTGGATTGGTAAAAAACGTATCCGGTGGTGTCAGGAGCGTATTGGCGTACACCAGGCTGCCACCGCCCACGCCCACGCCGCTCAACACGAATACTTCCCGGAAAAAAGTCAATTGCTGAAAACCAAAACAGCGTAACAACGGCGCCCACAGGTATTTGCGCAACTGCCAGTTGCTTTTGGGAAAGTCCTTCGCCGCATAGCGTTTGCCTTTTTCCAGCACCAGCACTTTATAGCCTTTTTCCGACAGGCGCATCGCCGACACACTACCACCAAAGCCGGAACCAATTACAATATAATCAAATATATCTTCTGTCATCGCTTATATTCGGTTATCTGCAAATTTATGATAATAGTTCTCAAAATATCCTTCTGAGAAGCAGCAATATTTTGAGAACCACTGCTATAAATTCTTCAAAATCCAAACGTCAGGCTGAGACTCGGCAAAATCGGCAGCTGATTGACGCGGTTATTGGTCAGGCGATCTACGTAAAAGATATTCTCGCGGTTGTAAGCGTTGGTCACACTGATGAGGGCTTCCAAGCGGCTTTTTTGGGCAAACTCGAATGTGCGCTTCAGCGATACATCTAAGCGATGGTAAGCCGATAGCCGTCCACCGTTGCGCTTGTCGGCAAGAATAGTACCGAAATCGTAATTGCCGGTCAGAATATCGGTAAGCGAAATATCGTCAAACGGTACCTCCTGGAAGAAGCCCTGCGTTTGGGTGAACGGAAAACCGGAGCCAAAATTCCAGCGTGCGCCAAGCTCCCAGTTCAGGTTTTTGCCAAAGCTGTAAGTCGCAAGAATATTGAGGTTGTGGCGTCGGTCGAAAACAGTTGGATACACCTGCTCGCCGTCGTCGCGGTTGACAAAAGCGTAGGAATATGTTGCCCAAAGATAAGTCTGGCGCGTTTCACGCTTAAAGGAGACGTCCATGCCATAAGCTTCACCGGTTTCTACCTGAAAATCAGGGTCAGAACCATTGAGTTTATTGCGGTTCAGGCTGATAAGTTGCGTAAAACCTTTGTAATAAGGCTCCACGTTGACGGTAATGTTTTTTGTAATGTCCGCCTCCAGCCCGCCGATGCCGTGAAATGCCTTCTGCAGACGATCTTTGGTGGCATTGCGGGTGCCCGGCTCAAAAATCGTTTGCTCGGGTCCGGCGAGAAATCCGACAAAAAAATTGACCACATCCAGTTCGTTGACGGTGCTCAACACATTCTGCGAATAGAGCCCGCCCGCCAGTTTGAAGCGCAGAAAACCGGTAATGTTGTATTTCAAACCAAAGCGCGGCTCCAACGAAATTTTTGACTGCGAAGCGTAGTAATGCGCCCGGAAGCCAGGTTCCAGGATCAGATCGCCGATGCGTTGCTTGTATTTCAGATAACCCGCCAGTTCGGTCGTGAAATCGCGTTGCGAAATTGTAACATCAAACTGGTTTTTGAATTCAAAGTCGGTGTTGAAACCCATAAATTCAAAGCCGTAGTTGATCTGATTGTCTCCGCCAAAGTAAGTAAAACTCAGCCCTGCTGTGTAGCTCGTGATGCCGCTGGTGCGCGGATTACCGTCAGATTCGGTCAGCGAAACATTGTAATTCGTCAGCGAAATCGCGCCATCCATGATGGTGTTGGAATTTTGTGGAATGAGCGTAAAATTGCCCCCGCCGCCGGAAGCATCCCAATCCAATTGCGCCAGCCCCACAAAATCGAAACGATCGGTAAAATGGAAGCCAAACAAATTTAATTTGCTGCCGTTGTCGCTCACAAAGGAAACCTTGCCGTACAGATCGGTGTAGCTGTAAGGAAGCCCAATATTGTCGGCAATTTTAGCCAGACTGGTATCGCCGGATGCGAATGAGAAAAAGGTAGTATCCGTAGCGTAGTTGTAAAAAATTTTGGAAGTTTCGTTCAGGTAAGAATGCTTGCCGGTAAAAATGTAGGAAATACTGCTGCCGCTGCCTTCACGGAGTTTTTTAATTGGTCCTTCCACCAGTACTTTGGATTGAAATGGGCTGACCGAGACTAAGCCGCCGAATTGTTTTTTGTTGCCTTCGCGGGTTTTTATGTCCACCACTGCCGAGATTCTACCCCCATATTCCGCATTGAAACCGCCGGTGTATACGTCCACGCTGCGGATGGTTTCGGTTTCAAATACCGAGAAAAAACCAATGGTGTGAAAAGGATTGTAAACCGTCATGCCGTCGAGCAAAATTTTATTCTGAATTGGCGCACCGCCTCGAATATAGAGCTGCCCCCCCTGGTCACCGGAGGAGATAATGCCCGGCAAGACCGGCAAATACTGGGCGATGTCGGCTTCGCCGCCAGTGGATGGAAGCGCACGAATTTGCTGCGCTGTTATCTGTACTTTTGACACCTGAATATCCGACCGTGCTTGTTCTCTTGTACTCGAAACCTGAACTTCGCTGAGTTCAATAGCGCTTTCCGATAAATTAATCCGTTGATAAACAATACTTCCCGCTTTCACGGTCACTTCTACGGATATGCTGTCGTAACCGAGGTAGCTGGCAAGGAGGGTATAATCGCCGGGCTGCACCGTCAGGCTGAAAAAACCATTCAGGTCGGTAATGTCGCCGATGGTCGTTTTTGCCAGACGCACATTGCCGAAAGCAATTGGTTCGCCGGTTTCTTTGTCATAAATATTACCCCGGATAATGCCCGTTTGTCCGAAAGCAAAAAAAGCTGAAAACGAAAGGATTACAGTCAGGAATAAATAAGATTTCATGCGATCGCTTTTGCAAAATGGTGACTGAAGGCAAAGATAACAGCATTTACCACCCTGACAACACCTTTCTTTGTCGCTTTGGAAACAATTCTGTAGCCGCTGCGCCTCTTTATGGGATCAGTTCCCCTGCTCCCTTGCGAATGATCTCTGGCAAATCCCCTGTGCAATCGACGATAGTAGAGGGGTTGTTGCCGCACAACCCGCCGTCAATCACAATGTCCACGATGTTTTTGAAATCTTCGTAGATGTCTTGTGGATCGGTAAAATATTCCAGCACTTCGTCATCCGATTTTAGTGAAGTCGTCAGGATTGGGCGCCCCAGCGCTTCTACAATGGCAATCGGAATATTGTGATCGGGCACGCGTACGCCAATGGTGCGTTTGCGATTTTTGAACATCTTGGGCACCTGATTGTTGCTGCGCAGCACAAACGTGAAAGGACCGGGCAGGTTTTTTTTCATCAGCCTGAAGACGCTGTTATCAATCGGCATGGTAAATTCCGATACCTGGCTGATGTCTTTACAAATAAAGGAAAGCATAGCTTTTTCCGGTTCTAGTCCACGAATGCGACAGATGCGGGTTACCGCGTCATTGTTGGTGAAATCACAACCCAGGCCATACACGGTATCAGTCGGGTAAATAATAATGCCGCCTTTTTCGAGCGTCTCGGCAACCTGCTGGATTTTTCTTCCTTCCGGATTATCCGGATTGATTTTCAGTAACATAGGCTGGCGTATTTGGTTGGTTAAAAAAAATATGGATTAATTCTTGTTCCCGCAAAGGGAATATCTGAAGTAAAGTAAATCAGAGTTCTACAATTGTATAACAATTTTCGGGAAAAATTGCAACCGAATTTTTTCTTGGCACGTCGTAGCTATTAA
>CAZQTF010000292.1:0-3649 GCA_964596135.1 uncultured Saprospiraceae bacterium | reverse complement strand
GCAACAACAATTTACCTTTTCTTTCAATTACTCTCTTTTTTGTCCTGTACTTAGAGAATAGTTGTGAACGGAAAGCGGTTGGAGAAGAAAATGAATTCAGTAAAATCATTGAAGAAGCCCCGTTGAGTAGATGCGGGAAAAAATGATGTTGCTAAAAAAAATACCATTTCTTCCCGTTTTTTATTTTATCCAAAATTACCATTCACATAATTGGAGGTGAGTTCCTGCTCTGGGTTGTTGAATAACTTGTGCGTTTCGGTGTATTCGATCACTTCGCCAAGGTACATGAAGGCGGTCAGATCGGCTACGCGCTGCGCCTGTTGCATATTGTGCGTGACGATAACGATGGTGTAATCCTTTTTCAATTCGAGCATGAGTTCTTCTACCCTGGCGGTACTGATGGGGTCGAGCGCCGAGCAGGGTTCATCCATTAATAAAACCTCGGGTTCCACTGCCACCGCGCGGGCGATGCACAAGCGCTGCTGCTGCCCCCCCGAAAGCGCCAGCGCCGATTTGTTGAGATCATCTTTCACTTCTTCCCAAAGGTAACTGCCGCGAAGGGTGCGTTCTACCACTTCCTCCAATTTTTTTCTATTGTGTTCCCCGTTGATTTTCAATCCGTAAGCAATGTTATCAAAGATAGATTTCGGGAATGGATTGGGCTTTTGGAAAACCATACCGATTTTGCGACGCACTTCCACCACGTCTTTGCCGGGTGCGTAAATGTTATCGCCATCCAGGTAGATTTCGCCCTTCACGTGTGCATCGGGTGAAAGGTCGTGCATGCGATTCATGGCGCGGAGCAGCGTAGATTTGCCACAGCCTGATGGACCAATCAGCGCCACGATTTTATTTTCCGGGATTTCTATGTTGATGCCTTTTAGCACTTCTTTATCGCCATACGACAGGCGCAAATCTTTGACGACTATTTTGGCTTTATCGCTCATATTCTGCTTTTATTAAAATTTCGGTAACGATAACGAATGATAAATGCGATAATATTTAATACAAAAACCATTCCCAACAGCACTAACGCCGTGCCATAAGCCAATGGGCGCACCTCAGCGATGGCATGGTGTTGGGTGGAAAGAATGTACAAATGATATGGCAATGCCATGAATTCATCACCCACGCTGGATGGCAGATAACGCAGATAGAATGCGGCTCCAGTAAACAGAATGGGCGCGGTTTCACCTGCGGCGCGCGAAAGCCCCAGAATTGCCCCGGTCACTATACCAGATACAGCGCTCGGCAGCACGTTGGTGCGGATCGCCTGCCATTTGGTAGCACCCAGCGCCAGGGAGCCTTCGCGATAGGAGTGCGGCACATTTTTGAGCGCTTCTTCGGCAGTGGTAATGATGTAAGGCAGTGTAAGCAAACCCAGCGTCAAACCCGCAGAAAGAATGGATGTGTCAAATCCAAACCCTCGAACAAAAATAGCTACGCCAAACAAGCCGTAGATGATGGAAGGTACACCAGCCAGATTGCGGATAGCAGCACGGATCAGCCGATTGACCCAGTTGTCAATAGCGTATTCGCTTAGGTAAATGGCTGTAGCGATGCCCAACGGAATGGCAAAAATAGTAGTAACCAACGTGACAAAAATAGTGCCCATCACCGCCGGCAAGATGCCACCTTCGGTCATGCCTTTGCGCGGATAGCCGGTAAGAAATTCCCCGTTGATGACACCGGCACCTTTGGAAAAAATATCCCAAAGGATAAAACCCAGAAAAAATAATACAATCAGTACAAAGAGCCGGAGCATATTCATGCCGATTGCCTGGGTAATATTTCGTTTTGCACTCATTTTCAAACGAATTATGCTTTATATCTATACCGGGCGGCAATATTTTCCGCAATCAGATTCACACCAAGACTAATGAGAAACAGCACTGCGCCCACCGCGAAAAGGCTGAAATAGTGGGTTGTTCCGTAAGGTACTTCGCCCAGTTCAATAGCGATGGTGGCGGTCATTGTTCTGACCGGATCAAAGAAACCATGCGGCATAGCCGTAGCATTGCCCGTTGCCATCAACACGGTCATCGTTTCGCCTATGGCGCGGCCCATACCCAGGATGATCGCAGCAATAATGCCGGAATACGAAGCAGGTATTACAACCCGGATCAGCGTTGTCCACTTATTGGCGCCAAGTGCATACGAACCTTCTTTGAAACTATTGGGCACGCTTCGAATGGCGTCTTCGGCTACGGTAATGATGGTCGGCAAAGACATGATCGCCAGCAAAACCGAACCATTCAGCGCCGTCAGCCCATTATTTAGACCAAAAACTTTTGCAATGAAAGGACCTACCAGCACAATACCGATGAAGCCCACTGCAACCGATGGAATTGCCGCCAGCAACTCGATGGTCGGTTTTAGGAACAAACGAACCCGTTCCGAGGCAACTTCGGCAAGATAAGCAGCAGTACCAATACCCAGCGGAACAGCGATGATCATGGCGCCGATCGTCACCAGAAAGGTACTGACCACCATTGCCAGGATGCCATAGGAAGGCTCATTATAAGCGGAAGGATTCCAGACACTCGACAGGAAAAATTCTCCTGGGCTAACCTCTGCAAAGGCTTTGATCCCATTGAACAGCAACATCCCGAAGATACCCAACAGTGCCAATACCGATACCAGCGCTGCCGAAAAAAAAATGATCCGTACTGCCCGATCAGCGAAGTGTCTGCTCTGCATAGCTAAAATTTAGAATGTTTTCGTTTTGTGCCCAGTATTTTTTAGATACCGGATAAAAGCCATTGTCCTGTATAATTTGCTGCCCTTCCTCGCTCAAGCAATAGAGCATATAATCGCGCAGTTTACCCTTTGGTTTGCCGTTTGTATATTGAAATAAAGGGCGAACAAGCGGGTAATTGCCGCTGGTAATATTTTCCGTAATCGCCGGAGAATAGGCAAGCGCTATTGCCGATTCCTTAACTTTTAACACTTTTACCCCTTCGATAACCGAGCCATTCTTTTGTACCACATAGCCTACGCCCACGTAGCCTACACCCGCCGGATCGGACTTGATGCCTTCCACCATCTGCGCTGTACCGTTCATTTGCTTCAAATCTTGCGAATATTCCGCTTTCAGGATATTATCGCGGAAATACACAAACGTCCCCGAATTACTTTGGCGACCATAAAGAGAGATTTTCATATCCTCGCCGCCCACTTCCTTCCAATTGGTGACATCACCTCGGTAAATAGCGCCGATTTGTTCGATGGTCAGGCTATCCACTTTTGAATTGGCGTTGACGACGACCGCCAGTGCATCCAACGCAAAAACAATAGGCATGGGATCCACTCCGCGTTCTTTCGCCAGCTTGATTTCTTCTGGTTTCATTTCGCGCGAAGAGTTGGCGATCTGCGTTTTTCCATTCATGAGCGCCGCGATACCTGCCCCGGAGCCGCCGCCGGTCACGGCAATGGAGATGTTCGGATCTTTCGCCATGTAGGTCTCTGCGAGTGAAAGTGCGAGGTTTACTTCCGTATCCGAACCTTTGATAAGGATATTTTCGACGCTATCGGGCGCATTTCCGCAAGCCCCGAAAATAAAAACAATTAAGGAAAGTATGGCAATATGAATAGTCCCTTTCATGCGGTTATAGCTCAAAACTGAACAATGATGCACAAAGCTAATAAT
>CAZQTF010000291.1:0-3706 GCA_964596135.1 uncultured Saprospiraceae bacterium | reverse complement strand
GGCGAATGTTCACCTCGCCCGTGCACGACAGGTTCTCGTAGTTGTCCGTTGGCTCCTGAGCAACGATCGTGATCTTAACCTCTACAGTAGGCTCTTCATCAAAATCGTCATCCTCATCGTCATTATAGCCAACTGTCAGGTAATATTCGCCTGCATCGTCGGCATCAATGCCAGAGAGTTCTACTTCAACGAAAACACCATCCTGTCCGGCATCTTCATCAAATACTACTTCGTAGCTGATACCCGCAGCGTCCAGATCGCTTGACTGCAGGATAACGTACTGACGCTCGTAGTCGCTGAAGTCGCAATCAGCGTTGTCGTCGCCAAGGTTAAAGGAGTAATAAACTGTTACATCATCAGCACAATTAGCAAGTGTGTATGTAGCATCGTCTGCTACAACCAGCTCACACTCGGTTTGAGCTGAGATACTCTGCAAGCCAAAGAAGGCCAGCAGGACCATCAGGAATGGTCGAACGAAAGTAAAATTCGTTTTTCCCATAAGATTACAATTTGTTTTAAGAATTAGGTTAAAAAAAAAGATTATGATAGCGCTAATAATAGCCTTGTTTTGATGTACGAAGTACAAAGTACGAAGTACGATTTATGCGAAGTACGAGCACTGAAAAATTCCGCAAGTGTACGTCGCAAGAAAATGTGTTTGTGCTTCCTGGTTGTGTTGTCGTCGTCAAATTTGGTTCGTCTTATCCGGAAGCAAAATTTGGTTTTGTTTAGGTCGAGATTATTATTCGGGAAACGAATAAATCAGTCTTTTCAAGATTTTGGGCTACATCTTTTTGCAGCCACGCAAATATATGAGAAAATTTTTTGAATCTATACGCCGATGACCATCTTTTTCCACTCAGCCAGGAAAACAGACTTTGATATAGTGTTACTGAAAATGAATTGTATGTTGAGGAATAGTGCTCGATATGTTTCCAGGAAATATAAAAGAAATAGCTCTACTGAGTGAGGAGTAATTGTTTTTAGTCATGGGATCATTTTTTATTACCGCACAAAGATACGGAAGTATATTGCAAAATATCAAGTTTATGCAACAATTTTTTTTGACCTGGGTAAAGGTATTCACAAAGCTCAAATTTTATTAAGTATAATAGTTGCTGAATCTATTTATGTTATTTCAGACAGTACAAATATAAGACAGTCTGCACGGGTTTGCATACCCTAAAAGCGGTATTTTTAAAAAAGCATAAACGATTTCGGGGCAAGACCATTAAAAAATATTGAAAATCAGTCTTTTATGTAAATTGTTTTAGTTAATTGGCAAATGGAGTGATGGCGCGCCTGAGAATGCGTTAGAAATGTTTAACTATTTGTTTATCAGTGATTTAAGTCCAATCGCCAGAATATTGGAACGATGGAAAATCGGCATCAAAATTTGATGATTTTCGAATGATCCATCTTTCCAAGGCTCCCGTTTTTGGCAACAAAATACCTCCAGGGCAGAAAATAATTTCTGAAAGGCAACCAAATTTAAAACATGCTTTTATACCAGGCTAAAGTCGTAGGCGGCTTTGATCAATCCGGCAGTATTACTCACGCCGAGCTTGCGCATAATATTTTTGCGGTGCACGCTCACGGTTTGGTCGCTGATATAGAGTTCTTTGGCAATTTCTTTATTGCTCATGGCGTAGGTGATCAGGCGAAGGATTTCCAATTCGCGCCGGGTAAGGTTGTATTTTTTGATAAAGCGGTCTTCGAGGTGAAGATCGGTTTGTTGTTTGCCCACGACGGAGCGAGGCTGGTTATTTTCCGCCAGATGAACGCCCTCGCCGAGAAAGACCTGTTGGCTGAGCACCTGATCAATCGCCAGAAAAAGTTCCTGAATATCACGGTCTTTGAGGATGTAGCCGAGGACGCCGTTTTTGAGCGCCGATTTGACAATTCTGGGTTCGTCGTAAATGGTCAGCGCCAGTATGCGCAGGGGAATGCGCTCGCGCGCGATGATGTTCATGATTTCCAGCCCGTCTTTGTCGGGGAGGTTTAACTCCAGAATCAGCAGATCGGCGGGATTGCGGCGCAGCAGGTACAACAATTCTTCGCCGTTGTAGGCGGTAGCGACAATATCAAATCGGTATTTTTCAGACCTGCTCAAAACCGTTTTTACGCCTTCCACAAAAATCCGGTGGTCGTCCGCGAGTATCGTTCTGATGATTTGCATAACAATGCGTCGTTTTGCTATATGTTCACAAATGGGATTATTGTCTCAAAATTTTGAAATGCAAATCACAAGATGCCCGGGAAATCTTTCGGAATTTTACACTCAGCATACTGCATCTGCATTTCTGTGTTCTCCGGCAGCAGTTTTCTACTTGCCGGATGCTACTCTGACCAACGTGTCCATCAGCGGACAGACATTGCAGGAAGCGTGTTTCCGCAACATTTTTATACGGCGAAGGATAACCTTCCTGTCAACTAATAATGTTTTTACAGATGCCCTTTGAGAGGTTCTGGGGTATAAAAATCGAAGCGCGTTGTTGTTCCTTTCTCTGACCGGGGTAGTACGGCGTTGTACAGATATTTGTTTTTCAACGAGAAAGTGCAGCAATATAGCAAAAAAAATACAAAATTGTCAAGAGCAATGACTCGATTTGGATATTATGGAATGCGGCTGGCGGCATTTTGCTGTGCTGTTGTGCCTTTTCGGATGCTCTATGTGCTGTCGGATGCAATGCGATTTTTCTTTCTCCGCGTCATTCGCTACCGCTACAAAGTCGTGCTGGAAAATTTGCAACAATCCTTCCCGGAGAAGTCGGATCGGGAAATACAACTGATAATAAAGACATTTTATAAAATACTTTGTGATAATATATTGGAAACGCTGAAAGGATTGACCATGCGCGCAGAGCAGTTTTGCCGGCGCTATCGGTTTGTGGGAATAGACCTGCTGGAACGGGAATTTGCTCAAGGGCAAAGCGTTCTTCTCGCAGGTGGGCATTTCAACAACTGGGAATGGGGTGTTTTTTCGGTGAGCCTATGGCTACAGCATAGGGTTGTCGGCGTTTACAAGCCGATCCGCAATCCGCTTATAGATGCCTATTACAAGCAACAACGCGAGCGCTTTGGGCTACATTTAGCCAGCATGAAGCAGGCAGGACGCGCCATCGCGCAATACCGGCAGCAGCCCTGCGCCTTTGTGTTTATTGCCGACCAGGCGCCTTCGGATGTGAACAATTGCCATTGGGTGGATTTTTTGCACCGGGAAACGGCGTTTCTGCAAGGAGTGGATAAAATTGCCAGAAGTACGGGCTATCCGGTGTATTATTTTGACATAAAGCGCTTAAAAAGAGGTTTTTATGAATCAACTTTCAGCGAATTGGTACGCGAACCGGCAAAACTGCCAGAAGCAAAAGTGACGGAGCTATTGGCAAAACGCCTGGAACAATCCATTCGGGAACGCCCCGCGGACTGGCTGTGGTCGCATAAAAGGTGGAAAAGGCAAAAGCCGGAAAATTTAAAATAGAATGATGGAATATTTCAAATCGAAATGGCTATTTCGTAGGCTTGCCGAATCGCCCGCTTTGCATCCAGTTCCGCCGCTTCGTGCGCCCCGCCAATCAGGTGTACCGGAATATTCATTTGTTGTAATGGTTCGTACAAATCGCGCAGCGGCTCCTGCCCGGCACAAACGATGACGTTGTCCACTTTTAAAACCTGTGGTTTGCCTTTGATTGTCACGTGAAAACCT
>CAZQTF010000290.1:0-3748 GCA_964596135.1 uncultured Saprospiraceae bacterium | reverse complement strand
ACTACTTCTTCCAGAATTTCACCTTTATCGTTCAGCTTTAATTGAATTTGTATTTTGTCCTTTCGCAGTTGCACATTGTAGCCATGAAATTCTTCATTTTTTATGTAAGTAATCCGATTGAAAAAATAATCTGGATATTTTTTTTCCAAATCAGCCTGTATGCTTTCGGGTAGTTCGTCTTCGTACGAAATGGTATTGTGATGAAAGCGCTCGGCGATGGCTTCCTGTTTGCGTTCCACAAATTTATTTGCCCCACCGGTAGGATTTTTGATTAAATCAAAGGCATCGTACAGTGCTCCGGTGGCGGTGTACGCTTCAAAGGAAAGCGTGTCGCCATTGACCTGAATCACTTGAAAAAGCTGGGTATTTTCAGCGCCGCGCTCGCGCTCCGCCCCGAAATCCTCCCAGCCATTTGGGCGCAAGCGGTACATTTTGCCGCCGCTCACAGAGACAACATAAACTGTGCCGGTGGTATCCAACGTATTCAAACCGCCAACGATATTTTCCGTCTGTTCACCGGCGCGCCCGCGCGCATAGCTATGGTCGTGTCCCTGCAAGGCAAGGTCTACCTTGTATTTGTCAAAAACGGGCTTCCATAAATTGCGTAGTTTTTCGTTATTCCGACCCTCGGAAGCCGAAAACAAGGGGTGGTGAAAGCTCACAATCGTCCATTTATTTGGATTATTACTCAGCACCTGCTCGAGCCAAGCAACCTGCTCCTCCCTTTGTTCGCTGCTCGTAAGAACGATGATTCGAGCTCCTTGATAATCAAAATAATACGTCATTTCCTGCAAGCTATCGGGTCCGTTCAATGGCAAAGCAAATTGCGGTCTCCACTGAACTGACAGGTGCTGAATATCTTTTTCTGCTTCTTCGGCGTTGTAAGGCTCATATTCATGGTTGCCAATCACCGGGATGGAGGGCAGCATACTGTGAATCCAGCCACCGGCGGTAAACCACTCGTGCCACTGGCGCTCGCTATGAGCGGTGGTCACCAGGTCACCGGCATGAATGATAAAGCGGGCATCGGGCGTTTTGCGATAGCCTTCGCGGATAAGGCGCGACCATAATTCCAGAATATAATTCTGTGCATCGCCGACATACAGGAAAGAAAAGGGCTTCGGTTCTTTAGCCGCCGTGCGGAATTGAATCCATTCACTCCAGATTTTGCCATCGCCTACCCGATAAGCATATAAGGTGTCGGGAATCAAACCGGTAAATGTGACAGAATGATAATTGGAAATGACCTCCGCGGTGAGCACTTGCGAAGCGTCCATGGTTTCGGTAATTGCCTTTTGGGTAATGGCACGCCGCCAGAATTTCGGAGCCGCGTCTGCCAGGGCAATTTCGGCGTAGCCTTCGGTTACTTCCGGGCTGGTGCGCCAGGTTACGCTGATAGAAGTAGCAGGGTCTTCGGCAAAGGTTAAATTGATATGATCGGGGTGCAAACCGGGCTTGCTCCAGTTTTGGGCAAATTCCGGTGCCTGGTAGGCGCGTTGCTGGGCAATCACGGGGGTGATTGCGGTTAGAATTATTATAAAAATAGGCAAAATATTTATTATTCGTTTCATATTTTATAAAATTTTTAAGCTCTTAAAATAAAACCACAGCAATTATTAAAACTACTGTGGTTTTTAATCATGAATTTAAACCAATAATATCATTACAAATTCACAGAAAAGCCCAGGAAGAACGATCTTCCAAACAGTTGGTGGCGGTCATAACGGCTGGTATTGCCCTGGTACAACTGCTCCGGTGAGTTGCTCAGGTTGCGCGCCTGCGCCAAAATGCGGAATTTCCGACCAGGGAAATTGTAAGCTGCGGTCACGTCCACGGAGGTGCGTGCTGCCTCATATACGTCAAAATCGGTGATGCTGAAACCTGCTTCCACTCCTTTCTTTACAAAACTGCTTTCCAACCCTCTGGCTGTAACGAGAAAATTACTCCTGTGCGTAATGGCAGCGCGGATTTCCAAGCCATACTTCTGGTAATACGGAATGATGTTGAACACGTTGCTCGGCTGACGGAACAAAGGCAGGTTGTCGCCTTCTCGGTTCGGATAAGTTGCTTCCGATTCAATAAATGCTACATTAGTTGTGATACCAAAGCCATCAAACGGCGAAGGCAGGAAGGTAAACGCCTGATCGTACCCGAATTCCACGCCATACACTTGTGCTGTATTCAGGTTGACGTTGCGGCTGAAATTGATTTCTTCAAAAAATAAATCCTGGAAAGTGATGTTGCGCTCGTCTTGTGAAACAGTAAAAATCTGATTATCAATATCTTTGTAGAAACCACCTACCGACAGCAGACCACCGGATTTGAAATAATATTCCAAAGACAAATCCAAATTCATAGATTCCAGCGGTAACAAATCGGGGTTAGCGCCCTCGAAACTACCGGTGTAAACGCCTGGCGTCGTAGTTTCCATAAAATTGAATTCAGAAGTACCGGACAACTGGTCATAATTCGGTCGTCCGATCGTATTCGACCACGACAAGCGCCCAATAAAATTGTCTGTCAAGTTTGCTCGGAGATGAACAGATGGCATGAAATTCGTATAGCTATTGGTAAAATCAATTTGCTCGAAGCCATTTTCTGTTTCCACATAAGGCGAAGAAGTTGTTTCGGTGCGTTCCACGCGAGCGCCCGCGGTCAGGGTGAATTTTTTGAAATTGAAAACCCCCATCAAATAAGCTGCCGTTACGTCTTCGCGGTAGTTGATGTCTTCGTCAAACTCTTCGATGGCTGAGCTGTTCGGGCGGAAAAACAGGCGGGTCGTGTCGAGCAGATTCTTTGGGTCTTCAAAAAATTTGCGGAACGCAAATGCATCACCGTGTACGTTTGGATTGGTACCGCCCTGCACCGGATTAACTACTGGCACTAAGTTGAACAATTCCAGGGTGTAACGATTGGTTGCCTTCAAGCGAGAGCCATCTACGTTATCATCGTCATACTGCTCCTGGCTGCGATCCACTTCTTTCTGGCGCGAGCGAAAGCGCCCACCCGCCTTCAGGTAAGCCGGAATGTTGTTGCCAATGGTAAAATCGTAACGCAAATCAGCCGTACCTTCGTAGAGATTTTCTACCACCGTGTTATCGCGGCGGAAGTTCAGGTTGCGCAGGAAGAAAATGCTTGGGTCGGTAGCGCTGGCTTTATCTTCTGGTTCGATTTCAAAAAAGAAGGGTTCAATATTGTAAGTGTTGGACAATAAACCTTCGGTTGCCTGGTCATTTTCATGCGTACCGTCAATGTTGAACAAATTCTGATTCGCCTGAGAGAACGTACCGTTCACATCCAAAGAAAAGTTGCCAAAGCGATTTCTCGTGCCCAGAATGAAGCTGTACAAATCTTCGCTTTCGTCGGCGCTGCTCAAGTCTAATTCACCGGAGCCACGGCTGAAGCGACCGGAAGTTGGGGTCTGATTGGTCAATTGCTGATTTCTTACGCCCGCTACGGTCAATTCAAACTCAGAGTTGAAATCCGTTTCATCGGTGTGGGTGTATAAAGATCGGAAGTAGATGGAGTTGCGGTTCGTTGGTCTGAATTCCAAATCAGCCGTCAAACCATAACGAACGCGTTCGTTGTCTTCGATTTGAATTTCAATTTCATTGGGACCAAGATAGCCTGGCGTAGGATTTCCCTGCGGATCAGTGCCTTTCAGCAATTCCCAACGATCGGGATCAAGAATGGAAACCGAAAAATCCCGGCGGAAGTAGTTGGCACCAAATACCGCACCGAATTTCTC
>CAZQTF010000289.1:0-3772 GCA_964596135.1 uncultured Saprospiraceae bacterium | reverse complement strand
TATTCTTTGGAAGTTATTGATTTTGCTTGCATCTTGTAGAAATGAAGATTGGTTTTGATAGCCAATTTAACGATAAATTATGGATAACGGTTTTTTTATTTCATAAATTTGGTTTGGTCACTGCCTTTGTTTGTGCTGGTTTTTGCATAAAATTATTGCACATAAGCTTCTCTTTTTCAACCCAAACACTTACCTTTGCAGCCGCTTTTTTTATTTCACTAAATTTATATGTCTGATTCCAATGAGAAATTATGAAGTAACTTTCATCGTAGATCCAGTGCTGTCGGGCGATGAAATCAAAGCGACAGCTCAGACGTATGTTGACTTGCTCAAGAACGAACATTGCAACATCGTACACATGGATGAAATGGGGCTGAAGCAACTGGCTTTCCCCATCAACAAACGCCAGTCGGGCGTTTATTTCTGCATCGAGTTTGAAGCCACCGATGGCAACTTTTTGGGGAATCTGGAACTTTCGCTGCGCCGCGACGAACGCATTATGCGCTTTCTCACTGTCGCATTGGATAAGTACGGCGTCAAGTACAATGACGACAAGCGAAAAGGTTTAATTGGTAAGAAAAAGCAGGAAAACAAAAAACAGGAGGTGGAACCTGCTGCGAAGCCGGCGCCGAAACCTGCCTTGAAGGAGCCTGCTAAAGAAGTAACGAAAGAAGTTGTAAAGGACGAGGAAGAATAATTCCTGATGGTTTAACCCAAAAAGAAAAAAATCATGGCGAATACTAAAGACGATATCAAATTTCTAAGTAATCCCAATATCGGTCAGAAGCGTAAAAAATACTGCCGCTTCCGCAAATTCGGGATCAAGTACATTGATTACAAGGATGCTGATTTTTTGCTGCAGTTTGTCAACGAACAAGGTAAAATTTTGCCGCGCCGTATCACCGGCAACTCGCTGAAATATCAGCGCAAAGTGGCAACCGCCATCAAGCGCGCCCGTCATTTGGCATTGCTGCCCTATGTATCGGATTTGCTGAAGTAATCAACTTTCTGAATTTTTAAACTTCAAAAGAAATGGAAATCATTCTTTTAAAAGATATAGAAAAGGTTGGCGAAAAGCATACCATCGTGACGGTGAAGGATGGGTATGGTCGCAACTATTTGATACCCAAAGGATTGGCGCTGGTGGCAAACAAAGCTAACCGCGATAAATTGGAAGACCTCAAGCGTCGGGAAGCAGCAGAAGAGGCGAAATTGGTTGCGGAGTATCAGGCGATTGTGGATAAACTAAAGGATATTGTTCTGAAAATTGGCGCGAAGGCAGGCACCAGTGGCAAATTGTTCGGTAGCGTCACCAATATCCAGATTGCTGCAGCATTGAAAGACCAGGCAGGTGTCGAAATTGATCGTAAAAAAATCCTGATTGACGAGGATATTAAAGAACTGGGCACTTACACCGCAGTACTCGATTTGCACAAAAAAGTTGATTCCAAAGTGCAGTTCGAGGTGGTGGCGGAATAAGCTACACCATTACAAAACGAAAAAAGAGGCGTCTTGGCTGCTCCATGCAGATAAGGCGCTTTTCTTTTAGCTCTTATTTTCTACGGATTAAAATCTGCACAAGTGCCCGTTATCTTTGAGCCATTGTTCGTGCTCTCGGTAGTTAGGCATAGCAGTGACTACCAGCTTCCAGAATCGGCGGGAGTGATTGTGCTCGATGAGGTGCGCCAGTTCATGAATGATAACATAATCGCGGACGATATCAGGTGCCAGGAGCAGGCGTGTGGAAAGATTAATATTTCCCTGGCTGGAGCAACTGCCCCAGTTGGATTGGTTGTACTTGAGGGCAATGCGGTTATATTTTTTCTGAAAAAAGAGATCGTTTAGTTCCTGTACCCGTTGGGAAATTTCCTCAAAAAAATCTTTGGCAATCACCCTGCTCAGCAGTCTGGCGATTGTGTCTCGGTTGGAAGATGCGCCTGGGTTTAGGTAGATTGTACCGTTTCGCAGCTTTGCACGGCTCGAATTTTTATCTGTATAGCTGATTTCCAATGTATAGCAGCGCTTGCCTACCTTTAGTTCCTGACCACTTTCATAAACCCTTGTTTCAAAACGTGCCAGAATGTCGGGGTGCTTCAGTGATTTTTCCTCCAGCCATCTTTTAAACCAATCCACTTGTTTTTGTTGCGCTTCCAATGACATTAGGATTGGCATTCGCAAAATGGCCGCTTTTTTGCCGACCGAAGCGCGCACGCTGCGCCGCTGCTCCCGGATGATTCGTGCCGGAATGCGCCGCCCCCTGATTTCCAATTGAAAAATTTCTTCAATCTGTTTCATGATATAAACAAGGGTGTCACTTTTTTCTCAAAAATAGCACCTTGGGCGATAGAAATTCAAGGAACGGCTCTATACTTTTAACCGTTTTTTTGTGCAAAATCCCGCATTACATCTACCAACACCTGCACACTTTCCAACGGCATGGCATTGTAAATGGAAGCCCGGAAACCACCCACCGAACGGTGACCTTTCAGCCCTTCGCAGCCTGCGGCTTTACATGCTTGCAGGAAAGGCGTTTCGTGATCCGAATTTTTTGCAACAAAGGTTACGTTCATCAAGGATCGATCTTCCTTGGCAGCCGTGCCTTCAAACAATGGATTTGCATCAATTTCGTCATAAAGCAGCTTAGCTTTGGCTTCATTGTGTTTAGCAATTGCCGTGAGTCCGCCTAATGCTTTCAGCCAGCGGAGCGTGAGCATTGTTACATAAATGGGGAATACCGGCGGCGTATTGTACAAAGAACCTCCTTCGATATGGGTGCGATAGTCGAGCATTGCAGGCAAGGTGCGGGTTACTTTACCAAGCATATCTTTTTTGACAATCACCAGGGTAACGCCGGCAGGACCAAGGTTTTTTTGCGCGCCGGCATAAATCAGTCCATATCGGCTAATGTCAATTGGGCGGCTCAGCATATCTGAAGACATGTCGCACACCAATGGCACCTGCGCTTCCGGTGTCCAATGATATTGTGTACCGTATATGGTATTATTGCTGGTGAAGTGCAGGTACTTTGCATTTGCCGGAACCGAAAACGTTTTCGGAATATAAATGTAGTTGTCAGCTTTGGAAGACGCCAACACTTCCACCTTACCAAAGTTTTTTGCTTCTTTGATTGCTTTATTCGCCCAAGAACCCGTATCAAGATATGCAGCGGTCTCGTTTTCATTGAGCAGATTCATCGGTACCATAAAAAACTGCGTGCTGGCGCCGCCCGACAAAAACAGAACCGCGTAGTCATCACTTAATCCGACTAATTCTCTGACCAATTGCTCCGCTTCTCCAATAATTGCCTCAAAAGCTGTGCTTCGATGTGAAATTTCAAGAATAGATAGCCCGGAACCATCAAGGTCTAACACTCCCTGTGCTGCTTGTTCCATTACTTCTTTTGGCAATATGGCTGGTCCTGCATTAAAATTGTGCTTTTTCATTTTATTCAAATTGGTTTAGAAATTAGATTATCTGTTTAAAAAGACGCACAAAAATAAATGATTTCGCAACAGAATGCCATGACAAATGCAATACCCCTTGTTAAAATTGCTTTGGAAATCCCAGCAGAAAAAAATAAAAAAAATGCAAAAATACTTGCCAGATTTCTAATCAGTTTATAAATTCGCATCCGCTTTCCAAAAGAGATAAGCAATGCCAAGTTAAAAAAGCGAAATAAAAAATTTCTTTAAAAAATTTGGCAAAAACAATGATTGATATTATCTTTGCAATCCCTTTTGGAATGGAGGTGTAGATTGAGAGGGTGGAGATA
>CAZQTF010000288.1:0-3782 GCA_964596135.1 uncultured Saprospiraceae bacterium | reverse complement strand
TTTTGCGGTTTAATTTTTTGAATGCACGTTCCATAAAAAGCAATACATCCGCATATTCAACCATTTCCTCCCTCAATTCTACCGTTCCCGATCAAAATTACACAAGCCGCGCTTGCATTTTTAAAAATAACATTGTACATTTGAAACAATATTCCGGTACGGGGTCAAAAGAGTGGACGCGATTTCGTAAATCTCTGAGATTTGCGAAATCTGAATAAAACAGCCGTTTTGACCCACTATCCAATATTCAATGGAGCTCAAATAAAATTACACAGACTACTTAGGTAAATCCCCCCCTGTTGTTCAGGCGCTGATCCTCAAAAAGGAATGCGCCCACCTTACCTAAAGCGTCTGCATCAAAACAAAGTTTGCACTGAGCACACGATGGCGCGAACATAGCAACTTTCTCCGGCGAGACCCTTATTCAAATTTGGACATAGCAACAACAGCGGCCACGTGTATGCGATTTCCCTTTACATTCCTGTATGCACGCAAAACCGTCAGTCTGTTTTACAAGTAGGCTGAGGCGAATATATTTTTTATACGCATATAACATACTATGAGAAAACAATTACTGTATGCACTGATGAGTGCAACACTGCTAACATTTGTCCAATCCGTGTCGGCTCAAACCTGTACTTCTTCAAAAAACGGCGGCGCTGCCTTTGCGGCTACCTGGGGCGGCACCCCTCCCGGCTCATGCACAGAATTTGTCATCAATCATTTGGTCATTCTGACCGGCGATTTTAATTTCGACGGCGTTTCCATCACGCTAAATGGTCCGAATGGTATTTTACTCATGACGGGCGGCGCCGATTTGAGTTTGGTCAATTCCACGATCACCATCAACAATGGCGCAACTTTCTTATTACTCGGCGAAGTAATGCTCGACAATACGCCTTTGATCATTAATGCTGGCGGCGGGCTGCTCGGTTCAGGTTCCATCAGCGCCAATGGTTATACCTATCCGGGCGACGGCACGTTCCAGGACATCGTAAACTCCGGTGGTTTGAAAGTCAGCGGCGCGCTCCCCATCGAGCTTACTTCCTTCAGCGGCACGCGCATCGGCAACGCCATTCATCTCGCCTGGCACACCGCTACGGAGTACAACAACGCCCTGATGGCGGTAGAACGCAGCCAAGACGGGCAGCAGTTCATCGAAATCGGGCAACGCAGGGGAGCTGGCAACTCCGATGTGCCGCGCGACTATACCTTTGTAGATGAGCAGCCGCTGTCGGGGGTAAATTATTACCGCCTCCGCCAGGAAGATTACGACGGCGCCACGCAATACCACGATGTGATAGCGGTGTTATATAATAAACAGCAAGTCGTTGACTTAACCGTTTTTCCTACGGCCACCAGCGACCTGCTGCACATCACCCTCGCCGAAGAAGCAGAGAATGATGGCGTTATCTACATCGCCGACCTCACCGGGCGTATCGTATTACAGCAATCTTTTGCACGAGGTATGCAGCAGCAATCGCTCGACGTAAATGTTTTACCTCAAGGGCATTATATACTGACCATCCGAAGCGGCAGAATTGTTAAAACAGCGCGCTTTGTAAAATTATAACATTACACATACCAATTTTTTGGTAATTTTTCACTCAATGGCGTTCACTTTCATCAAAAAAGTGACACTATTTTTTATTTTTTTACAAATTCTTAATATCAAATAGTTGCATCTTTACTATTATTCTCTTTGTTTTGTATTCATATTGAACAAACACGACAACACGCTACACCTGCATACTATCTAAGCAGGTAATTTATCTTTTCAACGTATCACGGACGCCCTAACATTGATTTTACCGAACAGCATTCTTTCGGATGTTTTTCTATGCTTTGGAATTAGAAACGACCTAAACAAATCATAAACGCAAAATGCAGTCTCATGAGAAAGCAGACCTTATCCCTATCTTTCAGTGTATTATTGTTTGCATTTTCTTCTATGATACAAGCACAAGTAGTGTTGGCAACCTGGGATTTCGCAGGTGAACCCGGCAACCAAGTATCCACTCCAGCCACGAATGTTAATACAGATATCATAGCATCGGCATCAACAATCACCAGAGGTTCGGGTGTTAATGCAGAAAGCGGAAGTGGTTCCATTAATTCAAGATTATGGAATTCCAACGCGCGTGATAATAATGATTATTACCAGTTTTCTTTGACAGCAAAATCTGCTTCCTTTTTCCAATTGACCAACATCACTATGTATGTGCAAAGAAGTAACACGGGGCCTACCGACTATCAGTTCAGTTATCAAATCGGAACGGGTACTGAAACGTTCTTAAGCGCTGGTACGCTGTCGGACACATCGGAAATCACGCTTTCTTCTACTTTCAATATCACCATACCAGCTAACGATACTGTCACCATCAAGCTCTATGCCTGGAATGCGAGTGACGACAACGGAACTTTTCGTGTCACTAATTTTAACTCCAATACAGGGATCACCGTCTTCCCCATCGAGCTTGTTTCTTTTACTGGCAAAGCTGGGCAAGATCATATTGCGCTGCAATGGCGCACCGCTACCGAGCGCGACAACGACTACATGGAGGTGCAACGCAGCAAAGACGGCAAGCGCTTCGAAGCAATCGGAGTGGTAGCGGGGCACGGTACTTCCGCTATGCCGCATGATTACACTTTTGTGGACGAGCAGCCGCTGCCGGGCGTGAATTACTATCGCCTCAAGCAGGTGGATTTTGATGGTAAATATGAATATCATAAAATCATAGCCGTCTTCTTCAAAGAAGAAATTATCGAGCCGGTTCTTGTATATCCGACTGTTGCCAATGATCAGATCAACATAAAGCTCAGCCAGGAAACCGAAACCAATGGCGAAATGGTCATCACCGATTTGGCAGGGAGAGTGGTAATGCGCACGCCGCTTCCGGCGAATACACAACAACAAACGCTGGAGGTGCACTCGCTCCGCCCGGGTCATTATGTGATCACCATCCGTACAGAAAGAAAAACCAGTATTGGTAGGTTTGTGAAGGAGTAGATTTACTCCAAGATGGGTTAACGGAATACCGGTATGACAACCGGTATTCCTTTTTTTATTTATGATAAGTACATCATAATTTCCTAATTGCTTTTCTTCAGTTTGTCGCCAAACATTTTCTTCATTTTTTGCACCTTCGGTGTAATAATGTAAGTGCAGTAAGGATTGCGGTCGCCTACGTTGTTGTAATAATCCTGGTGATAATCTTCTGCCTCGTAAAATGCCTCGAATTTAGCAATTTCGGTCACGATGGGTTTGTCCCAAACCTGCGTGGCGACTTCTTTTTTCGATTGCTCAGCAATCTGCTTTTGCTCCTCGCTGTGATAGAAAATGACCGAGCGGTATTGCGGTCCCACGTCGTTGCCCTGACGGTTGAGCGTCGTAGGATCGTGCGTATTCCAGAAAATTTCCAGAATATCGGCATAGGAGATCACTTTCGGATTAAATTTTATCTGTACCACTTCGGCGTGGTTGGTTTTACCGGAAGAAACAATTTTATAATCGGCGGTTTCTTTCGTGTCGCCGGCATAGCCGGATATCACCGAATAAATGCCTTCCAAATTCTGATACACCGCTTCCACACACCAGAAACAGCCGCCGCCGAGGGTTGCCACTTCGAGCTGATCTGCAGGAATCGTGTCGGTTGGAGTATTGGTAATTGTGATTTTTTCTGTACTCATGTTGAGATGATTTTGGTTCGAGAACAAGCTGATTACCAGTGTAATCATTGCAATTAGATTCAACATATAATTCTTTTTTTAAATGACGATTA
>CAZQTF010000287.1:0-3788 GCA_964596135.1 uncultured Saprospiraceae bacterium | reverse complement strand
ACGCTGCACGGAGGTCACCGACAGATCGCCCCAGGTATTGATACCCGCGGCTTTTAGCAATTCTTCGATTTTCGGACCAATGCCTTCGATAATCTTCAGATCCTCCGGGTTATTGGAAAATCCAAGGATTTTCATTGCCATTTTCTCCACTTTGGCTGGCGTCTCGGTTTCGCCTGCTACTTGGCCAGCGCTTAGTGTTTTCTGTAGAGCAACCAATTCATTCCATTTGCCTTCGTTGGCAAGGGCTGCCTGTTGTGGCCAAGTGGATGGATCATGGATACGGTAATTTGGACCCGCTTCTTCCAGAATGCGAATCAGATCATCCACTTTAGAAGCAGCCAACTGCACCCAGGTAGAAATACCTGCCTTCTTCAGCACCTGTTCAATTTTCGCACCGATGCCTTCTACGATTTGCAGGTTGTCTGTTTTGAATATGCCCGCATACATGCCTGTATCGCCTTCGCCACGAGATCCCACTACAATACCAGCCTGCTCCAGTCTGTTCTGTAAAATTGCTTTATCGGCTTCGCATATCTGCAGTTTCGTTTTCAGATTAGCATCAGCTTTGCGCAATTCTTCCAGTTGATATTCCAATTCCTTGTTCTTTTCTTCCCAATCAATCAATTGAGAACGTAATCCTTTCATTTCATTTTCCAATTGGGTTACGTGGCGGCGATACTTGTACCAAAGCCACCAACCCAGCAATAGACCCAGCAAAAAAGCGCCCAGCGAGGCCAGTAGCCACCACCACCAGCAATCTGTTAGCGTCATATGCAGCAACATAATTCTATTATACATGGTTTTGTTCGTTTTTTGTTTTGAAAAAATTATTGTTGTTTAATCAGGCGTACTTCCACCCGACGGTTGTTGTGACGTCCTTCTTCGGTATCGTTTGTATCAGTTGGCTGGCTTTCCCCTTTGGAATCCACCGAAATCTGGGCAGCCGCTACACCTTTTTGCACCAGAATTCCCCGGATGGCATTGGCCCGGCGACGTCCCAGTTCAATATTGGTGGCATTTTCGCCCACATTGTCGGTATGACCGGTCAACGAGATTTTCTCGCCGGTCTCCTTGACGCGAGTGGCGAGCTTGTCCAGATATTCATCTACCGTCGGGTCGTATTCTTTTTCAACCGAACCAAACGGGAAGCGCACAATGGTGCGATCGGCAATTTCTTCCACCGTTCTGGTCACGGTTTCCTCCGGTGTAATCCATTCAAAATCAACACCTTCAAAATACCCGGTTCGTACGCCGGGGCGTTCATCAATGGCACGAGCGCGCAGGCGAATCCGCTCGTCGGGCACAACGCCGGCAAACAGCGCCTTTACTTTGTCAGCACGGGCAAAGCCCATATTGTCATAGCCTTCGGGCTTAGGCTCGCCTTCAAAATACAAGCCGGTGATTTGCAAAATGCCCTGATCGGAGCCTTTGGCCAGAATGGATTGCTTGAGCGCATCAAAGCCTTCATTGGTAAAGGCAGTCGCATCCGACCAACGGAAATCAATCGGATAACGCCTTGCTTCCACCGCACTTGTGTCGGTTGGCGGCATTTCGATAATCGGCTCAGCGCTGCAGCACAATTGCTCCGAGCATCCCCGCCAAATCAGGAATGTGTAGAGCAACCACAACGCGAGCATAATGAGAACTTTTGGAATCGCGGTCATAATGGTTTTTTATTTGCTGAAAGAATATGCTTACAGAACGGGCAAGTAGCTTTGTGTAGATGCTTCAAATATAAGCATTTGGCTGTAGAAATAGCGCCGAAGCAGGCAAAAAAATTAACACTTTATTAAGAAATCTAACGAACAAAAATGAGTTTCTCACTTGTTTGAAACAGTTGAGATGAGTTTTGTGTATATTTGTCATTCTTTTTTTGAAAAATTTTGACAATCAAGGAAGTTAAAAAGGTTTAGAAATTACCTTTTTCGACCTGTTCTACTTCAAAAATTAATATTACGATGTTTGATAATCTGAGTACCCGATTAGATCAAGCCTTTAAAGTATTGCGCGGCGAAAATCGCCTGACCGAGTTGAATGTTGCGGAGTCCATCAAGGAAATCCGACGCGCACTGGTAGATGCCGACGTGAACTATAAAATCGCCAAGGAATTTACCGATAAAGTCAAAGACAAAGCCCTCGGTTCCGAAAACGTGCTCAAATCGGTCAAGCCGGGCGAATTGATGGTGAAAATCGTCATGGACGAGCTCGTGACGCTGATGGGCGGTGAATCGGTTGGGATCAATATTGCCAAAACCAAGCCTTCGGTGGTGCTGATCGCAGGTCTGCAAGGTTCTGGTAAAACGACTTTTTCCGGCAAACTGGCAAATTTCCTGAAAACCAAACGCCAGAAAATGCCGCTGCTTGTTGCCTGCGACGTGTATCGCCCTGCCGCTATTGACCAGTTGACGGTGCTCGCCGAGCAAATTGGGGTGCCTATTTATAAAGAGCCGGAAAACAAAAATCCGGTGGAGATCGCCAATAACGCCATCAAGCATGCCAAAACGCATGGCTTCGATGTAGTGATCATAGATACTGCCGGTCGCCTTGCGGTAGATGAGGAAATGATGGACGAAATTTCGCGCATCAAAATGGCGACCCAGCCGCAGGAAACGCTTTTCGTAGTGGATTCCATGACTGGTCAGGATGCTGTGAATACCGCCAAGGCATTTAATGATATCATCAACTACGATGGCGTGGTGCTCACCAAATTGGATGGCGATACGCGCGGTGGTGCGGCGCTTTCGATCAAATACACGGTGGGCAAACCAATCAAATTCGTCAGTACAGGTGAAAAAATGGACACGCTCGATGTGTTTTACCCCGACCGAATGGCGCAGCGCATTCTGGGAATGGGCGACATCGTGTCTTTCGTGGAAAAAGCGCAAGAGCAATTTGACGAAGAAGAAGCCAAGCGCCTGGAAAAGAAAATCAAGAAAAACAAATTCGACTTCAACGACTTTTTGGGTCAGATCAACCAAATCCGTCGCATGGGCGATATCAAAAGCCTGATGGGTATGATTCCCGGCATGGGCAAAGCCCTGAAGGATGTGGATATTGACAACAGCGCCTTCAACAAAGTGGAAGCCATTATTTACTCGATGACCCCGCAGGAGCGCGAAAATCCTGAATTGCTCAACATGAGCCGTAAATTACGCATCGCCAAAGGTTGCGGGCAAAATATCAACGATATCAACGCATTTATCAAACAATTTGACCAAATGCGTAAAATGATGCACAAAATGAGTAAAATGCCGGGGATCGGCAACATGGCAACGCCAGGACTGGCGCCTAAAGGTTTCAAAAGAAAAAGATGAAAAAACTTCGTGCCGCATTCGCAATGGTGCGGCACACGTTTTTAAAAAACGTCAATAAACAACTCCTTTATTTTCAATTTTTTACAACAAAGATCAGATACTATTCTCTCTTTTTTCGCCTTCTTTTCTGCCGAATTTTTTCCCACTTTGGTCGGATTTTCTTTCTATTTCGATGTATTTACATGAGTTTTGCCTCACGACTGTAAACAAACAAAAAATTTCAACCAATATGAAAACACTCCGTCACCCGACTATGGGCAACGCTGCAGTTGCCAACAGAATTCCTATATTCGACCTGCCGCACAAAGGCATCCGCAATGCGCTGGCTCAACTGTCATTAGCCGCCGGGCAAACTGATTACACAACTTACGCTTCTGTCGCCAAGTTGTACAAACTCGGCAAGCAAGTTTTTCGCTTTCTGACCTTGCACGCCACCGATGAAAATACCATCATTTTCAAACACTTAGATGAACG
>CAZQTF010000286.1:0-3790 GCA_964596135.1 uncultured Saprospiraceae bacterium | reverse complement strand
GGCTCACATCGAGGTTCATCCAGGTGCCTTCGTCGGTTTTGAGATGTAATTTCCGACCAGGCTCCAGCGGTAAACCTTCTTTTTTCTCTTTCTTTTCTGTTTTGGTAGAATCTGATTTGGTCTCGTTTTCCTGCGCCGACAAAATAGTATTTGCCCACATCAACGCCAGCGTCAACGACCATGCGAGGTGTTTTTTACAAAAGATCATGTGGTTCAGAATTTTTCCCAGGACATCCCTTTGGGATTTGGGTGATTTAAAAAAATAAAATCGAAAGTTAAATCTAAGAAAATTTCCTTGCCAGCCAACCAAAATAATTCCTTTGAACGAAATTTACACCATCGAAAAAATATCACATTAAATAACATTATGATGAAACCACACGCCATTTCGACGCCCAACGCACCATCGCCCGCCGGGCATTACGCACAGGCAATGGTCTGGAATAACCTGATTTTTGTAGCCGGCCAGTTGCCAATCAAGCCCAATCGAGAAAAGGTACTGGGCAGCATCGAGGAACAAACCCGGCAAACGCTGGAAAATGTGAAAGCAATTGTAGAAGCCGCCGGCAGCGACCTTCGGCACGTGCTGAAAGTCACCGTTTATATTTCGGATATTTCCCTTTGGGATCAGGTGAACGCCGAGTACGCAGCGTTTTTTGGCGAGCATAAACCCGCGCGGGCGATGGTACCTGTTAAAGATTTACATCATGGGTTTCTTATTGAAATAGAGGCAATCGCAGCTTTGGAATAGTGCAATTTTGCCATTACCAAGGTTAAAAAAGCGCCAAGAGCCCAAAAACACAAATCATCCAAAAGGATGATTTGCGGTGGGCGATAACCGCCTAATTTTGGGGTATTCTTTAACCCATTAAATTAATTAAAAAATGAAACTGTTTCTGGCTATTGTTATGGCATTCTTTTCTGTTATGCCTGTCGAAAAACATGATGCTGCCGCTGCAGAAAATGCAACCGATGCGATCAGTTCGTATACCAACGAAAGTGATCTTCCGAGGAAGACTAAAGTATGCTGGGTAATATTCGGTTCAGAAGTGATTTGCATGACAGTAGAAGAGTCTGCGTTTCAAGCCGACATTGATGTAAGTGCCGAGTTTGAATCCACAGGATCGTATATGAGATTACTCTTCCCGGAAAAAACGAACGGTTCTTTGACTGTATCAAGTACAGTCAATATGAATGTGTGCGGCATGTCCAAAACCATTCAAAAGGGCACGAAAATCAACGTCCGCAATGGTATAGCCAAAGTAGCGCTGTAATTACCGGCATGCTTAACGCCCATTCAACTCCTTGCAAGGTCTTCTGCTTCGGATTGCGCATCCTCGTGGAAGGCCTTGCTCCTCATCGGCAACTGCGATCCGACCTTTAATAATGTTCCTTATTGCAAAAAAACTGTATCTTCAAGCTGAAAGCAACTTAGAAAACGACAAAACCACACAAACGAATGACTATGCAGTCTTTTTGGAAATGGAACAAAGTAATTCATTATTACATCATTACTGGAATCCTATTTTTTTTGCGATCCATTACCTCCCTTTATGCGCAAACACCGGAAATTGATAGCTTGCAGACATTGCTACGAACCAAGTTACCGGATACCCAAAAAATGGAAGTGCTGGTTAATATCGGTCAGATTTTACAGCGAAACGATCCGCAGCAGGGCATCTCTTACCACCAGCAAGCATTGGAACTGGCTCAAAAACGTGCAGACAACACTTATCAAGCCAAAGCGCTGATAGCCATGGGCAGTTGCTATTACGATCTGGGAAAATTAGACCAGGCGGAAGCAACCTGGCAGCAGGCACTGAAAATAGCGCAAACATTGAAGGATACCGCTATGCTCAGCAGTTTGCATTCCAATTTTGGTGTTGTCTATGAAACCCGGGGCGATCTCGATGCCGCGATAGAAGCTTATGAACAATCACTCGATCATCTCCGCCATTTCAACAATCCAGTTACCAAAGCAGCCGCGTACAATAACATCGCGCTGGTTTATGATAAACAAGGTAATTACACTAAAGCGATTGAATATTTCCTTTCGTCGCTTTCCGACTTCGAAGCAGCCTCACATATTCGGGGTGTTGCTGCTGTTCTGGGCAACATCGGCATGATTTATTGGAAACTAAAAGCTTACAAAGACGCCATCATCTATTACAACCGAAGCCTTAAAATTAAAGAAAAGATAAATGATCAGGTGGGGATGTCCATTACCTTAAATAATCTCGGCGGATTGTATGAAACAATCGGTAAACTGGATTCCGCCATTTATTTTCATAAAAAATCGCTGGCAATCAAGCAACAATTGGGGGACCAACTAGGTATTTGCGCTTCTTACAATAATTTGGGAATTGCCTATTACCATCTGAAAGATTATGCCCAGGCACGTGATTTTCAATTGCAGGCATATCAAATTGCTCAACAAACAAAAAACAAATCCGATCTGGCGCGCACAGCAGTTGATTTGGGTCGGGTTTATCTCAAATTGGAGCAGATAGCGCTTGCCGAACGATACCTGCGTGAAGCTTTAACGCTTTCCGAGCAGGTGGGCGAGCGGGAAAACATTCTAAAAGTTTATCAATCATTATATGAATTATATAAAATACGTAAAGATGCCCGTGCGCTTCATTTTTATGAACGCTACGTAGCTCTCAATGACAGCCTCCGCAACGACGAGCAAACCAGAGCGATCACGCGGCTGGAGTTGCAATATAAATTTGACAAGGAGAAAGAAATTCTGGCATTGGAACGCGCCCAGCAAGAAGCCTTGCTCAACAGCCAATTACAGCGCCAGCGCATCATTCGCAATGTTTCTCTGGGAGGGCTGGGTGCAGGTCTGGTCATTTTGTTATTGCTGTGGCGCAGCTACCGGCAAAAGCAGAAAAGCAACCGCCAGTTGGAAATACAGAAAAATAAGATTCAGCGCGCGCTGGAAGATCGCGAAACGCTGCTCAGAGAAATTCACCATCGGGTAAAAAATAATCTGCAAATCATTTCTTCATTGCTGAGCCTGCAATCACGACAGATCGAAGACCCCAAAGCCCAAGAAGCCATTCAGGAGGGTCGCAACCGCGTTAACTCTATAGCATTGATTCACAAAAACTTATATCAAGATGAAGACTTGGTCGGGGTGGATGCCGCAGAATATATTGACAAACTGACCGATAGCTTAATCAATAGTTATAACATCAATCCGCAGCATATTATCATCAAAAAAGATATTGATGCACTTAAATTAGATGTGGACACCATCATACCTTTGGGTTTGATTATCAACGAGTTGATAAGTAATTCTTTGAAATATGCTTTTACTAACGACCAGCAAGGAGAACTAAATATGGTATTAAAAAAGGAGGACAAAGGACTGCGGTTAAGCATTTCGGATAATGGAAAAGGGTTGCCATCCAATTTTGATATTGAGAATTTAAAAAGCCTTGGATTCCGCCTGGTGAAAGCCTTTACACAAAAACTGGAAGGCGCACTAAGTGTACGATCTGATCATGGTACAAGCGTTGAGATATTAATACCAAATTATAAAGCAATATAATGGCAACAATAAGAATATTAGTAGTAGAGGATGAACCGCTCATCGCCGAAGATATTCGTGAATATCTCACTAATATTAATTATACCGTAGATGCCATTGCCCATAACAAAGCCCAGGCGCTCCGGGCACTGGAAACGCAAACGCCGGATATGGTGCTACTAGACATCAACCTCGGTGGCAATATGGACGGGCTGGAACTGGCGAATATTATTAATCAACAGCATCATGTTC
>CAZQTF010000285.1:0-3834 GCA_964596135.1 uncultured Saprospiraceae bacterium | reverse complement strand
TAATTAATTGCTTAACAACAAAAAAGTAACTACAGTAACGCCTTTTATTATCATGAAACTACTTTACAACTCGATTTGCCTGGGACATGATACGGGCATGCATCCGGAGAATCCGAAGCGTTTGTCCGTTTTTGAAGGATTGGAAGAAACGTCTCTGATAGACGGCTTGCCTTATATACCTTTGATTCACAATAAAAAATACATTCAATTAGTAGAAGATGCCTGCTGTATGGATGGTCGCCTCGATGCGGACACCGTTACTTCCAAAGGCAGCTTCAATGCAGCACGCTATGCTGTAGGTTTGACCATTGCAGCAGCTGAAACCAATGACTTTGCTCTGGTGCGCCCGCCCGGGCATCATGCATATCCGGGGCACGCGAGCGGTTTTTGTCTGTTCAACAATATAGCGATCGCTGCTCAAAAATTTTTAGAGGAAGGCAAACGCGTAGTCATTTTCGATTTCGACGGTCACCTTGGCGACGGTACCAGCGAAATTTTTTATGATACCGACCAGGTTTTATATTGGTCTTTACATCAGTATCCGGCGTTTCCGGGGCATGGCTTTGTGGATGAGATCGGCGCGGGCAAAGGCAAGGGCTTTACGGTGAACGTTCCTTTACCGCCGGGCAGCGGCGATGACATTTTTATGAATGCAGTGCATAATTTTCTACCGGTTGCCGAACAATTCCAACCCGATGTACTGGCTGTTTCCGCGGGTTTTGATGCGCATCAATTTGATCTGTTATTACAACTAAAAGTATCCGCCAATGCGTTTTATGAAATAGGAAAATTATTGAGTGCGCGCTTTCCACACCTGTTTGCAACACTGGAAGGCGGTTATAACCTTGAAGAATTGCGTAAATGCGTTTACAATTTTGTCGCTGGTGTCAATGGCGAGCCTATTCCCTACCCCGAGGGTGCTACTACTTCCGGCATGCGGGTATGGGAAACTTATGATGCTTATATGCACTCGGTTATGGCAAATTTGCAACCTTATTGGAAATTTTAATATAGGGATTTTGTGATATTTTAATATTACATTATTACTGATCAAGCATTATATCGTCACATCAACAAATTGGCACATTAGCATATCAAAAAATAAAAAACTATGCAATCCCAAAGAAGCACACAATCACGTTTGGATAAAATTTTCAAGCCCAGAAATGTAGCCATTATCGGCGCTTCGGTGAAAAAAGACTCGGTCGGGTACGCCGTAATGAAAAACATGCTCGACGCCGGATTTAAGGGAAATATTTTTCCTGTTAATCTCAAATATAATACCATTCTCGACCGCCATTGCTATCATTACATTGGTAAAATTTCTGAAAAAATAGACCTGGCGGTCATCACCACGCCTGCGCGTACCGTGCCCGGGCTGGTCGAAGAGTGCGGCAAAGCCGGCGTAGGCGGCTTGCTCATCATCTCCGCTGGTTTCAAAGAAGCAGGCGAAGAAGGACAAAAAATGTACGAGCAGATTTTGCAAACTGCCCGCCACTACAACATGCGTATCATCGGTCCGAATTGCCTCGGCATTTTGAATCCTAATCTCGGTATGAACGCAAGCTTTGCGACTCGCTCCGCCCTCAAGGGCAATATCGCTTTTATTTCGCAAAGCGGCGCGCTGGGTACGTCTATTCTCGACTGGGCGGTGGATCAAAATGTAGGGTTCAGCTACTTCGTATCGGTTGGCTCCATGATTGACGTAAGTTTCGCCGATTTAATTGATTATTTTGGCACCGACAACAACACTTCCTCTATTCTGATCTACATGGAAAGCCTCAAGGATGCGCGGCGATTCATGAGCGCAGCTCGTGCCTTTGCACGTTCTAAGCCCATCATCATTCTCAAAGCCGGCAAAAGTCAGGAAGGTGGTCGTGCCGCGATGTCGCATACGGGTTCGCTGGCAGGAGACGATGCCATCTACGACACCGCCTTCCGTCGGGCGGGTATCATTCGGGTGGATACGATTGCACAACTATTCAACTGTGCTCAGGCTTTGGCGATGCAGCCTCGCCCCAGGAACAACCGTTTGGCAATTTTGACCAATGCCGGCGGGCCAGGTGTATTGGCAACTGATTATTTGATTGGCAATGGCGGTCGCATGGCGCCGCTTTCCGAAGAAACAATGGCAAAACTCAATGAAATTTTGCCGCCACACTGGAGCCATAACAATCCGGTAGACGTACTGGGCGACGCTACTGCCGACATTTACCGCCAGGCGCTCGAAGCCTGCGTGCACGATGTAAACGTGGACGGTGTGCTGGCAATTTTTACTACCCAGGCAGTGTCTGAACCGGCAAAAGCCGCGATCGAAGTGGTACAAGTGGCGCGGGATCGCCGCAAGCCAATTCTTGCCGTATGGATGGGCGAACAGGATGTTGCCGATGCCCGCGAAATCCTGGAACACGGTCGGGTGCCACACTATCGTTATCCCGAAAGTGCCGTGGACGTTTTCATTCGCATGTGTCAGTATTCCCAGAATTTGAAACTCCTGTACGAAACACCTTCTGAAACGCCGCATGAGTTTGTGCCCGATACCGCTGGCGCTCAAAAAATTATCTACCGTGCTTTGGAAACCGGAGAACGAGAACTCGCCGAGCACGTGTCCAAAGTGATTATGGCTTGCTACGACATTCCGGTAACGGTGTGCAAAATTGCCAAAAAAGCGACCGACGCAGTCAAATACGCCAATGAATTGGGCTATCCGGTGGTGCTAAAAATCGAATCGCCCGACATTAGCCACAAAAGCGATGCCGGTGGCGTTAAGTTAAATCTGCGAAATGAAGAGAATGTGCGGGAAGCATTCGACGACATTATTGACAGCGTCAAAAAATATCAACCCGATGCCCATATCGAAGGCATACTCGTAGAACGCATGATTGACAAGCCTTTTGAGCTTTTTATCGGCGCCAAAAAAGATCAGATTTTTGGTCCGGTGATCGCTTTCGGACAAGGCGGCATCGGTGTGGAAGTGTTCAAAGACACGCGCCTGGGATTACCTCCACTCAATATGGCGCTGGCGCGGCAGATCATTCGCAATACGCGCATTTATCCGTTGCTCAAAGGCTATCGCGGTCAGCCGGGCGTCAATTTGGAAGAGCTGGCATTCACGCTCTGTAAATTTTCTTACCTGCTCATGGATTTCCCGGAAATTGCCGAGATTGACATCAACCCGTTCATGGCGGACGATGCAGGCGGCATCGTCGTGGATGCCCACATTGCACTGGATAAAGCCGTTGGCAAACGGAAAAAACAGGATTATCAACATTTAGTCATTTCACCCTACCCGGCCAAATACATTCGAGAAGTGAAACTGCGCGACGATACACCTGCTACGCTGCGCCCCATCCGCCCGGAAGACGAACCATTGGTGGAAAAAATGTTTCAATATCTTTCCAAAGAATCTTTGTATTATCGCTTTTTCGGGTACGTACCGCAAGTTACGCATGAATTTTTAGCCCGCTACACCCAAAATGATTACGATCGCGAGATTGCCATCATTGTGGAAATTGAAGATAAAGGCGAAAAATTGATGATCGGCGTAGTGCGCATCATTGCTGATGCCTGGGGAGAAAACGCCGAGTACGCCATTCTTATTGCTGATCCCTGGCAACGGCAGGGTTTAGGTACCATTCTCACGGATTATATTCTGGAAATTGCGCGCGACAAGGGCATCCGCAAAATATATGCCTCCGTGCTGGCAACGAATAAAGGTATGATTCGTTTATTTGAAAAACATGGCTTTACGATAAAAAGGGATGGATTTGATACGTTTTATGTAGAATTGGATTTGGAGAAAATGACCACAAAATAATCTTTATATTTATCTTA
>CAZQTF010000284.1:0-3838 GCA_964596135.1 uncultured Saprospiraceae bacterium | reverse complement strand
CCCTTATAATTTACTTTACCATCGGCGCTCACGTGTTTTTTGAGCAGTTCGTTCCAGAGATCGTGCGTGGGCTTGGCGGATTTGACCTGCACATGGGCAGTTATGGCTGATTCTGGCATTTTTTCTGTTGATTCTTTGCTTTTCCCGTTAGAAAAGAGCAGCAGAACCATAGCGCTAAGCGCAAAAAACTTTACAGGTTGCATAGAAAATTTGTTTTTCGATACAAACGCACAAACGCACCCTGGAAGTTGTGTAGCAAAAGCGGAAAGCAAGTCAATTATCGCGCAGGAGACAGAAACCGGAGGGTGAGACGCCCTGATCCCACCCTTCAAATTTCTATGATGCTTTTTATTTATTGTATAATTTCTTGCCAGCTTGCTCGTACTTGTCGCCGCTTACCCAGAACGGGCGCTGCGCCATGTCGCCGATCAGGCGAGCCGTATGCGCGTATGCCTGGCAGTACCTTTGCAGGTAATCGTAGTCAATCGTATCAGGATTGTCGGTCACCTGATGATAATACTTTAAAACAGCCTGATCAAAAGCAGTAAAACCTGGACTGAACGTCAATGCCGGTACGCCTTTGGCGGCAAACGAAACATTATCCGAGCGGTCGAACAAATTTTGCTCTGGCGCAGGATCGGCAAAGACCTCCAAACCGAAGGGCTTCAAGCCATTGCGAATCTGATCGTCGGTGCCGGTGCGACCAAACCCAAAAATGGACACGATGCTGGTATTGTTGTAACCTGCCGCATCGCAGTTGAGATTGAAAACCACCTTATCCATTGGGACAAGCGGATGATCGGCGTAGTATTTGCTGCCCAGCAGCCCGATTTCTTCGCCGGTTACAGTCATAAAAATCACTGACCGCTTAGGCGGCTGTTGTCCAAAAACCTTGGCGGCAGCCAATACACCCACCACGCCAAAAGCATCGTCGCGTGCGCCGTTGAAAATGCTGTCTTCAGCGGTATAGGCGCCGCCGCCCTGCTTACCGACGCCCACGTGGTCATAATGTGCGGTGAGCACAATATACTCATCTTTCAGTTGTGGGTCGGTACCTTCGATCATGCCAATCACATTCTGCGATGGCAGTGGCTTGGCGCCCCCGGCAGTGCATTTGAATTCGACTTTCAGTTTTTTACCTTTTTGCAAATCCGTGATTGGATTGGGCGAAGGTTCTTTGAAGAAAGCATAAACGATATTTGGCAGATCGGCGTCCTTTTCGCCTTCCGCCAGACGAATGCTTTCCTTGCCAAAATAATTGACGAAGAAATTCCAGGGGAATTGCAGGCGATATAGCTCGACCAACGCAACCGCGCCGCGCTCGGCAGCCCATTTACGCTTCATCGCACCTGCATCAAAAATCGCTTGTGGTGACTGGTCGTCGGGCGTACCCGGCAGCACAAAAACGACTTTCCCTTTCACATCCAGGTTTTTATAATCATCCACGCCGGCGGTAGCATCCACCCAGCCGTAGTTGGCAAAAACGGCCGTCGTTTTTACGTCGGTAGCATTGCCGCTTAGGATCACGAGGTCTTTGCTGAGTTCATACGTCGTTTTATCAATTTTCAGGCTGCCGCTCTTGGGCGGCGCTACTTCTTCAAACATCACTGGCTGATAGTAGCCTTCGGCGCCGGGTACCTGTTTCAAACCATATGCCTCGAAATAAGAAGCAATGTAACGAGCGGCGAGGTTGTTGCCACGCGAGCCAGTGCGGCGTCCTTCGAGATCATCGGAAGCCAAAAAACGCATATGCGCCTCCAACTCGGCTTTGGTCAGTTTCAGTTCAGGCAATTCTCCCTGGGCTTTGGCAACATTGGCAAGCAATATTAACCCCAGCGAGCATAATAACATAAGCTTTTTCATCATCTTGCAAAAGTTTATTTTGATTGAGCAATAATGCGCCAAATATAGGAATATCCTGTTAAGGAAATTTGGCTTTTATCGCCAATAATAGACAAACGACGCTATCATTTCTACCAAATTCTCTATACCTTTGCGCCCTGATTTTGTTACCGTTTATTTTGATGCGAATCGAACTAAAATTCCGACTTGCCTGTTACCGATACCTGATAGTCAATTATATATTTTTGAAATAGCTCGAAAATCATTGGTCATAAAATGTTAGCAGTAAATAATCTCGCTTTTCAATTCGGCAAAAGAACTCTTTTTGACGAAGTTAATATCAAATTTACTCCGGGCAATTGCTACGGCGTAATTGGCGCGAACGGCGCCGGAAAATCTACTTTTCTGAAAATTCTTGCTGGTAATCTCGATCCAACCCGCGGCAGTGTTGACATTGAGCCGGGCAACCGCATGGCGGTACTGAAACAGAACCACTTTGAATTTGACGAAGAAACCGTGCTAGATACTGTAATGATGGGCTACCGTGCATTATACGATATCATGAAAGAGAAAGAAGCCATATACATGAATCCCGATGCAACGGAAGAAGATGGTATGCGAGCTGCCGATCTGGAGATGAAGTTTGGCGAAATGGGTGGCTGGACAGCCGAAAGCGACGCCGCCGAACTGCTGAGCAACCTCGGTATCAAGGAAGACCTGCATTACCTGCAAATGAAGGAATTGGACGGTGCGGAAAAGGTGAAAGTGCTGCTGGCGCAGGCGTTGTTTGGTAATCCCGACATCTTATTGCTGGACGAGCCAACCAACGACCTCGACGCCGAAACCGTGACCTGGCTGGCGGATTTTTTGGCAGATTTCAAAAATACCGTGATCGTAGTGTCACACGATCGTTATTTCCTCGATATGGTGTGTACCCACGTGGTAGATATTGATTTTCAAAAGGTTAGGTTGTTTACAGGGAACTATTCGTTCTGGTACGAATCGAGCCAGTTGCTGGCACGCCAGATCGCCGATAAAAACAAGAAAATCGAGCAGAAACGTGCCGAAATGCAGGAATTCATCCAGCGATTCAGCGCCAATGCCTCAAAATCGCGGCAGGCAACCGCCCGCAAAAAGGCTTTGGAAAAGCTCAACCTGGAAGAAATTCGCCCCTCGAGCCGGAAATATCCCTTTATCCATTTCAGACCGGAACGCGAACCGGGCGACCAGATTCTGAAAGTGGAAAACCTCGCCAAGCGCGATCTGAATGGCGATCTGCTGTTTGCGCACGTAAGTTTTACGATGAACAAAGGCGATAAAATTGCCTTGCTCAGCCGGGAAAGTGGCGCCCTCACTGCATTCTACGAAGTATTGGCTGGTGAAAATAAAGCTGACAATGGCACTATTGAATTTGGACAAACGATTTCGGTGGAATATTTGCCCAACGACAACAGTGCTTATTTCAAAAACGAAAACGACCTCGATCTAATCAACTGGCTGCGCCAGTATTCCAAAGAAAAGGATGAGCAGTTTATTCGCGGTTTCCTGGGGCGAATGCTCTTTTCCGGTGAGGAGGTGATGAAAAAATCGAGCGTGCTGTCGGGTGGTGAAAAGGTGCGCTGTATGATGGCAAAAATGATGCTGCGCAACCCCAATTTTCTGCTGCTGGATGAGCCGACCAACCACCTTGATCTGGAAAGCATCACTGCGCTGAACAATGGTTTGAGCGAATTCAAGGGGAATCTCATCTTCAGTTCGCACGACCATCAGTTGGTACAAACTGTTGCCAACCGCATCATTGAGATCACGCCGAATGGTATTATTGACCAACTGATGAACTTCGAAGAGTATCTGGCTTCCGAAAAAATCAAAAAACAGCGCGAAGCTTTGTATGCGGGGGCTTTGGTTTGAAAATAAATCGGCGATCCGCGATTGCAGTTTTCTAAAAAATCGTTGCATTGCGCATCGCTCATCAAGTTTTTGTAAAAAATCGTGT
>CAZQTF010000283.1:0-3870 GCA_964596135.1 uncultured Saprospiraceae bacterium | reverse complement strand
ATTGTTACCTGAGTAACGTAAGATTGCACCGGAATGCAAAAGCCGTTTCGGTGCATAACTTGTAGTTCCCGATTGATGATTTCGCCTTTGTGCAAGTGTTTCCAGCCATTTTCAAAGTGTTCCAGTTTAAAATCCGGAAAAAAGTCCAATAATTTCATTCGTTGCACTTCATCGCGCAGATAGCCCAATTTTGTTGCAAAAGCGTCATTAAAATAATAAAAAGTGCCGTCCTTCCGAATCCAATAAATCATTTCCTGCATGTGATTGAGCGAATAGCGGGTAAGACGCAAAATTTCATCGCGGCGGCGCTCTGGTCTTAAATCTTTGCCAAACACACACGCCATTTCTTGTCCCCGAAATTTTAAATAATACCCTGTCACATACACCGGTACTTCTTGATGCGCTTTATTTTTAAAATTGACTTCCAATTCTAACACTTTCCCTTTGCGAAATTCCTCCCATTGAATATGCCAGCGGGGTTCGTTGAAATCTGCCCGCAATTTCCAAAATTTCATTTGTAGCAACTCCTCGCGTGTGTAGCCGAGCATGTTGCACATTTGGGCATTCACGTAGCGCAAATCGCCCGTTGGGTCCACCCAGTACACCATTTCCCGTACATTGTTGAGGCAATACTGCGTCAGGTACATTTCCTCCGTTCGGTCCGTGATAGGCGAAATATCTTGCACGGTGCCCCACCATTGTTGATCGCCAGAAGGCAGTGCCAGCAGCCGGAATCGCTTTTCGGTGTTGGTAGAAGGCATCCGCATGGAAAACTCTACATCTGCTTGAACAGACTGGCGCAACGCTTTTTTGAGTTGCTGACGCAGATGGGCAAATTCTTTTGGAAACAGGCGTTGCTGTAAAATTTGATACACTTGCTTCGCACTCTTACTTTTTATCGGAATTTCCAATAATGCTTCTGCTAAAGGCGAAAGCTTTAACTGACGCGTGTCTAAATACCAATGTCCGATGTTATTAATTTTCAGAATTTGCTGGCTTTCCTCTATTTCTTTCAAAAAAGCGCAGCAAACAGGATGAGGGGATGCTTCCACCAGGTTTCCTACCAACTCAAATCTGGATTCTTGAATATCAGAAAAAGGAAGCGCAATGCTAGCGTGCTGATACGAAAGGAGTGCTTGCCAAAAATTTTCCCAATCAGAAATCAAAAGGGCTGGTGCAATTTCAAAAATGTTTTTTTGATCAAAAAAGGATTTTTCCTGCTTCCACTTTTCTGCAAAACAATGATTTACACCAAGAATGATCCCTTTTTCGTCGAGCCAGATCACACCCAGAGAAAATGAATCTAACACTTGCATTTGCTGTGCTAGTAGCCCCGTTTCGGGCACTGAAAATGGGGCAAACTTCATCATAAAAAGCGTCACTTATAAAGGTCGGTATAAAACGACTTTCTTTATAGTTTGTTTAAAGACTAGAAAAAATTTTCTGACTTTTTCCAAGGGGTCATGACACCTTGGAGGAATATTCCCGACAATCAACTACAATGCTCAATTCAAAGAATCCCTCCGATCAATTTGTAATTTTTTCATTTTAGAATGCAGGGTTTTATCATTCAAACCCAGCAATTTAGCAGCGCCTGTACTACCACTCACTTGCCCGTTGGTACGGCGCAACGCCTCCAGAATGTAGTCGCGTTGCATTTCTTCCAAGGTTCTGAACAGGTTACTTCCGATATTTTTAGAAGCCTCGGCTTCGATAAAAGAAGTGTCAATTTTTAGCGTTCGACCTGGTGATAGGATGACTGCCCGTTCAATAATGTTTTCCAGTTCCCGCACGTTGCCAGGAAACTCGTATTGCATGAGCCGGTCAATAGCATGCTGCGAAATTTCGGTAATGTGCTTGTCCGTTTTTTGAGAAAATTTCTTCACAAAATGCTCAATCAACAGCGGAATATCCTCTCGGCGCTCCCGAAGTGGAATGTTGTAAATCGGGAAAACATTGAGCCGATAGAATAAATCCTGTCGGAATTTACCTGCCTGCACCAGCTGCTCCAAGTTCCGGTTGGTAGCGGCAATCACGCGCACATTGGTTTTCAGCGTTTGAGTCCCTCCTACCCGCTCGTATTCGCCTTCCTGCAATACGCGCAGCAACTTCGCCTGCAACTCCAACGGCAACTCCCCGATTTCATCCAGAAAAATGGTGCCTTTATCTGCAAGTTCAAAACGTCCTTTTTTTTGCTGATAAGCCCCTGTAAATGCGCCTTTTTCGTGCCCAAAAAGCTCACTTTCAATCAAATTTTCAGGCAAAGCGCCACAGTTTATTTTCACCATTGTACGCTCTGCCCGGCGGCTCAGTTGGTGCAACGCACGCGCCAGCAATTCTTTTCCGGTGCCTGTTTCACCTAAAATTAACACCGTCGCATCGGTATCCGCCACTTGTTCTACCTGTTTCAACACTTTTTTATAATTCGAACTCGTGCTGATGATGCTGTTGAAATCGGAATCCAACGCAATTTCTTCTTGCAACGCTCGCTTATCCAATTCCAATTGCTCCTTGAGACGCTTTATTTCTTCAAAAGCCTCTTGCAACTGCTCCTCTTTTCGTTTTCGCTCTTGAATGTCCCGCAAAATACCACAGCAATATTCTTGTCCATCGTGCACAATGAGTGTTTCTGACAATTCTACTAGAATGCGCCGTCCATCTTTAGCAGTTATAAAATACTCACCTTCAATATGTTGTCCAGATCGCAACTTTTCCCAGCCTGCTTCAATGGGGTATTCAGGATACACCGATTGTACATTTTTGGCAATGATTTCATCTTGTTTGTAGCCCAATTTTTCACAAAATGCCGGATTGACATATACAAATTTTCCCGTTCCATCGAGCCAATAAATCAATTCCTTTGCCCGACTCACAGTGTGGGACGCCATTCTAATCAATTGATCGCGTCGCTTTTTGCCGCGCAAATCCTTTGCAAACACACAGCCCAAGGCAATGTCGCGGTACTGCAAGTATTTGGCGCTCACGCTCACCGGAATTTCCTCGCCATTCTTAGATTTCAGAAGCACTTCTAAATGGATCACACCATTATCTTTTAAAAAATCCCAGCGCTCTTGCCACAAGGATTCCGACAAGCCCACAAGCAAGTCCTGAAATTTCAGCTGCAACAATTCTTCGCGTTTATAGCCAAGCAGTTGGCACAAAGCATCATTGACGTAGCGCATGGTGCCATCCGGCTCAAGCCAATAAATGATTTCCTGGGCGTTGTCCGTAGCATATTGCAACAGGTACATCTCTTCCGTACGCTGCGCAATGCTGGAAATATCCTGGAGGGTACCATATATTTTGATCGGCTGATCATCCTTAAAATAAGGAACACCTTTGAGCCAAAACTGCCGCGTGGTTTTAGAAACCGGTAAATTGACTGAAATCTCCAACTCAAAAGGCTGCCCGCTAGCAAGCATTTGCGCTTTCTTTTCTTTAAGCAACAAATACACTTCTTCAGACAGCCACTGTTGTAAATAATGCTTAATATTTTCAGCATCAATCTCCTGATCCTCAGGTAATTCTAACAAGCGGTACATTTGACGGGTAAAGAAATAAGTATTGTCGATCATATTCCACTGCCAGCCTCCGGCATTCAACATTTCCGAAAGCATTTGCAGCAAATCCAAGTAGGGTGTCGCCAGCAGTTCGTTCTCTACGATGCCCACGCATACTTTATGGTCGCCTACGTTTATCATCACACCCCGCATTTTCATGGGGCGAATGGTGCCATCGGCAGCCATGTGCTGCGTATCGAAGGTAATTTTGCCTTCTATCAGCAATTCTTTCCAGATGTTGCGCCAGGTAATGAAGTTAATATAAGGACTTATTTGAAAGATTGTCTTGGTGGAAAATGCTTCCCGATCA
>CAZQTF010000282.1:0-3878 GCA_964596135.1 uncultured Saprospiraceae bacterium | reverse complement strand
CGCGGCAACCGCCCGGCTACAGTGCTTCCCAATGTCAATGTTACCGACAAAACACAGCTTCGCCAGCGCATCTGGCAGGAACGTCGGGTGGAGCTGGCATTGGAACAACAGCGATGGTTTGATCTGGTGCGCCAGGGGCGCGTAGGCGCAGTGATGAAAGCGATAGGAAAAGACTTTCAGGAAGGCAAACACGAATTATTCCCGATTCCGCAAAATGAAGTAGATTTGAGTGGAGGGCTGATTACACAGAATCCGAATTACTAAAAGTCAGCAGTGGTGGCAGTAAGCAATTGCTTTAGGGGGCAATGGCTTACTGCTATTGCTCATTCGTCACAATCTCCAAACCCAGTTCCTTCCCTTTTGCCAGCATGTACGCGTAGGCTTCTTCGTAATTATTACCGATTTCTCCATCCAAAATGGCATCGCGAATAGCGTTTTTAATGATGCCCACTTCGCGGGAAGGTGTAATGCCGAACGTTTCCATGATGAGTTCTCCGCTTACCGGCGGTTGCCAGTTGCGCAGGTGGTCTTTTTCTTCAACCTCCTTCAGGCGCTCGCGCACCAGGTCATAGTTTTCGAGGTAGGTTTTGACTTTGTCCGGATTTTTGGAAGTAATATCGGCTTCACAAAGCACCATTAGATCGTCAATATCATCGCCGGCTTCAAACAACAAACGCCGAATGGCAGAATCGGTAATGTTTTCTTTTGTCAATGAAATTGGGCGAAGATGCAGCAGCACCAGTTTTTGCACATACTTCATTTTGTGGTCCATTGGTAAACCAAGACGGCGGAAAATCTTGGGTACCATATTGGCGCCAAGCGCTTCGTGTCCGTGAAAAGTCCAGCCGTGTTCCGGGTGGAAACGTTTGGTAGGCGGTTTGGCAATATCGTGCAAAATCGCAGCCCAGCGCAGCCAAAGGTTATCGGTTTTTCGGCACAGATTATCCAGCACCTGCAAGGTATGATAGAAATTGTCTTTATGTGCCCATCCATTACGCACTTCCACTCCTTGTAAAGCCGCAATTTCGGGGAAAATGATCTGGAGTAAGCCGGTATTAAACAAATGCTTGAATCCAACGGAGGGTTTATGCGATTCGACGATTTTATTTAGTTCAATCGTAATGCGTTCTTTGGAAACAATTTGAATACGGCTTTTGTAGCGGGAAATAGCCTGGTATGTATCTGCATCAATTGTAAAATCCAATTGCGTAGCAAAACGAATAGCGCGCATCATCCGCAGCGGGTCATCAGAAAAGGTTTTTCCAGGCTCCAGCGGTGTCTTGATCAGCTTTTGTTCCAGATGCTGCAACCCTTCAAAAGGGTCAATAATCATCCCGAAGTCCTCTTCGTTCAGGCTTACCGCCAGCGCATTGATTGTGAAATCACGGCGATTCTGATCGTCTTCCAATGTTCCCTCTTCTACAGTTGGTTTACGGGAATCATGGCGATAAGATTCTTTTCGGGCGCCCACGAACTCAATTTCCAGATCGCCGTGCTTGAGCATCGCCGTGCCAAAACGACTATACACGGTTACTCTCGGAATGGGGCGGAGTTTGGCAGCTACGTGCTCCGCCAGCCGGATGCCGCCGCCCAGGCAAACAATATCAATATCTTTGGAAGGACGCCCCAGCAGCCGGTCGCGCACATAGCCCCCAACGGCATACACCGGATAGCCCAGTTCCTTGCCGGTATCTCCGATGAGTTGCAAAATCCTTCGTTCGTTGTCCTGAATATTAAAAACCACTTCAGCTATTCGATTTTGTCACTTTAAGCAAAAGCCTCAAAGGCTTAGGATACAGCAGGTTGGCCAGATCGTCTATTGCCTTCCATATTTTCAGGGGAAGATATTGCAACAGCAGATGCATCCTCAATTTGATCATAAACTTATTGGCAAAAGTATTCATTTTCCAGCTTTCCAATGCTTGTCCCGCCAAAATTGCTTCGATTTTTTCCTCATTGATCGTGTGCAGATGCGCATTGTGCGGCGTTGGGTGGTTGCAATGTACGCAAAGCGAGTGCGGAATTTGCTCATTGTAAGGCGTAGTAATGATCAGCGTCCCTCCAGGTTTTAAAACACGCAATAAATTAGTAATGAACAACTTAGGGTCGGGCGTGTGCTCCATGACTTCTGCTGCAATGATGCAATCGAACGAATGATCGCGAAAAGGCAGGGCATACACATCGGCAACGACCGCGCTGTGCCCGGCAAACGGATATGCTTTCAAAGCCCGCAACGGATTGGTCAGCGAAATATCCATCGAACAAACAGCAATTTCTTCGCTGCTTGCCGCAAAATGTGCTGCTACCCAAGCGCTGCCACAGCCCACGTCCAGAATACTTGTAATGTTTGGAGGTATCTTCGCCAGAATCATCTCGTGCAAACGGCGATTTTCGTGTCGCGAAGCGCCGTCTGGCATTGCTTCAGAATAATCGAAAAATTCCGCATCCCGAAGATAGTGGTCGGCATAATAAAATTTGGCTCTCAGGCCATTGCTCAGGATCACTTCCATGCTGCGTTCGCCGGCATCAACAGGTAATAGAATCGGCATGCCGTCCACCACATCAAAGGTATCGCCGGTTTGCGTATCTCGCAATTGCCTCCGGGCGGTATCCCACACCAAATGATTTCCTGAGGGGGACACCAATTTTTCGAGCAATGCTACATGGATCATACGGCTGCCAGGTTCTCCTCGTTGCTGTAAACCTCCTCAATTTCATCCAGCACCGCGAACAATTCCACTGGATCGTACAAGGTAACCAATTGTGTCCGATAAGGCTTGATATTTGGAAAACCCCGAAAATAATTGGTATAATGACGGCGCGTTTCCACCACGCCCAGTTTTTCCCCCTTCCACTCGATAGCATGCTGCAAATGCTGGCGGGCAGCATGCACACGTTCGGACACAGTTGGCGGAGGCAGCAATTCCCCAGTTGCGAAGTAATGCTTGATTTCCCGAAAAATCCAGGGATAACCAATGCTGGCGCGCCCGATCATAATGCCATCCACGCCGTAGCGCTCACGGTATTCCTTGGCACGCTGCGGACTATTCACGTCGCCATTGCCAAAAACAGGAATGTGCATACGCGGATTTTCCTTTACTTTGGCAATCCAGGTCCAGTCAGCTTCTCCTTTATACATTTGTTTGCGGGTGCGCCCGTGAATCGTAATTGCCTGTACACCAATATCTTGCAAACGCTCAGCGACTTCCACGATATTGATACTTTTTTCATCCCAGCCAAGACGGGTTTTCACCGTTACTGGTTTTTGGGTTGTATTAATAATGGCTTTGGTTAGTTCTATCATTTTGGGAATATCCTGCAAAATGCCGGCGCCCGCCATTTTGCAAGCCACTTTGGCTACCGGGCAACCGTAGTTGATGTCAATCACATCGGGGTTAGACGCTTCCACCATCGCTGCCGCCTGCACCATGCTTTCCACCTGTGCGCCAAAGTATTGAATCCCAATCGGGCGTTCGTAATCGTAAATGTCCAACTTTTGTAAACTCGACTTCGCCTCGTGCACCAAGCCATCCGATGAGATAAACTCGGTGTACATCATATCTGCGCCCTGCGCCTTACACAGCGCCCGAAACGGCGGATCACTCACATCTTCCATCGGTGCCAGCAACAGGGGAAAATTTCCGAGTTCTACTTGTCCAATCTTTACCATAGATATGCTATTCATGGCAGTGTGCCCATTGTTCAACATTGAAATACTCCATTGTGCGCATTTTTAAAAATGTGCAATCAAAATTTTTTAATTCGCAAAAATAAGGTAAAATGCTCAAAATCACTTTTTTCCCAATGCGAAAACCTTATCGAAAGTTCCCAAGCTGAAGACATGGTGAAATATTCTTGTAAAATACCTTCTATAAAAG
>CAZQTF010000281.1:0-3926 GCA_964596135.1 uncultured Saprospiraceae bacterium | reverse complement strand
AATGAATCAAAATATACTTCTTACACCATTGGTTCGCTGGCAAAAATCCTGCGCATCAAGTCGTACGACGACGAAGTAACCGTGCGCAACGTGGGCGAAGCTTTTGAAGAATTTACGTTCGACGGAAAATACACGGACGTTGTGCTGCCGATTCCCGCTACGGTGAAATACGAAATTGAAGTGACTTTGAAATATGGCGACCTGATTTTTCCGGAAAAAGAACTGGAAGCCGGCACTTATAGAGCAAAGAACGACGATCTGACCATACAGGGCAAACTAAAGGGTGCGGGCAGCAAAGCGCCCAAAATCAAGATCAACAGCTACGATGGGAATATTCGACTGAATTAAGCTGACAAGGCAGCAGGGGGCAGTAAACCATACAAAAATGAATCACTGCCCGCTGTTTATATTTTTCAATTTATTTACCAATCGGTAAATGCTTTATTAAAAATATCTTCCATTAACTGGTTGGAGATCACGCGAATGGCTTCGTCCTGCACGCTGGCTAAGTCCTGCGAGCTGGAGAAATCATAGAAAAAGGAAAAATTGCTTTTCCACTCTTTCTTGTCAATTGTATTCTTAAATTCGACGGCAACGTTGATGGTCAGGCGGTTGATAGCGGTGAGCTCGCCAGGTTGAGGCGCTTCGGAAGTCACCCGAAAATCAACGATAGAGCCTTTAAATTCCACGTGTGGTTCGGTATCAGAAAAAACTAAGCGCGATTCCGTGCGGATTTTTTCCTTCAGCGCTTCGGTGAGGGTTTGCTCCAGCGTAGGCGGAGCGTTATCAGCGTTCGTTTTGAACTGTTCGACATAGTAAGTCTTTACATCCTGCGAGAAACTAATTCCTGAAAATGAATAACAACCTTGTATCATTATCGCAATCCCACACAAAAAAACAATACATTTATTCATTCTATCAATATTGAATAAAAAAACTAAATGTCATAAGGAAGAAACAGCTACGATCATCGCCACATCAGCACAATAACTAACTATTGCAAATCATATTCTTTAATTTTGCGGTACAAGGTTCTTTCGGAAATGCCCAAATCCTGGGCGGCTTCTTTGCGTTTGCCCGCGTGTTTGCGCAATGCCTTGCGGATCAGTTCCTTCTCATTTTCGATGAGCGAGAGATTTTCCTCTACAACTTCCGAACTTTCGTAGGTTTCTTCATCTTCGATAATAACCGGGCGCAATTGCTCCATGCTTGTCGGCGCTTCCGCCGAAACATCCTGTACACGTTGCGGCAAGTCGCTCATTGTGGATTTTACGGCGGGCAGGTTGGGTAGTAAATGCAACGCCTGCAAATTCTGCAAATCAGACACCCGCAGGTTGTTACTGACGATTAATTCCGAAATCAGGGATTTCAAAGAATTGAGGTCTTTTTTCATGTCAATCAGAAACTTATAAAGAATATCGCGTTCCTGCAACGTGGCGCCACTGCCCTCTGCACCGTTGAATTCCGCAATCACCACCGGAAGATTCCGATTGGCAATATTAGGAATGATTCGAATCAGTTGTTCGGCTGTGATCGTGCGACTTTCCGAAAGGACAGAAAGCTGCTCCGCAACATTCTTTAATTCCCGGATATTGCCGGGCCAGCTGTAATTTTCCAACAACACACGCGCCTGCTCATCGAGTTGGATCGGCGTGGTGCGGTATTTTTCGGCAAAATCTACTGAAAACTTTCGAAACAACAGGTAAATATCCTCGCGTCGTTCGCGCAAAGCAGGCACATTAATCGGAACGGTGTTCAGGCGGTAAAACAAATCTTCGCGAAATTTCCCTTTTTTGACGTGTTCTGCCAGGTCAATATTGGTAGCGGCAATGATCCGAACATCGGTGCGCAGTACTTTGGAAGAGCCTACCCGGATAAATTCGCCCGATTCCAGCACTCGCAGCAGAAAAGCCTGCGTATCTAAAGGCATTTCACCGATTTCGTCTAAGAAAATCGTGCCGCCGTCGTAGGTTTCAAAATAGCCTTTGCGTTCGCCGGTTGCCCCGGTGAATGCCCCCTTTTCGTGACCAAACAGCTCAGAATTGATCGTTCCTTCAGGAATCGCGCCACAGTTGATAGCAATAAACTTATTATGTTTGCGGGCGCTCAACGCGTGAATGATTTTTGAAAAAGCCTCTTTCCCCACTCCGCTCTCGCCATTGATCAGGACCGACAAGTCAGTTGAAGCGACTCGAATCGCTGTACTCAAAGCCCGATCCAGTTTTTCGGATTGCCCTACAATGCCGAAGCGTTGTTTGATGGATTGTATGTTTTCCATTTTAATTAGATGCCAAAGGTCAAATTTATTTTTATTGCTGACAATCAGAATCAACAACTGGCAATTATTTATACAATTTCTCCCCGCAGGGTCGCGCTCGTGGCATCCGTCACTCGTACGTTTACATAATCGCCCGGCTTGAAATCTCCTTTTTTAGGAAAAACGATCATTTTATTCTGCGAATTGCGCCCTTTAAATTCCTGATTGGAACGTTTGGAGTTCCCTTCAATTAACACCTTGAAAATTTTACCTATATCGGCAATGTTGTGTTTGTAAGACACCTGATTTTGTAAACGAATAATTTCCTCTAACCTCCGTTTTTTTACTTCTTCCGGCACATCATCTTGAAATTTCTTCGCCGCCGGCGTCCCTGGGCGCTCCGAATAGGCAAACATGTACGACATGCTGTAATTTACGAACTCCATTATACTCAAGGTGTCCTGGTGTTCTTCCTCGGTTTCGGTGCAAAAACCTGCAATAATGTCAGAAGAAATTGCGCAATCAGGCATTATACGATAAATCGCACGCACGCGCTCCATATACCACGCCCGGTCGTAGGTGCGGTTCATCAATTTCAGTATCCGGCTGTTGCCACTCTGCACCGGCAAGTGAATATATTTACAAATATTTTCGTATTTTGCCATTGTATACAATACCTCATCCGTAATGTCTTTTGGGTGCGACGTGGAAAAACGAACACGCAAATCGGGATGCACCAGCGCCACCATTTCCAGCAACTCTGCAAAATTAACAACTTTGCGAATCTCCGGATTTTCCCATTTGTACGAATCTACATTCTGCCCCAGCAGTGTCACTTCTCGATATCCACTATTAAATAATTCGGTTGCCTCGGCGACAATGCTAAACGCGTCGCGGCTACGCTCGCGCCCGCGCGTGAAGGGCACCACGCAAAACGAGCACATGTTGTCACAGCCACGCATAATGGAAATAAAAGCAGTCACGCCGTTGCTGTCCAAACGCAGCGGGTTGATGTCGGCGTAAGTTTCTTCGCGCGAGAGAAAAACATTGACGCCTTTTTCGCCCTCTTCGGCGCCAGCAACGAGACCGGGCAGATCGCGGTATGCATCAGGTCCCACGACTAAATCCACCAGCTTTTCTTCTTCGAGGAATTTTTTCTTCAGGCGCTCCGCCATGCAGCCCAATACCCCCACTAACGTACCCGGGCGTTGCTGCTTTATTTTATCAAAAATCCGCAAGCGCTTGCGCACGGTTTCTTCCGCTTTCTCGCGGATGGAGCAGGTATTGATCAAAATCAGATTTGCCAATTCTATATCGCGGGTGGCGCGAAAACCAACTTCTGACAAGATAGATGCGACAATTTCGCTATCGCTAAAATTCATCTGGCAGCCATAGCTTTCGATATAAAAATACTTGCTGTTCGACGCGTCGCTCAATGGCCGTTCCTGGTAGAACACCTCCCCTTGTCTGCTTTCGTCTATTTCTTTTTTAATGCCAACCAATGTCGGGTTATCGTCGTATAACATCAGAATTGTTGATTGAAAATTGCCAATCGCAGGCTTTCGCCTGTGGATTCCAACTCAATAAAAGCGTATTTTCCTAAAATTAGTCTGCAAAGGTAAGAAATTTTTACAATAAAAAATGCCATTTTGGCAGGAAAGAAAGCTTT
>CAZQTF010000280.1:0-3995 GCA_964596135.1 uncultured Saprospiraceae bacterium | reverse complement strand
AGATACGCCGATGGCCACTTTTTTACGCTTTTAACTTTTTGGACAAGCTCTTAATTCCCATCGGATAAACCGCACATCAAAGAAAAAAAATGCTAAATACTGTTTTTCAAGGAAATAAGTACGTACCTTTGGATTGCGCTTCTTGGTTTGGTCGTATTCCAGCCAAGTTTTTTTAACGGTCGCTCCTTAAGAGAAACTCTTGTGTGCTCTTATACACAAAGGAGACAATGCTAAACACATCCTGAACAACACAACAACACAAAATTTTTTGGGGAGGTGAAAAAGCGTCGCTTTTATCATCGCTCAGGTAGATTACGCCTGATATTTTTGAGTGGGTTTATGCAACTTTTTGAACAGAAGAAAAAAGAAAAAGTGATTGTTGAAAGACACGCTTGTAAAACTCACAGACAGAAGGTAAATGTAATAGGACGCTTTTTGCTTCAAGACGCAGCTATACTTGGTTGACAGCTCGTTGCACTGCCTGATAGCTGCATTTGAATGTTTAAGACATTGAAAGTCAGTTCTTTGAAAAGAAGGAAGCAATGCCTGCTATGATGGTGGCATTTTGGAGCACACTTTTTTACTCAAAATATTGGCAAAAAAAAGCATCAGGTACACTGCCCGGTTGAGATGATGCCTGATGCTCTGAGTTGTTTTGCCAAATATTTTACGTAGAGAAAAAGAGGAAGAACGATTGTTGCTTGTAACATGGCGTTCTAACCACAAACACAGTACAAATATCGTTAGGATGTTGCAAGAACACAACACTAATACGCACAATATTATCAGAGCAGATTTTTGTTAAAAGTGTCAAAAAAACAAGATAAACCTTGTAAATCAAGGTTTTATAAAACAGAATTCGCGTTCGTAGTTGACCTTTGTTCTTGCCGTCATCAACATCAAAAAAAGAGTATATACCTGTTTTGCCAAATTGATTTATATCAGCAATAACAGAGAAATACTTTTTCCCGCTGGACCCGGCACTTTCATTGTCCATGCTTTCTGTACAAAGATACAGTGGATCAAAGACTTTACTCCAAAGTAAAAGTAGCCGCAATCAGCATGGTAGAATTTATAAGTTTTACAATCAGATCTTGTGTAAAAAATTGATTATAAAATACTTAGCGTTTCAAAAAAGCAAGAAAATTGATAAGAAATACTTCTGCTCTACTTGCAAAGCTTTTTTGTTAATGACTGAGTCATTTCTACGTGCCCGGATCGCCAAACCTTACCGAGGCTTGCCCATGCCGCGTTGCGTGTTAAAGTAGCTGGGAGCTACAGCCCTTTGCCCCCGTGTTGAAGCAATAATAGCTCCCACGAGGCTTGAAGCTCACCGTTGCGCATATCGCACGCAGAGGCACACATCTTCCCCGACACACAGGTGTACGTTGTGCCGTAACCGCGTCCAATAGCTGGCTATACGAAAGAATCAGTTACCCATGTAGTCGTCTTGCACGACATTGCCCATGTAATCGTCCTGTACGACATTACCCATGTAGTCATCCTGTACAACATCATTGGTTGTGTTGATGGATGTGTCATAATTGGAAACAGGAGCGATCTTAGTGCTCGTTGGTAAAATTGAAAAAGTCGAAAATGCCAGAAAGAATGCAATAATAGTACCCATAGTTTTAAACTTTTTAAATTCTGGTTTAAAACTATGGCTTTCAACACTATTGGTTTATAACTTTGTTTTTGATTTTTTACAAATCAGGTTTTCTGTAAAAAAGTGCTTTTTAAAATTTAAGTTGTTGATATTTAGAGGCTTGTGTTTTTAAAAAACGCATTGAAATGTATAATTTTGGATAGTATGGAAGACATAAAAACATTGGCAAACGTAGTTGTCAAGAACAAAATCAAGCAAATTGATGTGATTGGAAATCGGGAAAGTGAAGACACTCAGGTGCAACGACTTTACGAAGGGATTATTTCCAATTCAATACACGACGACAGAGACATCATTGATCTCTTTTTTGCCGGGAAAAAACATGGAAAAACATATAGTAGTCGCCTCAAGGGAAAACTAAGAGACCGCCTGGTCAATACGCTCTTTTTTATTGATATCAATCAACCAGACTTTAATGACTATAACCGGGCTTATTACACTTGTTACAAGCAGTTGGCGGCTACTAAAATCCTCCTGGGGCGTTTCGCCCGGAAAGCGGCGGTGCCGTTGGCAGAGAAAGCACTTGAACAGGCTATTCGCTTTGAATTTACGGATATTATTATCTTTTTGGCAAAAGACCTGAGAGGGCATTATGGCTTGGTAGAGGGAAACAAAAAACGATTTGATGAAATGGATCAAATTCTGGAAACCCATACCAATGTAATGTTTGCCGAGTTAAAAGCGGAAAAGTACTATGTTGATCTCAGGATGAATTATGTGGGTTCGGTCGCCGCAAAGCCAGAATTGATCCAAAAAGCCAATCTTTATTGCCAGGAACTGGAAGCGCTCATGCCAAGTATTACCTCGTATTTTTTTAATTACATGACCTTTCTGGTGTTGACATTTCGTTATGAAATTGCCAACGACTACGTAAGTATTCTGAAAGTATCTCAGAAAGCACTGAACTTCTTTGAAGGGAAGAAACATGTGGTGTCTATCACGGCGCTATTTTCATTCAATATTCGAATACTTATTTGCTATATCCAGTTACAACAATATGAGGCTGCTCAAAAAGCTATTGAGGTATGCTTGTCATATACCCGCCAAGGCACAACCAATTGGTTTGTGACTTTGGATTATGCCATGATTTTGTCGTTTCACTCAGGCGATTTTCAAAGTGCTTATAATACCTATATGATGGCGGTCAACCACCCGGAATTTGCACGCCAATACGAGACCGTCTCTGAGCATTGGCGCATTCACGAAGCTTATATCTATTACCTGATTTCGATCGGAAAAATCCAACCCGATGCTCATAACCCGGTCAAGAAATTTCGCATCTCCAGGTTTGTCAACGAAGTGCCACTTTTTGCCAAAGACAAACGGGGCACCAACATTTCCATCATTATTATTCAAATTCTGTTTTTGCTACATGGGCAGGAGTTCGGCAAGATCATTGATCGCATGGAATCGCTCAAAACATACAACTATCGCTACCTGCGTCGCGACGATACCTTCCGCAGCAATTGCTTCATCCGAATGCTTCTTACTTTGCCTGAGTGCAGCTTCCACAAAACCGCCGTGCTGCGCAGAGCCCAGAAATACTGGGAACTACTACAGGAAGTACCGCTGAACGTAGCCAAACAAAGCGCCGAAATCGAGCTCATTCCCTATGAGCTGCTCTGGGAGTTTGTGCTCGAATCGCTCGATGAGAAATGGCATTGAGGCATGCCTAATGGCAAATTTTTTGTCTCAAACTTCGTAAATCTACAAAACCTACGAAATCAACCACTTATTTTTCATGCTACCAAGTCGGGTACGTTTAACTTATCGTCGAAAAATTAAAGATAATCATTAAAATATTCTCTTAATGCATCAACTGTATATTTTTCAAACTTTTTTATCATATGAATCAGATGAAAAACAATCAGACCTGTTTCATAAGTCATATAATATCTACTTTCTATATAAATATCACCTTCATTTTCAAATACCGCAAATTTAATAAAAATAAATTCATCATTAACTTTGTTGGCAAGAGCGACTGCATCAGATAAAGAAATCTTGCCAGATAGAAGATAAATAATGCTTAATTGTAAGAAATGCCTTGTTTCGTCGATAAAAATTCTAACCTTTAAATTTTCGCCTTCGATACGAAATGATTCATTATTTTTCTCTATTACTTTTATATAAGCAGATTCACAAGAATCAACTAAAGCTTGAATTGAAACTTCATTTTCAGCGAACTGTTTCATATTGAGATGTTTTATTTGAATTTATTACTTTGATATAAAAATTTCGGCTAACTCCTGTTTTTGTATAACAATTTAGCTATTGCAGGAGTTACGCACTAAATAAAGCAAAAAAAAGTAATAACTTTACAGGATGC
>CAZQTF010000279.1:0-4017 GCA_964596135.1 uncultured Saprospiraceae bacterium | reverse complement strand
CTCTTAAAAAGAACTATGATTACAGCATCCAATATATATCTGCAATACGGCGGTCGCATTTTGTTCAACAATATCAATGTCGTAATCAGCGATCGTGACAAGGTCGGGCTGGTAGGTCGCAACGGCGCCGGTAAATCCACTTTTCTCAAAATCATCGCCGGCGAAATCACCCCCGATGAAGGCTCAGTGACGCGCCCCAGCAACAGCACGCTTGGCTTCCTGCATCAGGAAATGAACATCCCAACCGGCAAAACGGTGATGGAGGAGACGCTCACCGCGTTTGATGAACTGCGCAAACTGGAAAAGCGCCTCGCCGAGATGCACGAAGAACTAGAACACCGCACCGACTACGACAGCGACAGCTATCTGAAATTTCTGGAGGATTATTCGCATCTCAACGACCAGTTTCACCTGCTCGGCGGCGACGACATGCAGGCGCAGACCGAGCGTGTACTAAAAGGGCTTGGTTTTACGCAAAAGGATTTCAATCGCCAAACCAATGAATTCAGCGGCGGCTGGCAAATGAGGGTCGAACTGGCGAAAATGCTCCTCCAACGCCCAAATTATCTACTTTTGGACGAACCGACCAACCACCTCGACATCGAGTCCATCATCTGGCTCGAAGGTTTTCTCGAAGACTACCCCGGCGCGGTCATCCTCATTTCGCACGATAAGCAATTCCTGGATAATGTAACCAAGCGCACCGTAGAAATCGAATTGGGCAAGGTGTTTGATTATAAGGCTTCCTACAGCAAATACGTAGAATTGCGCAAGGATCGCCGCGAAAAACAACAAGCCGCTTACAACAATCAGCAAAAAGTGATCGCGCAGAAAGAGCGCACAATCAACCGTTTCATGGCGAAAGCCAGCAAAACCAGCATGGCGCAATCCATGCAAAAGCAGTTGGACAAAATCGAGCGTATCGAAATTGACGAAGAAGACATTACCGGCATGAATTTGCAATTCCCGCCGGCGCCGCGCTCTGGGCAGGTTGTGGTGGAAGGCAAACACGTGACCAAAAAATATGGCGAAAAACTCGTGCTCAACGATGTGCATATCAAGCTTGATCGGGGCGATCGTGTGGCATTTGTCGGGCAAAACGGGCAGGGTAAAACTACCCTCGCCAAGATGATCGTGGGGCAAATTCCGCTCACCGGCGGCGAAGTCAAACTCGGGCACAATGTTTCCATCGGCTATTATGCTCAAAATCAGGCGGATGTGCTCGATCCTAAAATGACGCTGCTCGAAACGATGGAATCCGTATCGCCACCTGAAATGCGCACCCGCTTACGCAATATCCTCGGCGCATTCCTCTTTAGTGGCGAAGATGTAGACAAAAAAGTGTCTGTGCTTTCCGGGGGTGAGCGCGCGCGCCTGGCACTGGCGTGCATGCTCTTGCGTCCGTTCAACCTACTGGTGCTCGACGAACCGACCAACCACCTGGACATCATTTCCAAAGATATTCTCAAACAGGCGTTGTTGGAATACGATGGCACCATGATCGTGGTATCACACGACCGGGAATTCCTTGCCGGCTTAACCAATCGCACCATCGAATTTCGCGACCGGCAGCTCTTTGACTATATCGGCGATGTGAATGCGTTCCTCGAAAAACGCGCCCTGGACAACATGCGCGACGTAGAACTCAGCAGCAAAAACGGCAAACTGAACAATATGCCTGAGCCTGCCAAGCCGGAGATCAGTCGCGAAGAGCGCAAACGCCTTCAACGCAACCTGCAAAACGCCGAACGCGCCGTAGAACGCCTTGAGGAAGAAATTCAACAACTTGAAGTCAAAATGGCGGATCCCAGTTTTTATGAGCAACCCGACGCTCCCAAAATGATGGAACTCCATGGGCAAAAGAAAAAAGCCCTGGATGAGGCACTCGAAGCCTGGGAAGCAGCGCAGATGGAGCTGGAGGAGGCGGGGTAGGAAAATTACGGTGACTAATTGCAAAGAAAATATCATAATTTGGGCTAACCCTCTAAGGTCGTCAGAATAAAAGCTTCTGGCAAAGGAGATTATTTATGCAACTAATCTCATCGCTTGCTCTTGCGGAATTTGATAATATAAATGCAGAAAAATTCCTCTGCCTCGAGGCAATTTTGCTATCCTGAGAAGCAATTTTGAATTGTTCTATAGGAAATTTGCCATGTCGTGAAGAAAATTTGCTACGCAGAACAGGGAAATTACTATCTGACAAGTGAAATTTGCCATACGAAAGGCAATCTTCCTATAAAAAAGCAAATTGGAAATGCCGAAGAGAAAAAATGCAGTTCCGAAGCCCGGCTTTGGGGTTCGGAACTGCGGTGTCATCTTTTACTTTGCTATAGGCTTATTTTAGCCAAGCAAGCTACTTCAAAAACGATCCCGGATTGATAAGTCCATAACCATAGAAACGGTCTGGTCCGTCCGCTCCGAGGTCGGTTGCTGTTTTTTGCAGGTGTTCCCGCATTTCAATGTAATTTTCACATGGCGTATCCCCGCCTATATCCCGGTGCTTGGACAGGCATAATGCCACTACGCCCGATACAAACGGTGTGGACATGGAAGTGCCGCTCATGCGAGCATACAACCCCATCGGGAAGCAGGAAAAAACCTCCTCGCCGGGGGCCATTACGTCCAGCCTTTTGCCGGTAGCCGAAAATCTCGAACGAAGGAGATTCTGATCAACCGATCCCACCGAGATAACGTGTTCATATTTTGCCGGGTAGTTTACCGTATCGAAATAAGACGATCCATAATTGCCGGCGGCAGCTACCAGTATAATCTTTTTTCCGGCTGCAATCCTGGTGGCTTCTTCCAGTTTTGCGTTTTGGTAGGGCGTTCCCAAACTGAGATTGATTACATCGGCTTTTTTTTCTATTGCCCACTCAATGGCTTTGACCACATTGTCCGAACTGCCCGAGCCATCGTCATTAATGACTTTTGCATTCAATATTTTTACTTTTGGGGCCAAGCCAATGATGCCTGTACTATTCATTCTGGCGCCGATGATACCGGCGACGTGCGTACCGTGTCCTATGCGGTCGTAAGCACCTACCGGGCTTCTGGTGAAATCTTTTTCATCCACGATGGCATCCAATAAATCCGGATGGCGAGTGTCAACGCCAGTATCCAAAATTGCAACGGTAATTCCTTCTCCCTGTGTTTGCCTCCATAAGTCGGGCACGCCAAGGCTCTTCAGACTCCAATCTACGGCTTCCCGCATATAGACCCTTACTTCCCGGTAATAAGTTCTGAGTTGGACGATATCGTTTTTCATAACTGGCATTTGATATTAAAAAAATACGGAAGGCGCTTTACATGAAAGCGAAGCCTTCCGAATTTTCATCTTAGCCTGCGTCAGAACCCTTTATGCATCAGGGTCGTATACGTAGAAGCTTGCAACTTTGTATCTCAGCCCCCTAGGATCAGGGTCTTCGGTACCTGCAAATCTGCCCAATGAGAAATCATAAAGCTTGGAAGCAGGTAGGCCAATGCTGCCGGAAAGTAAGAATACCCCGGTTTCCGTGGCGGTAAACTTTTGACGGAATTCCATATAAGTTTCACCCGGTCCGGGAAGATTGCCTGTGTATTTCGTATTGTAAACAGATGCGTTACCAGTTTCCATGTTAAGGGCATTGATGGTTACAATGTATTCTGCGCCTAAATCGCTCAAAAGAGGGGTAAATTCTACGTCCATCACGACGTCAAACTCTTCACCTATTCTGATGACGTTGTCTTCGTCATTGGAGCCGACAGGCTGAACGGTGCCCAGATAACTAATTGACAAGGTCTGTCCCCCTGGTTCTACTGCCCGGGGTTTGATCATCACGTCACCGCCATAGGTTACTTTGGGCTGTTGCTTTTTCATAATGATTGGGTTTTGGTTAAGAAAAATTGCGATTGAATTCACTTAAAATAAGCTTGTAAAAGTATTAGCAATTTATCCGCATATTTGATGGTTTCCAAATTTTTAAAACCAATATATAATTTGCATTATTTGTATAAATTATTTATATTTGATATCTAATA
>CAZQTF010000278.1:0-4025 GCA_964596135.1 uncultured Saprospiraceae bacterium | reverse complement strand
TTCCGCAGGAACTCAAGGATTTGTACAAAACCGTGTGGGAACTAAGCCAGAAAGTCATCATTGATATGGCGGCGGATCGTGGGGCGTTTATTTGTCAAAGCCAAAGTATGAATCTGTTTGTGGAGAATGCAACCTTCGGGAAGCTTAGTTCCATGCATTTCTACGCCTGGCAGAAAGGCTTGAAGACGGGCATGTATTATCTGCGCTCCAAGGCGGCGGTGGATCCGATCAAATTTACCGTGAAAGCGGAGGCGCAGCAGGAAATCAAGGTAAAAGCCAATGCGAATACGACAACTACTGTTGAAAAAGTAACGCCGATGGAACTTGATGAGATGGAAGGGAAAGTCTGTAGCCTGGACGATCCTGATTGCATCATGTGTCAGGGGTGAGGCTGGATGCTGGCTGACTGCGATAGTTAGCTAACATCTAAATGCAAATTGTGCTGCTTATTTTTACTTACTGGTACTTTAAGAGGGCAGATCGCCGTGCAGGGGTCTGCCTCTTTTTCGTCATTTCATTATTAAGATTTATACGTTAAATTTCTCATTTTCACCGTATCCCCATTACAATAAACCTTTTCCTCATGCGTTATTGTTTCACAAATACTTGTTTTAAGTATTAGCGTGAATTATCTTCGAGCCTTTCTAACTAAATGCCCACCCTCCATTATTGAGGTACACCATTCTGGATTTAACGGAATGCTGAAAACAATATACAAATGTAAAACGCCGTTAATCGGCAAATTTGTCCTTCTATGAGATGTAAAACGCAAGTGCATGAAAAGAATGAGCTACACCCTATGGACAACAATAACGCTGCTATTGCCTTTATTGCTGCTGGCACAACATAAGTGGGAGGGCACTGTTTTTGTAGGCGGAGCCAATTACCAGGGCGATCTGGTTCCGACCGTGCATCCTTATCCTGCAGAAACGAATCTTGCTTCGGGTATTTCGCTTCGATATTCGCTGGGGAAAGCATGGGGAATGCGTTTTAGTGGTCTTTATGGTACCTTGAGCGGCACAGATCAGAACTTTAGCAATCCGGGCTTTTTTGAAAAAAGGCAGTACAGCTTTGAAACACAATTGATTGAAGGTGCACTGCTCATAGAATGGGAGCCATTTGGAAAAAAGCGTTATCCTGGATTTAATCAATTCAAAAAAATCTTCTCGCCCTATCTTTTTAGCGGCGGGGGTGTTGCTATTACCGATGCCAAGCCTTTTTTTGCGCTCTACCAGAACGGCGAAGCCCCTGATTTTATTGGTCAGGATAAATCGGTCAAGTACCCTCAGCGAAATTTTGCGATCCCGATTGGCGCTGGTTTTAAAATAGATTTGAGCAAACGAATAGCGCTGGGATTGGAGGGTGGTACCCGTTATGCATTTACGGACTATATTGACGGCATCAGTGAGGCTGCTAATCCCCAAAAAGACGACTGGTATGCTTTTGCCGGCGCAACCATATCCATCCGATTTTTCAAGCGCGATGAGGATGGCGATGGCATTCCTGATAAAGAAGATCGCTGCCCCAAGGTATTTGGGCATCTTACGGCTAAGGGCTGCCCCGACCGCGATGGCGATGGCGTAGAAGACGTTGAAGATCTTTGCCCGGATGAAGCCGGCGTTAAGATTCTTGGCGGGTGCCCGGATGCCGACAACGATGGAATTGCCAATCACGAAGACGAGTGCCCATTCGCATTTGGACCTGGTTATACGCAAGGATGTCCGGATTCCGATGGCGATAAAATTGCCGATCGTGATGATTGGTGCGCCAGGCTTGCCGGTTTCTCCTGGAAAGGCGGTTGCCCGCTCCTGGATACCGATGGCGACGGAAAAATTGATGAGAAGCCTTTCTGTGACGAATCTGCAGCATCGAAAATGCTGGCGATTTCCTGGCAGAAGATTGAACTACCTTCGTCTTTTTGGGGGTTGTCAAAATATTATTATTTAATACCAAGTGTAAAATACTGTAAGATAAGTATATATAAATAAAGTATTCGCCTATCGGGTTTAATTACGTTTGGATTATTCGCATAAAAAAATATTTTATGTAAATTTGCCGGCAACGATAGGTGAAATTTTTCCCAAAAACTTGACTTTTCGCATGAAAAAAATGTACGTTCTTTCAGCCGCTATTTGTTTTTTTATTGGAATGCGCGCACAAAATCCGGATTGGGAAGTTGGAATGTTCCTGGGGTGGTCGGTTTATCAAGGCGATATCATTGGCAAAACCATTGACTTGAAAGAAGCCAATACAGCGATTGGCATTACCGGTAGATTCAACTATTATTATACGCTCAAATTTCGGGCAAATCTGCTTTTCGGAAGATTGACCGGCAACGACAATAACTACGGCAGGGAAGGTCGTGGCGCAAGTTTCCAAACGAGCCTCATCGAACTCTCCGGTTTGGCAGAGTGGGAGCCTTTTGGTAAAGCACGAGAACTGAAAGGCGGTAAAAGCCAGATTTTTGTCTCACCTTACCTGTTGGGAGGTCTGGGTTTGGCATTTACCAATCCAAAACCGTCGTTTCCTTCACTGGGCAATCCTAATAAACAAAGTCCTTTTATTCAAGACATTCGGGCTGGCTACTCCAAAATTCATCTCGTTCTGCCAATCGGAGGTGGGCTGCGCTACGACATCAACCGGAAATGGACGGTGGGCGCCGAAATCGGCTGGCGGATTCCTTTTACCGACTATCTCGATGGCATCAGCGCTGCCGCAAATGACAATTCCTGGGATTACTATTGGTTTTATGGCTTGGCGGCGATGTTCAAACCTGGTTAACATCAATGCAGCAACTCATCCAGTAGGCGCGGTACGCCTGTCGAAGCATTCTCTGCGATTACCTTCAGGTGTCGTAAGAAATTCATTTCGTAGCTTACAGCGGGTTTGGGATCAACATAATAAACCTTTGCTTTCTCGTGCGCTAAGCCCAGCAGTCCGGCTGCCGGATACACCTGTAGCGAAGTGCCTACTACTATGATAATGTCTGCCGTTGCTACTTCCATTGCTGCCGGTTCGATCATCGGAACTATTTCACCAAACCAGACGATATGCGGACGCAACTGGCTGCCCAATTCGCAGGTGTCGCCCAGGCAAATGTCGTGTCGCCATTCGTAAATTAAAGTTTCGTTTTTGGAACTGCGTGCTTTGAATAACTCGCCGTGCAAGTGGATGATGTTGGTGCTACCTGCTCGTTCATGCAAATCGTCCACATTTTGGGTTACGATGGTCACATTATACGCTTCTTCCAACGCCACCAGCGCCTCGTGTCCGGGGTTAGGGTGCACTTCGTGCAGTTGGCGTCGTCGCACGTTATAAAAATCGAGTACCAACCCCGGATTCTTGCGCCAGCCGTCAATCGAAGCCACTTCCATGATGTCGTGGTTTTCCCACAAACCGTCGGCATCGCGAAACGTCTTGATGCCACTTTCTGCACTAATACCTGCGCCGCTCAGCACAACAATTTTTTTCATTTTTCAAATTGTATTTAACGCTTGTTCCGAAATTTTAATATTCTGTATAATAATCTGCGTTAGCTACCTGAAAAGTATCACATCACCAGATTACCATTTTAATCTTTTAAATGTCTGCCCTAAAAATTGTATAATATCTCCGGCTATTAAAGCTTCCTGTTCAAGTTTTTCTGCGGCAATATCGCCCGCCAAACCGTGCAAAAAGACCCCCAGCGCCGCTGCTTCGAACGGTGAATAACCTTGCGCCAGTAAGCCCGTGATAATGCCCGTAAGCACGTCGCCGCTGCCACCTGTTGCCATACCAGGATTGCCCGTTGAGTTGAAATAGCAAGCTCTTTCGGGCGTCGCGATGCAGGTATGCGCGCCTTTCAGTATGATGTACACGCCCAGTTCCTGCGCTTTGGCTCGCTGCAACGCGTTCCGTTCAAAATCATTGGCGCTCACGCCAAACAGCCGTTCAAATTCTTTCGGATGGGGTGTAAGGATGCTGTTCTTGGTAATTTTTTGGAAAAATTTAGGATTTTTAGCAATCAAATTTAAGGCATCGGCATC
>CAZQTF010000277.1:0-4070 GCA_964596135.1 uncultured Saprospiraceae bacterium | reverse complement strand
GTGAGATTATTGACAGAATTTTTAGAAGAATTGATTAAAACTTCCTAACTTTTGTGTTGCTTTTTAAGAGCAATGTTTAAAATTGCGACGTCCTTTAGATAGCATTTGCTTGTCGTTAGAGCATTGTTTCTCAAAAACAGGAATACTGGAGTGTTGGAAATGATAAGCGATTCAAAATGCAAGGGCTTACCGTTCAATACTTTGTGAAAAAATCCTAAAAATTTAAACATGATCTAAAGTCGAATGAATTAGCGCGTTGGGCAACTTCACTTTGTGAGGCGTTCCACGCATGGAACCAAAACTTAAAACCCATTCAAATGTCTGAGCGTCCTGTTACATTTTTTTTGATAGCAACTTTCTTTAAAGGTATTGATTTTATTCGCGCCTGCAAAGCCGCCGGCAATACCGTCCTTGTGCTTACCAAAAAAGAGCTGGAGAATGATCCCTGGCCCCGTGAGTCCATTGATGAAATGTTTTATGTCGAACACGACGCCAACACCGCCGAAAACTTAGACCTCATCCGGGAGGGCATGGCTTGGGTGATGCGCAACCGAAAAATTAATCGCATCGTTGCACTTGACGATTTTGACGTAGAAAAAGGCGCTTTTCTGAGGGAAGAATTCCGTATTCCGGGTATGGGGCAAACTACAGCGCGCCATTTTCGCGACAAACTCGCTATGCGCATCAAAGCTGCTGAAGCTGGCATACAGATTCCCGCTTTTAGCCCATTATTCAACGATCAGGAGATTCATGAATTCACACAGCGCGTGTCGCCACCCTGGTTGGTCAAGCCGCGTTCGGAAGCTTCCGCCATCGGCATTCGCAAGGTACATTCCGCCGAGGAGTTGTGGAATATTCTTGGTCAAATCAGCCAGGAACGCCATAATTTCCTGATCGAACAATTCAAACCCGGCGATGTATACCATGCCGACTCCCTGATCGTAGATGGCAAAACGATTTTCTGCCGTGTTTCACAATATGTCAACACGCCTTTTGAAGTTGCGCATGGCGGTGGTATTTTCCGAACGGCTACCGTTGAATTTAACGGTGAAGATGACAGAATCATACAGGCACTTGACGCCAGCGTGAAACAGGCGTTTGGGATGCAGTCCAGCGCTTCGCATACCGAGTTTATCAAATCGCATGATGATGGAACATTTTACTTCCTCGAAACCTCCTCGCGCGTAGGAGGCGCTCATATCTCCGATATGGTGGAGGCTTCCGCCGGTATCAACCTTTGGGTGGAATGGGCGAAGATCGAAAACGCCAAAGCCAAAGGCATTGAATACCCATTCCCTAATATAGACCGTCATCATGCCGGAATCATCGTCTCACTGGCGCGCTTTCAGCATCCGGATGACAGCGTTTTTAATGACCCGGAAATTGTTTGGCGCTTGCGCAAAGACCACCACATTGGCATGATCGTGCGCGCTGAAACCCGCCAACGTGTGCTGGAGCTTCTCGACAATTACGCTCAGCGTATTGCCCGCGACTTCCACGCTGCTGCGCCGCCAAAGGAAAAAGCCACGCATTAACTTAGATGTCCGGATTTTCAGATGTCAGAAATCGCATTGATTTCAATTCTGTCCACTACATCTGTTTATTGCTGCTCACTTGTATAATCCGTGGGTTCCGCCTCTGAAATAACGAGTGGAATATCCGATCGGATGCGCTTTTGATAAGTCAAGGGCAATTCCTGGAACAATTTCTCGTAACGGCCAAGAGCAACTTCGTCCCACAATTCGACGTAAGCGGCTTTCAGTTCGTTGTACACCCCCAGATAGCTTTCCTACGTCGTACCCCGATCATTTTTTAAAAATATGATTGCCTTTTTAGGGCTATTAGGCAAGTTTTCCAGTTGTAGTAGATTGATAATAAAGGTTTTAACGCGATCCCGCAAAGCATCTAAAGGCAATGCCGACCCTTCCACCATCAATTCGTTGTTTTTATTGATCAAAACCGTCAGGATATTTTCTTCGTTGACTGGCGTGATGGCTGCGTTTTCTTCATAGGGTGGCAATTGCACCATAATGCCCTTGTCGTTGAGAATGGTGGTCGTTACCAAAAAGAAAATCAGCAGCAGGAAAGCGATATCCGCCATCGAGCTGGCATTGATGCTGTTTGTAACGCGGTACCCGGATGTGTTTGTCATACCTGAATATTTTGTTAGGTAAAAATCATTGAAATTCAGGTAGTCATTTCGACAACAAAATCATCAAAATAGATGTCTGTTCATTGGTTTTTGGCGTATGCTTTTCAAAGCAATTTTTTAATATTGGACTTTCGGATAAAATCAACGAAACTATGACTGATACATTGACCCAGATACCCTACGAAGCTTCGGCTGCTTTTGCCAAAGCAATGGATGAAAAAGACCCGTTACAGCGATTTCGTTCGCAGTATTATTTCCCACAGCACAACGACCGGGACACGCTCTATTTTTGTGGCAATTCGCTGGGGTTGCAGCCCAAAAGTACCCAAAGCTATCTCGAACAGGAGCTTGAGCACTGGCGCACGCACGGCGTAGAAGGGCATTTCCGAGGCGAGCATCCTTGGATGTACTACCATAAGTTTTTACAACCACAAACAGCGCACATCGTGGGCGCCCAGGAGAGCGAGGTGGTAGTCATGAATACCCTTACGGTCAATATACACCTGATGATGGTGACGTTTTATCGTCCAACGCCGGAGCGATTCAAGATCATCATGGAAGCCGGTGCTTTCCCTTCCGACCAGTACGCGGTGGAAAGTCAGATAAAATGGCATGGCTATGATCCTAAAATAGCAATCGTAGAAGTAGCGCCGCGCCCCGGCGAAGAAACGCTCCGCACAGAAGATATTTTGGCAACGATCGAACGACACGGGCAGGAAACTGCCCTGGTACTGTTTGGTGGGGTGAATTATTACACGGGTCAATTCTTTGATTTACAATTAATTACAAAAATCGGGCATCGCGTGGGTGCATACGTGGGCTTCGATTTGGCGCATGCCGCCGGCAATGTATTGCTGCGTTTGCATGATTGGAATGTGGACTTTGCCACCTGGTGCAGCTACAAATACCTGAACGCAGGACCTGGAGGTCCGAGTGGCGTATTCATTCATGAGCGGCACGGCAACAACCCTGACCTGCCACGTTTTGCGGGCTGGTGGGGACATGATGAAGCCAGTCGCTTTCTCATGCGCAAAGGATTTATACCCATGTCTGGTGCTGCCGGCTGGCAGTTAAGCAATACTCAGATCTTTAGTTTTGCGGCGCACCGAGCCAGCCTCGATCTTTTTGCAGAAGCAACCATGCCCGCTTTGCGCAAAAAAAGTGAACAACTCACGGGTTATCTGGAGTTTATGATCGAACGTTTAAACCAAAATGGGCGTCGTTTCAACATCATCACTCCCCAGAATCCTGCAGAACGCGGCTGTCAGTTGTCGGTGCTCACCGATGAAAACGGCAAGCGATTGTTTGATTATCTTTTGGAAAACGGCGTCATTTGCGACTGGCGGGAGCCAAATGTCATTCGGCTGGCGCCTACGCCTATGTACAATAGCTTTCAGGATATATGGGCATTATCAGAGTTGTTGCAAGCATTTTAGAACGATGCCATTAAGGTCTTGTATCTAAAAATATGATTATACAAAAAATTTTCTTCGTTTTTTTCTGCAAAAACCTTAAATTGTACTGCAAAAAGGGCAGTATGAAAAAATTACAGTATGGGATGATGCTTTGGGCATCTATGTTATTTTATTTTAGTTGTCAGGCACCGGTTATTGAGCGCCCGGATGATCCATTTCAAAAAAAACAAATAATAGAGATTGTGCTCGATTTCGACTACCAGGAAAGTAACAGCATATCGGGGTTTGTACAATTTTCCAATCTTTCCTCGGGTTTTCAGTCTTATTCTTGGGATTTTGGTTTTAAAGATGAAAACGGTAAGCCAGTTACCTCTAATGAGGCGCGACCTTATGTTTTTTTTCCAGCAAATGGAGAGTACCTTGTTATTCTAATCGGGATAGATGTGAATAACAGGCAGCAAATGACCAGAAAGTACATTCTGATCAAGAATAAATGCTGCTGA
>CAZQTF010000276.1:2231-4091 GCA_964596135.1 uncultured Saprospiraceae bacterium | reverse complement strand
AATATGGAACGCGCGAAGGCAGATCTAACCTTGAGCGCAACTGATCTGATGGCAGATTTTAATAACGACGAAAGTGCCGCCAATGCCAAATATTTAGACAAAGTAGTAGCTGTGAAAGGTGCTGTGCAAAGTATAAATGATAATAACGGCGTGGTTACCATTAGCCTGGAGGCAGGCGACGACTTTGGCGCTGTGTCCTGTGAACTCGATAACCAGACCAAGCAGCCACGTACGAATTTCGCTCCGGGCGATGTAGTAACGCTCAAAGGCATCTGTGCCGGTAAAACCATTGATGTCGTACTGGTGCGCTGCATGATTGTCGAATAAGCTTATTTTAAAAATCAAAAAAAAGAATCCAATGAAAAAGATATTGTTTGCATTTGCGCTGTTTGCAATTGCTATAGCTGCTCAGGCACAGGGAAAATTCTACTCCAAAACGGCGTTGGTTAAGTTTTCGGCGGGCACGCCGCTCGAAGACATTGATGCAACGTGCAACAGCGGCACGATTATTGTGGATGTGCAGTCCGGTCGGATCGAATGCAGTGTGCTGGTCAAATCTTTTCAGTTTGCACGCGCGCTTATGCAGGAACATTTTAACGAAAACTACATGGAGTCTTCTCAATATCCGAAAGCCGTTTTTAAAGGCCAGATTACCAATCTTTCCGATGTGAACTTCAAGAAAGATGGTACTTATAAGGTGAAAGTAAAAGGTACGATGGACATGCATGGCGTGCAAAAAGAAATGACAACCGATGGCACGCTCATAATTGCCGGGGGCAAGGTGTCCAAAGCCAGCTCAGCATTTATGGTTGCCTGCGCAGATTATGATATAAAAATTCCTTCAGTGGTAGCGGATAAAATTGCCAAAGAGGTCAAAATCACCATCAGCAGCGACATGCAGGTGTTGAGTAAATAATCGTTAAAGCCTGGTAATCCTTTATCAAGATGTACAAGTTTTTTATTAAAATATTAAAATTCTACTATCCCCATGATAAAAAGCATGATGCTATTGTTCCTTCTCATCAGTAGCCTGACTATGGCGCAGGCGCAGGAAGAAGACCTGCTCTCTCTGCTGGAAGAAGACGAAACCACGGAATACATGGAAGCAGCGTTCAAAACCAATCGCGTGATTAACGGTCATTCCATTGAAAATACTGCTGCCGGCGTATTGGATTTCAAAATTTCGCACCGTTTTGCCCCGATTTCCAATGGCATTTACGATTTGTTTGGGCTGGATGGCGCCTCGATCCGCTTTGGGCTGGATTACGGTATCACTGACCGCCTCATGGTGGGCGTTGGGCGCAGCAGTCTGGGTAAGGTATTCGACGGTTTTGTCAAATATAAAATCCTGCGGCAGAGCACCGGCAAGAAAAACATGCCAATTACATTGGTTTATCTAGCGGACGCGCAGATCAGAACTCAGAAATTTGCCGACCCGGAACGCGAGAATTATTTCTCTTCGCGCTTGTATTATACCCATCAGATTTTGATCGGGCGCAAGTTTAGCGAGAATTTCTCCCTGCAGGTGATGCCCACGCTGGTGCACCGCAACCTCGTACCCACCGAAGCCGACAAAAATGACGTGATCGCTTTTGGGGTTGGCTTCCGTCAAAAAATAACCAAACGCATTGCTATTACCGGCGAATACTACTACGTATTACCGGATCAGCTCAGCCAGGATTTTACCAGTCCGCTCTCATTCGGCGTAGATATTGAAACCGGCGGGCACGTGTTCCAGTTTCACTTCACCAACACGCCTTACATGACGTATAATGGTTTTATCACCGAAACGACCGATAAATGGTTTTATGATAATAACGGCACCGGCGCGCTGAGCGGTATTCGCTTCGGATTTAATAT
>CAZQTF010000276.1:0-2131 GCA_964596135.1 uncultured Saprospiraceae bacterium | reverse complement strand
GGCGTAGCCGTGATAACACCATCGGTTCCGGTATGTTTTTTAAAGATGTAATGAATACTGCTGTTGGCAGTGGAAAGTAAATAACTTTAATAAAGGAAGCCGTCCTCCGGTTTTGAATCGTAGGACGAACTCCGGTTATTCTTTTGTCTATTCTCCCAAATTATACCAATCCACTTTCCGGGAATAAAACATCACGATAGCTAAGGCTACAAAAATGCCCAAACTGCCTGCCAATAGGGCGTAGTCTTCCAATTGCAAAATGACAAAAATGAAGCCGTAAATGGCGATTAATAATAGTGTCAGTTGAATCACCAGGCGCGTGACCTTCAGTACCGAAGCACTGTACACCACGATCAGGCTGATGGTGGCTGCGGCTGCGGCAAGGTAAGCGTAATTGAAGCCGATTTGCTCAGACAGCGATAGCAGCAGCAGATAGAACACGCTGAGCGCCAGCCCAATCAGGAAATATTGGAACGGGTGAATGTGGAATCGTCGCAGCGTTTCAAAGAAAAAGTAGATCAGAAAAGTCAGGCCAATGACCAGGATAGCATATTTGGCGGAGCGGGTGTTTTTGGCGTATTCGTCCACCGGTTGCATAAAGCGCACGCCGAAAGCGGATTCGCCGAATTTGAAGTTGTCTTCGCGCCAGCTTTGCGGGTAGTTTCGGTTGAGGTCGAAAATTTGCCAGGAAGCGTTGAAGCCGCGGTTGCTGACGTCGCGCTGATCGGGCAGGAAGTTGCCGGTAAAACTCGGCGAGTGCCAGTCGGACTGCAGCGTCGCTTTGGTTTCTTTGCCTACCGGTTCAAATTGCAGAAAATCGCTGCCGTTTACTTTGATCGGAATAGTGAAAGCATAGCTTTCTCCGTCCGCATTGATGGGTACTTCTCTGCTCACACCGGAGGGTAGGAGGGTAGGCTGCGCGGTACCGGGTTCCATGTGGATGTTGCTGCCGCTCCAAGTCAACTCGATGATACTTTTGATGCCAGGCATCCCCGAAATGCCAACGGAAAGCTTCGCCTGCTCCCAAAGTATATCCTTCGGATCAATGTGCAAAGCAGCAAAATCGGGCTGTTCGAAGGCGCCTTTTAAAACCAGATCCGCCTGATACAGTACAACATCAAAAATACCACGTTGGCGAATCTGATGCGTGGCGTCGCCGGCGATTTCGAGTTGCAAGGGCAGAAAATGCGCCACTTGCTGCACCGCGTTGCGTTTGCCGTCTTCATAGGTGATCCAGCGATTGTAAGGAACGGTGAGCACTGGACCAATGATCGTCTGCGGCGCGCCCCAAGAGCTGCTGATTTCCTGAATGGCTTCTGCTTGGCGGCTTTGCCGTTCCCGGATCAGGCTTTGGATCATGGAATTGGGAATCATAAGTAAAAGAATCAAAAAGCCGATGGCGGCGAGTTTCACGAACAAAGACTGTTTCAGCCAATTGCTGAACTTCTGAAAGCTGGATATCTCCTGGTTTTGCATGATTTTTATTTTAAAGCACTTTGAATTACAAAGTAAAATGGCAAAAAATTATTTCTTATTATGGTTCCTTTTATCTGGCGGCGGCAATTCGCCGGTGCTTTGCAATAACTTTTCCAGAGCTGCTAAATGCTGCTCAAAAGCGTCTTTGCCTCTGTCGGTAATGCGAAATCGGGTATTTGGCTTTCTGCCCACGAATACCTTCTCCACTTCGAGGTACGCAAACCCTTCGAGCGCGCGCGTGTGGCTGGCGAGATTGCCATCGGTCACATCCAGCAATTCTTTCAATGCATTAAAATCCAGCGACTCATTCACCATCAGCGCCGACATGATACCCAGCCGTACCCGACTTTCAAAGGCTTTATTTAAATTTTGAATGACGTTTTTCACTTTTTACTGTATTCTTGCCTTCAAGTCCAATATTATAGGAGTTACGCAAATTAGACGATTTATCCAAAAATATTAATATTATTTAATATTTAATTTATTGGAAATCAGCGGCTATACATTTTAGTCCCAAAAATCGAGTCTGGCATAAAGCATTGATTATCAATTAAAACCTGTAAACTGCGTAACTCCTATATTATATGAATACTTGAATATAATAGGACTTACGCACTAAATAATAAGTGACTAAAAATCAGTTCATTGAAACAGT
>CAZQTF010000275.1:0-4108 GCA_964596135.1 uncultured Saprospiraceae bacterium | reverse complement strand
AAACTGATTCTCAATCTTTTATTCCTGTAACTGAAATTTAAACATACTCTAAAAAATTGATACTCAACATACAGTAACGCTATTGTCGTCCAAGCAGGCTTTTTTTCTTCTTTGGGCACCCCCTTGTAATCTCAATGTCAAACTCTCGGCTGCAAAATGCACAACTGTTGGGAATAAATCGCGTCGTTTTGTAGCTTTGCTCTTTCCGAAAAACAGTCAACCCAAAACATGAAAGTAACTGAATATTTTGAGAAGGCGCAAGGACAGACCCTGATTTCGTTTGAAGTACTGCCTCCGCTCAAAGGCGGCGGAATGAAAGCTATTTTTGACTCACTCGATCCACTCATGGAATTCAAGCCGCCATTTATTGACGTGACTTACCATCGGGAAGAATTTGAGTACAAACGTCGGGAAAGCGGTTATTATGAAAAAACAGCGATCCGCAAGCGTCCGGGCACCGTGGGCATTTGCGCTGCCATCATGCACCGCTACGGCGTGGACGCTGTGCCACATCTGATCTGCGGTGGCTTCACCAAAGAGGATACCGAAAACGCCCTGATTGATCTCAATTTTTTAAATATCAATAATGTATTGGCACTGCGCGGTGATGCCCGCAAATTTGATGGGAAATTTATACCCGAAGATGGTGGACATGAATATGCGCTCGATATGGTGAAGCAAATCTCCGATATGAACAATGGTAAATATCTCGATCCCGATATCAAAGACGCTGAAAAAACCGACTTCTGCATCGGTGTGGCAGGCTACCCGGAAAAGCACTTTGAAGCGCCCAATTTTGCGGTAGATCTGCAATATACCAAAGCCAAAGTGGACGCCGGCGCCAATTATATCGTCACGCAGATGTTTTTTGACAACCAGAAATATTTCGATTATGTGGATCAGTGCCGCGCCATTGGCATTCAGGTACCGATTGTGCCGGGATTGAAGCCCATCACCAAAAAATATCAGCTCAATGCCCTCCCGCGACATTTCCATGTCAATCTGCCGGAAGAATTCGCCAATGAGTTGCTGAAAGCGAAGGATGCAGAAGCCTATCGCGAGATCGGCATCGAATGGTGTATCGCGCAATCCAGAGAGCTTAAAGCAAAAGGCGTACCCTGTTTGCATTATTATACTATGGGCGATTCCTCTACCATCCGCAGAATCGTGGAAGCGGTATATTGATTTGGAGGTTTATTATTTTGTTTTTAGGGAATAAATTTATCATTTATCAACAGCTATCAACTGATAGCTAATAACTATCAGCCAATAATCTTTTTTTACATCAAAATCTGTATTCATGATAAAACGATACTTTTTGCTGCCAAGCTTACTGCTTATCCATCTGGTAGCTTTCGCCCAACTGAAATCCCCTGGCGAATTTTTCCCGCACCAATGGGGAACACATTTCACACCGCATCATTGGCAGGTGGATTATTTTAAATACATGGCCGCCAATAGTAATTACATTAAACTGGAACAATTCGGTACAACCTACGAGCAACGCCCGATGATGTTGGCAATTATTTCCACACCAGAAAATCTGGCACGCCTGGAGGAGATCCGCCAGAACAATCTTCGCCGCACAGGCTTGCTCGACGGGCAGCCCTCTAATGAAGAAATCGCCATCGTGTGGCTGGGGTTCAGCGTGCATGGTAATGAAGCCGCCGGCGCCGAAGCCGCTCCGCAAGTGCTGTACGAACTGGTGGATCCCAATAATGCTACTACCAAAGCGTGGCTCAAGAATACCATTGTCATCATGGAACCAACCATCAATCCCGATGGCAATACCCGCTATACCGATTGGTACCGCCGCTACGCTAATGTCATCAATAATCCGAATCCAAATACATACGAGCATCTGGAGCCTTGGCCCGGTGGTCGCGTCAATCACTACCTTTTTGACCTCAATCGCGACTGGGCGTGGCAAACGCAGGTCGAATCGCAGCAGCGTCTGAAGGTGTACAATAACTGGATGCCCCACATTGCTGCCGATTTGCATGAGCAGGGCGTCAACGAACCTTACTATTTTGCGCCGGCCGCACAGCCTTATCACAAATATATCTCACAGTTTCAGCGCGACTTCCAGGTGGAAATTGGGAAAAACCATGCTAAATACTTCGATGAAAATGGCTGGCTCTATTTCACCAAAGAAGTGTTCGATCTGTTGTATCCGAGCTATGGCGATACCTATCCAACGTACAATGGCGCCATTGGTATGACCTATGAGCAAGGCGGGAGTGGTCGCGCCGGACGCGGCATTATCAACGAAACCGGCGATACGCTCACATTGCTTGATCGCGTAATGCATCACAAAACAACCGCGCTTTCGACCGTGGAAATTGCCTCTAAAAATGCCAAGCGTCTGGTGGACAACTTCACCGATTTTTTTGCCAAAGCCCGTAATGCTCAGATCGGCGAATACAAAACCTTTGTGATCAAAGGATCGAACCCGCAGCATCGCATCAAAGCTTTGTGCAAATTATTGGACAAAAACTTGATCAAATATGGCAAAGCCGGCAAGTCCGGTCAACTCAAGGCATTTGACTATCAAACCGGCAAAGAAACGACGTTGAAAGTGGAAGCCAGCGATTTGATCGTCAGTGCTTACCAGCCGCGTTCGGTGTTTGCCCAAATTCTGTTTGAACCCAAAACCACCGTCGTGGATTCGCTTACGTACGACATCACCGCCTGGTCGCTACCCTACGCTTATGGCTTGGAAGCCTACGCCTCCAGGGAGCGCTTTGATGGTCAAAACGGTTACGATTTTGCTACATACAGCAATAACCTGGCGGCAGCACCATCGCCTTATGCTTTTGTAGCCCGTTGGAATGCTTTGCAAAATGCTCGTTTCCTTGGCGCTATTTTGCAAAAAGGTATAAAAGCCCGTTTTGCACAGGAAGCCTTCTCGGTAGAAGGGCAATCCTACGAGCCTGGCACGATCGTCATTCTGGCGGCAGATAACCGCAAATTACCGGGTTTTGAAAAAATTATCGTTGATGCTGCCCAAAAATATGAGCAGGATATTCAAGCGGTGCAGACCGGCTTCGTGAGTAGCGGTAAGGATTTGGGTTCCAGCTCTTACAAGGCTATCGAACAACCTAAAATTGCAGTACTCAGCGGTGAGGGTACTTTCGCCAATTCTTTTGGGCAGGTATGGTATTTCTTCGAGCAGGATTTGCAGTATCCCGTTAACATCATTCCGGCGGAGAATTTTTCCCGCATGAATCTCGATGATTTTGATGTGATCATTATGTCGGAAGGACGTTATAGCATTAACGACGCTTTTGCCGATAAATTAGGCGAATGGATCAGCAATGGAGGCAATCTGATCGCAATTGGAGCCGCACTGGGTTTTCTGGAAGACAAAAAAGGCTTTGCACTCACCCGCTATGCAAATGATGATGATAAAAACAATGCCAAAAAAGCCGACGAAAAAGCCGAACTCGACATCCGCTTCGATCCGTATGCCGGACAGGCACGGCGCTATATCATGGAAGACATTCCGGGCGCTATCTTTAAGGTGAACGTGGACCGGACGCATCCGCTGGGCTATGGCTTGGGCGATACCTATTTCACGCTTAAAACCGGCACGCAGAACTATCAGCCGCTTAAAGGCGCCTGGAACGTGGGCATCATCGGCGAAGACCCGATGTATGTGGGGTTTGTGGGCAATAAAGCCCTCGAGGATGTGAAAAACTCCGTTGTGTTTGCCGTGCAGGACAAAGGTCGCGGCGCAGTTACCTATTTAGTGGATAATCCGCTCTTCCGAGCCTTCTGGGAAAACGGAAAATTCCTCTTCAGCAATGCCGTTTTTATGGTCGGGCAATAAATATAAATATTGATTCTTTGGATCCTTTGTTTCATGACGCCATTGATCTTCAACCCTGGAATCGTGGCGCCATGAAACATATGGAACCGCGCATCTTAAGCACCCCTCCTGAAAACTATGCAATCATGAAATAGTTTGAATAGCCATTCCCTTTCTCTGACTTCATTCCTTCGGGTGGCGGGTGATATTATCTACCTGCAATCTTGTCAAAACACTCATATCAATTTCAATGAAATTAAAACGTTTTTTGTATAATTCAACCGATTGATTTTTTCT
>CAZQTF010000274.1:0-4143 GCA_964596135.1 uncultured Saprospiraceae bacterium | reverse complement strand
TTTTCTATCGAATTGTGGGTATAAATTTGGGTAGCCGCTAAGCTGGAATGCCCCAATAGCTCCTTAATGGCATTGAGGTCAGCGCCATGATCTGACAAATGGGTAGCAAATGAATGCCGCAATACGTGTGGACTCCGCTGCTCCACTGTGGTAATCAATGACAAATAGCGATTCACAATATTATAAACCAGCTTGGGATACATGGCCGCTCCTTTATCCGTTAACAAGAGATGCGCCGTACCTGCATCGGGAAAGGTAGCGCGCCGAAGCTCCAGGTATGAAATTAGTTCTTTTTTTATACGTATTCCAAAGGGTATCAGGCGTTCTTTACTTCCTTTTCCCAATACCCGCAGCACGCCCCGGCCTATGTCAATGTCTGTTGTTTTCAGATTGATCAGCTCGGATCGCCGCATACCGGTGGAATACAACAAATCCAGCAGCATTCGATCGCGCTGCCCTGAAAAATCGGAGGTAAAGTAAATTTGATCGAACAAGCGCTCCATTTCTTTTTCCTGAACATACACCGGCAGGCGCTCACCGATTTTGGGAATAATCACTTTCTGCATGGGATTTTCCTGCACGTAGTTGTGTTTGCGCAGGAAACGGAAGTATGTTTTGAGCGTGGAGAGCTTGCGACGGATCGTTCGGGGGGTCACCCCCTGTTCCAATAAATAGATGACCCAGGAACGGACATGAAAATGCCTGACCTCTTCTATGGTGGTTAGGCTGTACAAATCTTTCAAAAACGTGAAAAATTGCTCGGTATCTTTGGCATAGGCAAGAATAGTGTGCGCAGAAAATCGCTTCTCGTATTGTAAATATTGTAAAAACTTGTCATGCATCATGTCCCCTCAGTTTAGTCGCTTATTTACTTCAATAATAAGCTTTTCAGGAGACAAAGTCAACTATTATTTTTACAAGCGTGATATGGAATGGTGGAAGTTGGAATTCCATCATTCCGCCGTATTTTGAAGGAAGCAACGTTCTGAAGGCGGGGCGTAAAATGGATTGGAACGAACTGAATCCCCGCATCGTGATCAGGACTGTTGTTCTGCGCTTTCGCCGTACATCTTTTCGCGATAAGCGGCTTTCAGCAGTTCATTGCGGCGCTCCACAGAAGGTTTGGTGAAGTGTTTTCTACGGCGCAACTCCTTGAGAATGCCTGCCTTTTCGAATTTTCTTTTGTATTGTTTAAGCGCTTTGTCAATGGTTTCGCTGTCTTTTACATCGATGATCAGCATAATAGAAAACTGATTTTTTTGATCAAAAATATTGAATTCTACTCCACTTTTAAATTGGAATGCAAAGGTACGGAAAAAATCGCTTCGTTCAAATAAAGTGCCGATAGTTTTTTCGCACTAAAAAACGTATCGTATAGCCCAATACAACAAGAGACCCGCACAAAAAAAGTGCAGGTCCCTTGTCTTGTCAGAGAAATTATACCAATTTCAAATTAAGTTGACGCACGCACCAAAATTTAAACAATTGTATATCAAATATTTGAGTGACCGTACTTCCGACTTCTAACTTTTAACTTGGTATTATATGATCTCTGTGCGTAGATTACTTCTTAGTCAACGTTACCGTTGCAGTATCATCATAACCATTCTTCCAGGTGTAAGTAATCACACCGTTGGTTACAGAACCCGTCACAGTGGTAGTGGTGCCAAAAGGCTCGGTGAACGAACCGGAGATTTTACCACAAGCATCTGTAATCGTACCTTTCATGCCACCACCGGCAACATAATCAGGTGTAATACCATACACATCATACCATTCCTGGTACAAACCTGCTGACCAGTCGGAGATTTCATATACCCCGCTGCCTTTGGATACCAACGTCACAGTCTGATTTTCCAGCGTTGTCTCGTCCGGACAGCACGGGTCGGTAGAAGTACCAGTGGTCGTGGCAGTGTATTCACCTGCCAGCGCGGAGGGACACACCAAATTCTGGCGGAAATAGAAGAAAGCACGGAAAGCAGCCTGTCCTTCGAGGTTATCGGCGGTGTTATTGCGATCGAAGGTGGAACCATCGGTTTTGGTAACAGTACCAAAAAATTCAAAGGTATCGCCGCCGTTTGTCTCCTCAATAGTAAGGCCCAATGCGTCCAGTACCTGTTGTAGGGTAATGGTCACCGTGACACCCGGCGTACCACGGTCGGTGGTCGTAAACGCGGATGCCGGGATGGTCAGCAGCGGAACTGCTGCCTTGTTGTTGGCGCCATTGTTGGTACGGTCAATGAATCCGACTTTCCAAGAGTAAGAGGCAACATTCTTGCCCTGATTCTCGTCATAAAAATCAACCGTGAAACTAACTGAAGAACCTGCCGGATTAAAATAATTAAACTCGCCGGTAGGACCGCTCTGCAAACGCGGAATAGCGCCGTATTTCAGGTCTTGAAATTCTGGGAATGGCAGCTCTACATCGCAAGCGCTCACGACCAGAAGCACCATTGCAGTTAATATATATGTTAGTTTTTTCATATTAAATTCAATTTGTTTTGGAAGAAGGCAGCAGGAAATATATAAACGATGTGTCCTATGCTACCTTCTCAATATTCAAGTGAATAATTTCAAAACTTACTTGATAAATCCTGCCGGATTGTTATCCCAAAATACCTGTACGCTTACGTTTGGCTTCTGATTTGCGTTGGCGTTTCGGTTAACGTAGTTTGCCGGATACCATAGGGAGCGGGCAAAGTCGTCAATATTAGCCTCGCGAGTCGGCTGCATACCTCTGGGCGAGCCGGTACGGCGATAGTTGTTATAAGCATCAAGACCATTACCCCACAATGCGAGGTGGTATTCTTTGATGATTACATCCAGTTTATCCGCCGTTGTAGGAGCTGCATCGTACAAGCTCAGTACTTCTGCTACGTAAGCGTCAATATCTGCTGCAGTTGGCTCGAAAGCTGCCGGAATCGTCAGGATGCTCTTGGAATAGCTAATCGTCTTGGAAATAGACTTACGTACGGCGCTTTCCAGTAAGGCACGCGGGTCGCCCGCTGTACCCAGGGTCAGCGCTGCTTCAGCAAGCATAAAATCAACCCAGCTTGAAAGCATAATCGGCTGCATACCAGCGCCTTTTGCGCCAGCGGTGCCATTGGCACGTGCATTGCCCTGGAAAGAGTCATCATCGAAAGCGCCGCCTGCAGGATACACGCCAAAGTTGGTACGCTTATCCGTATCCGGTGGAATACCATCCGCATTGCCATGGTCGCGCCCCCAGTAGCCACTGGTGGAAGCTACACAGAACGGCATGAATTCGGGATAATGCGAAGGTTTCGGAATGTTCGGACAATCCAGCGTGAACAAGTTCTCATCGGTGGTGTCGCCATCCTGGCGGTAGAAGTAGAAGCGGATTCTTGGATCTACGACGCTCTTTTCACCAAAAAACAACCACATATAGTAATTGGACTGATACGTTCCAGCGCCTGTTTCGTAGTTTCCAGCGTAATCCGGGTGACGAGAGTCGGGGTTCAAACGGTTGGAGCTGTACTGGAACTGAAAATCATCGGAAGTGGCAGATATAATACTACCACCAGAGATAATTGCATCAATTTGCGACTTAGCGCTGTTGTCCACCAATCGGGTTTGTAAATAAGCCCGCAGTTTCAGGGTATTTGCCAGCTTAATCCACTTGGTAGCATCACCATTGTAAAATAAGTCATTAGTTGGCTTACCTACCGGCGATTGCAAGTCCTTGATTGCTTCGTCCAGCAAAGCAATAGCAGCTTTGTACACATCAGCACCTTTGTCTGCCTTCGGGCTGATTACAGATACACCTTTGTTTGCCTCTGAAAAAGGTACATCACCAAACATATCTACCAACGTAAAAAAGATGTAAGCCTTCATAATTTTGGCAGAACCCATGTGTACGGTTAGCCCTCTCTCTTGTCCTTGCGCAATGATCAGATCAAGGTCAGGAATAAGGGTGGCGTAAGCCAGGCTCCAGTCGTTGTCGAAGTTCTCAGGCGCATCTTGGCTACGGTAGAAGTTACCGCCGGTCATTGCCACCTGGCGCACATAAGGACGCGTTTCAGCATTCGCATTCCAGACAAAGCTGCCAAAATTAATCACAACATTGTTGTACACCAGATTGATGTCAGCTTTATCCGGCGTCACTTCGTTGGGGTTATCCAA
>CAZQTF010000273.1:0-4284 GCA_964596135.1 uncultured Saprospiraceae bacterium | reverse complement strand
TGGTAGCAAACTGCCTTAGTTTTTCATCCTGAATGCCATCCAGAAAAGCTTGCTTATCACCCAGGGCTTCGTACCAGAACAGATCATCCATGATTTGCGCCGCTTCGATGAGAATGGGAATCATCTGGCGCTCTTTATCGGTCAACGCACTCAAATCTGCCGTAAGCTGAAAATTGGTGTATTTGTTCAACAGGGAATCGGCTGCGGTCATTGTCGGTTCTTCCGTCGTCGCAGTAGGTTTATTATTGCAGGCGAACCACAGCATGGCAATTGCCAAAAGCGAAAGGATTTGTATTTTTATCATATTCAAGGTTTTATTTGCGGTAAGCAATTTAACAAAGTCTGAGAAAAAGGCAATGAGGAATTCGTCTTTTGTGGGATATTATTCCGGCAATTTTTTCAGCCAGCCCATGCATTTGTGAAAAAAATCAGGCTTCACGTACATCACCGGACAGCCGCCAGGAATGACTTCCATGCCCAGTTTTTTGGCGGTTTCGAATGCTTTGGCATCGTAGCTGCCAGGTCCCACGCCGGTGTGCATCCATACCTGGGCGATGCCGCGCGCTGCACAGCCGCGCACCGCCTGTTCGGTGACGTGTGCCGGTGTGCAAAGCACCGCGCCTTCTACAGGTTCCGGAATGGATTTTGCATCCGGATAGCAAGGAACATCTTTCACGGCGTCGGCTTTGGGATTCACCGCAAAAACCTTGTAGCCATTGTCTTTCAGCTTTTTATAAATCATATTGGCGGGTTGGGTACTTTCACTGGAGTAGCCCAGCACTGCAATACTTTTTAGTTGTAAAAAGGCTTCAATTTTGGATTTATACACAGCGTTCATAATAGTATAGTTTGATTGGGCTTTTAATTTATACCTTTCCCAATCTCTATTCACTGACACTGCTCACTGTGGAATGGAGACTTTTGTCACGTTGTCGGATTACCTATTTTTTCAAGGCTTCCAGCACTCTTTGCACCAGTCCGTCCATGCCTTCGCGTTTGATCCAACGAGCAACGATGACCAAATCATTGTCAGGATCCACATAAATCATGTTGGTGCCATTGCCCAAATGGAAAAACGAAGATTCCGGGGCGCTGGGCAATTCTTTTTTATTAGTATTCAAAAACCAATTCATAAAGCCATAATTTGGATTGGCAGGGGTAGGGGTAGTAGCCATTTTCACCCAGTTTTCCGAGAGGAGCTGTTTGTCCTGCCACTTGCCGCGCCGTAGCGTGAGGTAGCCAAAACGCGCCATATCTCTGGCGTTGATAAACATACCGCCACCCCAATGACCGCCGCCTCCTACGGCTTGCATCATTTGACCATCAATAATCACCCAGGAATTATCGTAGCCAAACCAGCGCCATGTGGGCGAGGCGCCGATGGGATCCATGATATATTCTTTTAGTACTTGTGGTAATGGCTTTCGCCAAACATTTAGTGCAGCTAATGCCAACACATTAACCCGGACGTCATTATATTCATATTCTGAACCTGGTTCTTTCAATTCACGGTTGAGCCACCTGGTCACATCCCGATCAGGGCGGTCTGCCCAGTCGGGTTTACCCCAAAGCGTTCCTTCCCAGTTACTCGTTTGACGGAGGAGGTTGTCCCAACTAATTTTGCGGTTATGCCCGGTAGCAAAAAGGTCAATCGTTTGGGCTTCGCCAATGCGGTCGGCGCGGAAATTGCCGGAGGTAGGCTCCATCGTGACAATCGGCGCCATGTAAGGATATACCTTATCATTTACATCTTTTATTAAACCTCTATCATAAGCTAATCCTACTGTGGTGGATAGAAAACTTTTGGTCACGCTGAAGGTCATATCCACCCGGTGCACATCGCCCCATTCGGCAATGATATAACCTTTATAAACAATTATACCTGTAGCGGCTCCGCGTTCTTTAAACGGACCAACCCCCATGCCAAAAGGCTCCCGCCCGAAGCTCTGGTAATGTGCAATTTCGAGGTTTTTAGGCGTGGTGCTTTCCTGCTCAGTGGCAAATTGCACGGCTTCCTGCACCTTGGCGGCATCCATGCTCATTTGGGCGGGCGTGCGTTTTTCCCACCCATCGCCGGAGGGAGGGTAGTAAATGGACGCGGATTTCTGAGCGAAAATCGCTGTTTGTAGCAATAACATCCCGAAGAAGATGAATGGTTTCATCGTGTGTTCATTTTTTAGGATTGGACAGTGGGAGGCACGGGAATTTTCCTGACTTCAGACTTAAAAATGCCTGATATGATTCAATCTGTGGCTATCTTACTGCCTGCAGCAGAGCCGCTTTGGCATAGCCTATTTTGCCTTTGTGTTGCACCTTCCACCACCAATGATCGGTTTTTTCAAGCACTTCTACCTGGTCACCGGGGGCAAAGCGAAGCAATACGCGGGTGGTATGGTCAGGACCTTCGCGCAGGCTGGTTTCTTTGGTGAGTCGGTGGGTGCCAGTTGTATCTGAAGCATTTTTTGAGGCTTGGGATTTTGGCTGGGCTGAGCTTTTTAATATTTCCGACACCATAATTGCTTTGCTTTCAATGGGATTAATATTTTGATTTTTATTTAATTGTTTTAACGCTTCGATTTTACAATTGACGGCGCTTTGTAATTCTGCATCCAAGCGCAACGCCCGATCAAGCCATTCCATCGCTTCCTGGGGTTTGCCTTGCATGAGTAATGCGCAGCCCTTGGCAGAAATGGCGTAGGCGTGTGTCGGACTGAGTCGGATCGCGTGGTCAAAATCGGTGATTGCATCATCGTACCAATCGAGGATAAACTTACAGGTAGCCCGCTGGTAATAGGTATCCGCATTTTGCGGATCGAGCCGGATCGCCTGATCATAATCATAAATCGCATCTGTGTATTCGCCTAAATCACATTTCACCGCCGCGCGGGCGCTATATGCATCAGCAAGATCGGGTTGCAATTTGATGGCATTGGAAAAATAGGTCAGCTGCAGGGTGGGAAAGCTGGTATTCATGCCTTTTTCATACCAGTCTTCAGCGCTGTTCTGTCCTGGCAGTTGAGCATACAGAAGCAGGAGAACCATGACTAAGCAGATGCTTCGTGTGTTTTTCATATCACCTGATGTTTTAGAATGCATAGAAGCGTGATATTGTAGGCTAAAAGGGGAGGATGTATCCATGGATAAAAGTAGATATATTTTTTTATTAATTGTAAAAAATTGAATTCAAATTTGAGGAAATATGTTCGGGTTGTATTGCAAAAATAATTTTGCGAAAGCGGGCTAAACTGAAGCGGGATAAATGTAGGTTTGTAGCTAAAAACGGAAAAATGCTAACCCGACTTTCCGCGCATCAGGCGGGTGTACTGGCGGTGATCGTCGCCGCGATTTTATGGAGTACCGGCGGTCTGTTCATCAAATTATTGCCGTTTGAGCCAATGACGATTTTGTTTTATCGTTCGGTGTGTGCGGCGATATTATTCGGGGTGCTCTTTCGCCAATCGTTGCTGAAACTGAATGCACTTACCATTTTAGTCAGCGTGATGTATGTTGGTTTGATGACAACGTTTGTCTTTTCTACCAAAATGACTACTGCCGCCAATGCGATTTTTTTGCAATATACCGCACCGATCTACGTGCTGTTGCTGGAGCCGCTGCTGTTTCGCATTCCACTGGAGCGAATTAATATTCTGGCCATCATTGCTTGTCTGTTGGGCATGGTATTGTTTTTCCTCGGAGATTTTCAGGTGGGCAGTATGTGGGGCAATGTGATTGCCCTCGGCTCAGGCATATTGTTGGCGGGCATGATGCTGGCACAGCGTAAAAATGCCCCTGATCGCCATGAAGCCGCTATCTTTTGGGGCAATATTATCATGATAATGGTGGCAATGCCTTCTTACCTCGAATCGCCTTCGCCAACTACCACTGACTGGTCTATGCTGCTTTTTCTCGGTTTTATTCAAATTGGTCTGGGATATTTATTTTTCACCTATGGACTAAAACGCGTGCTCGCTATTGAGGGATCTTTGCTGGCAATGCTGGAGCCAATCCTCAATCCGGTATGGGTGTTTCTGGGCTACGGCGAAATACCTTCCGGTGCTGCCATCATCGGCGGTATGATTATCATCCTGGCGCTGGCAGTGCGAACGATAATTATAGAACAGCGCAAAAAGAAGGAATTCAGGGAAATCAGTAGCTAAACATTGAATTTAGTATAAATAATTCAGTAGGCATAATTTCATACTTCTTAAAAAATTGTTACCTTAGAGGGTATTTTTTATGAAATATGAAAAAAATCCTGCTGATCGAAGACACCGATGAGATTCG
>CAZQTF010000272.1:0-4299 GCA_964596135.1 uncultured Saprospiraceae bacterium | reverse complement strand
AAATAAAACTGAAATAATCAAGATTTGATCTTTCAAACAAATGTCTTTAGTCAAAAGCAAATATGACAGATGCTCCTATGAGCATTCTCTTTTCTAAACCCTCTTAGGCACTCAAACGGAGGGTTTGGGAAAGAGAATGCGAATTGTAAGAAATTATCAACATTCAATTCAATCAAATTGTAAGATCAAGTACTGGCTATTACAAATAAACTCAAATGGTATGTCGTACTTCGTACTTCGTGCCTCGCACATTGAAACATGGAAAAATTTCAAACTTTGATATCCACCGCCGTGCCACTGCCCATCGAGGATGTGGATACCGATCAGATCATTCCGGCGCGGTTTTTGAAAGCGACTACCCGCGAGGGTTTTGGTGAAAATTTGTTTCGCGACTGGCGCTTCAATAATGACAATACACCGAAGCCAGATTTCGTTCTCAATAACCCGATATACACGGGGCAAATTTTGGTGGCGGGACGCAATTTTGGCTGTGGCTCGAGCCGGGAACACGCGGCTTGGGCGATCCACGATTATGGATTCAAAGTAGTAGTATCCAGTTTTTTTGCGGATATTTTTCGAGGCAATGCGTTGAACAACGGGCTTTTGCCGGTGCAGGTGTCGGATGATTTCCTGCATATGATTTTTTCGGCGATCGAAATAAATCCAAAGACAGAATTGGAGATTGATCTTGAAAATCAAACTATTACGCTACGGGAAACTGGCAATTCGCAGACATTTGACATAGATCCGTACAAAAAAGTTTGTTTGCTCAATGGATATGACGATATTGACTACCTGTTGAGTATCAAAGACAAAATCGTGACTTTCGAGCAAAATCTCGTCTAAAATTTTAAAAGGCAGAGAATTTGAATCTTGAATGAAACGCTATTATAACATGAATGTTTTCATGAGTTTACGTATTAAAAATCCTCTTATCCCATGAAGAAGAAAATTGCTGTATTACCCGGCGATGGCATTGGTCCCGAAGTAACAGAACAAGCGATCAAAGTCTTGGACGCCGTTTCCGAGCGATTCGACCACCAATTTGAATATTGCCTTTGCGAAGTAGGGGCGGTAGCCATTGACAGCTCCGGCGATCCTTTGCCCCAGGAAACGCTTGATACCTGCCTTCGGGCAGATGCTGTGCTCTTTGGGGCGATTGGCCATCCCAAATACGATAACAATCCCAGTGCTCCAGTACGTCCGGAACAGGGGCTGCTGCGCTTGCGCAAAAGCTTGGGTTTGTTCGCCAACATTCGCCCGGTAGCGACCTACGAAAAACTTCTGCATTTGTCACCACTCCGTGAAGAGCGCGTGCGCGGCACCGATATGGTGATCTACCGAGAACTGACCGGCGGCATTTATTTTGGCGCCAAAGGTAGGAATGACGCGAAGAATGAGGCTTACGACCATTGCAACTACGCCGATTTCGAGATTGATCGCATTGCCCGCTTGGCTTTCGAACATGCCATGACCCGTCGCTGTAAAGTGACGTTGGTGGACAAGGCTAATGTGCTGGAAACCAGTCGTTTGTGGAGAGATCGTGTAACTGCCATTGCCAAAGAATACCCGGAAGTAGAGTTCGACTGTATGTTTGTGGACAATGCTGCGATGCAACTCATTCAACACCCGACGCAATTCGACGTGGTGCTCACTGAAAATATGTTTGGCGACATCCTGTCGGATGAAGCGAGTGTATTGCCGGGTTCGATGGGCTTATTGCCATCCGCTTCTATTGGAGAAAAAACGGCTTTATTTGAACCGATTCATGGTTCGTATCCGCAGGCTGCAGGTAAGGACATCGCCAACCCAATGGCGGCAATCCTCTCCGCAGCGATGATGCTGGATCATTTTGGCTGGCACAAAGAAGCGATTGCGATCAGAGATTCGGTGACAAAAATCCTGGAAGCAGGTATCGGTACGCCGGAACTACATCCGCAGATTGCTTGTGGCTGCGCGCAAATTGGCGATTTAGTTGCACTGGCAGTATACGACGAGCACCTCAATTTAAAGAAAGCCAAGATTGAAGAACGCGTTTCGACAATCATCTGAATAGAAAGGGTTGAAAAAGTTTTTCATTTTTATTTCTTTTTCAACCCTCTACAAATTATTGTAAGTACTTATTTCAAATTCCCGACCATTTCTTCCGGTTTTACCCATTCATCGAATTGCTCGGATGTGAGCAAACCCAGCTCAATGGCGGCTTCTTTCAGGTTTTTGTCCTCAGCATGCGCTTTTTTCGCAATTTTAGCGGCATTGTCGTAGCCAATATGCGTATTGAGCGCTGTCACCAGCATCAGCGATTTTTCCATCAATTCTTTGATTCTCGGCTTGTTTGGCTCAATGCCCACCGCGCAGTGCTCATCAAAACTCACGCACGCATCGCCGATCAAACGTGCCGACATCAGGAAATTAAAAATCATCATCGGTTTGAATACATTCAGCTCGAAGTGACCGGTCATACCGCCTACATTGATTGCGACGTCGTTGCCAATCACCTGCGCCATTGCCATAGTCATCGCTTCGGACTGAGTCGGGTTGACCTTGCCCGGCATGATGGAAGAACCCGGCTCGTTCTCAGGAATCTTGATTTCGCCGATGCCACTGCGTGGACCGGAAGATAACATCCGAATATCGTTGGCGATTTTCATCAAAGAAACCGCTACCGTTTTCAGTGCGCCATGTGCTTCCACGATCGCATCATGCGCCGCCAGCGCTTCAAATTTATTCTCGGCGGTTACGAACGGTAAGCCTGTATATTCTGCGATTTTTGCGGCTACTTTTACATCATAACCGCTTGGTACATTCAAACCCGTACCCACTGCCGAACCACCCAAAGCCAGTTCTGACAGGTGCGGCAGCGTATTTTTAATGGCGCGGATGCCATGATCCAATTGCGAAACGTAGCCGGAGAATTCTTGCCCCAGCGTTAGTGGTGTGGCGTCCATGAAGTGCGTGCGCCCAATTTTTACGATGTTTTTAAGTTCTTCGGATTTGGCTTTCAGTGTGTTGCGCAGTTGTTCAATACCGGGAATCGTCGTCTCCACCAGGATTTTGTAAGCAGCAATGTGCATCGCCGTGGGGAATGTGTCGTTGGAGGATTGCGATTTATTTACATCATCATTCGGATGTAAAACTTTCTTTTCGTCCAGCAAGCTGCCACCATTTAGCACGTGCGCGCGATTCGCAATCACCTCATTGACGTTCATATTACTCTGCGTGCCAGAGCCCGTTTGCCACACTACCAGCGGGAATTCATCATCGAGTTTGCCTGCCAGAATTTCATCACATACCGCCGCAATCAAATCCGCTTTTTCTTTGGAAAGTACACCCAACTCCTGGTTGGTACGCGCAGAAGCTTTTTTCAAGATAGCAAAAGCGTGAATGATCTCGATCGGCATCTGATGTCCACCGATTTTGAAATTTTCCATCGAGCGTTGTGTTTGGGCTGCCCAGTATTTGTCAGCGGGTACGTCCACATAACCGATGCTGTCTTTTTCTTTACGGAATTCCATATTTTATAGGATTTTGGTTCAACGAAGTGCCACGAAAATAAGGTAATTTTTTTTTAAATGTTAGTATTTATCTCATTGGAAACAATGCTTTTGTCTCGAATCTTTGCAGTTTATTTTTATTATAAAAAGCGTTATATTTGTAGAATACGAAAAATTGGTTGTATGTCGGTGCAAGTTTCAAAACGGTTGATTACAGTCGAAGAATACCATAAAATGGGGGAAGTGGGCATTCTGAAAGAGAAAGGCTTGGAATTGATTAATGGAGAAATCATACAAATGAGTCCTAAAGGAAGTAAACACAGCAAAATAGTTAAAAAATTGAACAAGTTGTTGGCGTAAATTTTAGGAGACGAAGTGATTATTAGTATCCAAGACCCTATTATTGCCGACAATTTTTCTGAGCCGGAGCCTGATGTCGCCATTTTGAAATATCGGGATGATTTTTACGGAGATGAGCATCCCCATGGAAAAAATGCGCTACTTGTCATCGAAATCGCCGATACCTCCATTGCCCACGACCGAAAAGTGAAACTTCCCATCTATGCCGAAAGCGGTGTACCTGAATGCTGGCTGATTGATGTGAATAAAAAAGAAGTCTATACGTACTGGCAACCCATCAGGAATGCCTACAAATTCAGTGAACTGGTTCGGGAAAACGAGTTGGTAAAAGCGCACTATTTTGATCTGGCGATTCCGATGCAGCAGATTTTGGGGTAATGTAGGGGCTATTTTAGAACCATCTTAAAAATTGTAAAGAATCGGTCATAAATGATTTTTATCATTC
>CAZQTF010000271.1:0-4329 GCA_964596135.1 uncultured Saprospiraceae bacterium | reverse complement strand
TACCTGAGGCGATTCGCCACCCGGCAAAGGTTATCATAGTTGATCCAGGAGCCGCCCCGCAACACACGGTATTCGCCTTTTTCCGCGCCGGCGAAATTTTTGGGCAGCGCGGCTGGGTAGTCGGCGTACCAGTCGCTGCACCAGTCATACACATTGCCACTCATATCGAACAATCCAAGCTCATTGGGTTTCAACTCGCCTACGGGGTGGGTTTTGCTGTTAGCGTTTTTGCTATACCAGGCGACTTCGTCAAGGTTATCGCTTCCGGCATACGTAAATCCCTGGCTTTGTAGCCCGCCTCGTGCGGCGTATTCCCATTCGGCTTCGGTGGGTAGGCGGTAGCCCTTGGCGCCGGGATTTCGGGTGACGAGCCATTTAACTTTATCGTCTTTATTATTGTTGTTGGGGTCTTTGGTATTTTTGTCAATGGTATATGCTGGCGCTAAGCCCTGGGCTTCACTAAGCCAGTTGCAGTAGGCTACCGCGTCGTACCAGTTTACATTTACCACCGGGTGGTCGCCATTAATGCCCCAGGTGGGGGCTTTGTCCTTCAGTTGCTCCAATTGATTGGTCGCGTATAAATACAGTCCATATTTCCACCAGGTGGTTGGTACATTGGCAATATAGAAAGTGCTGACCTCGGCGCGGCGTTTGTCTTCTTTTTCTCCGATTTCCAATTCTCCGCCCGCTACGCGTACCATCACCGTGCCAGGTGGCGCGTAGTATTTGTTGAGCAGGTCGTCATATCTGCCGGGGTCTATTTTTTGCAGCCAGCGGCGCACGGCGGCTTTGTCTATCGGAAATTGCAATTCTTGGGCTTCTGCTTTCAGCACATCCGATAGCAAGTTGCTTTCGAGCCATTTTTTGATCCAGAAAGCAGCCCATTCGCCTTGGTTATAATTCGTTTCTGCCCGGAAGAAGGTCATTTCGAGCAGCCAGGGGCGGAGTTCTTCACGGCGGGTGTCGAGGTCAAACAATTCAACGAGGGTAGATTGGGCTTCGATGTATTGCAATTGATAAATCTGCTGGCGCAGGGTTTCGATCTGTTTGTTAAAGAGTTGCTCGGTTCTTTCGGCTAATTGGACTTCGCTTACCTTTTTGTAGCGTTGGTGGATGATGGGTGCCAGCACATCGTGCGCCAGGCGGGTAGCGCTTTCCCCACCCGAATCCACACCTGCGAGCAGGTAGAGGTGTTTTAATTCCTTTAGCAGCGGTTCGGCAGCGCTATCGGTTTTAAAATCTTTGGAGCCGAAAAACTCTTCATCCAACCGCACGGCAGAGGCGGGTTGATCTTGCACATAGAAACTGAGTATTTTCAAAATCTTTTGATCATCGGCAAAGCCTGTGGGGTATTTTTCGCGCACTTTGCGGATGTAGTGATCGAGCAGTTCTTCCTGCCGCTCGATGAGGTTTTGAAGCTGATTGCCGGTGATGATGACGGCATCCTGGTTTTCTTTTTTGCAGCGCTGCCAGAGCAGTTCCATGTTGATTTGCAAGAGCGGGGCGATGAAAGCATTGTCGTTGCTGCGAAGCAGCCGACCAGCTATTCTCTCTGGCAGATCAGCCGGTCTAAATTCGAGGTGGTATTTTTGATTATTCAGTTCTGGATTCCGGGCAACTCCACTAATGGCTTCCACCGCACCCACCCGATCCAGCGAGTAGAGGGTGTATTTATCTACGGCTAATCCTTCGTCGCTCAAAGCTTTGGTAATTCGGGCAGCCTGTTCGCTCCGGAAGCCGAGGATGAATTTGTAGTTCGGATGCTTTTTGAGGGCTTCTCTCAATGCAGTTGCCAGCTTTTCCAGTTCATTGTTCAGCCCGTCAATTTTATCGGTCACCGCCTCTTCCACCTGGTCGAGGATGAGGAGCTTGTTCGCCTTTGGGGAATCAACCACGTCTTTCAACAATAAGTCCAGTACACCTTTCAGTCCGCGAATGGTGTCTTCCTCCCGCCGCCGGTAAGCCACCGCCCAGCCTTGCGCCTCTACGCGCGGAATCAAGCCTGCCTGCAGCAAGGAAGATTTACCCGTACCGGAATAGCCATCGAGCAGCAGTAGTTGGGGATTGGACTGCTTTAGAATTTTAAAACACAAATCGTAAATCTCGCGACTGCGCCCGAAGAAAAGGCGCGCGTGCTTCCGTTTGAAAGGTTTTAACCCGACAAAAGGAGCATCGTTTTCCGGTAAAAAATTCAATATTTCGTGCGGCAGTTGAAATTCTTTTTCTAACGGCGGCTGAAAAATATTTTCCTGGTCTTCTTGCTTTTGCGGTGTGAGTTGGGCTTTTTGAGCAATTTGATCGAAGAGCTTTTTAAATTCGTCCACATCCGGTTTATCAAAGTCCAGCGGCTTGCCTTGATTGGCAGCGTTGAACGTATCGAACAGCGGCTGAATACTTACTGGTAATTGATCCCGCAGTGGTAGCGTAGCCCCATTGATGAGTATGGGGATGATGGTAATGCCTTTGGTCAGTGCGATTTCAATTTCCTTGCGGACGTTGCAATGCTCATCAAAATGAAGCTGGCTTCTTTGTGATAGCTGAGCCGGATTCTTTTCAAGATATTCTTTTGATGTTGGATGGTTGATCCAATCGGGTGGTATCAGCACCAACAAAACCTTCGTTTGCTCGAGCACCTGCTCGATGGCTGGATTCCAGACATCTCCACCTCCCAGGGAATTTTCATCTTGAAATACTTTTCCAGGAAAGCGCGCATCCAGCATTAAGTAAAGTAAACGAGCTTCTTGTTTACAAAGTGCTCGGCGATAATTGATGAATATATGGGGTTGGTGATCGCTCATAAAGGATAATGGTAGCTCCTGTTAATGATGTAAATATAAAAATAAAAAATTATGATAATCCTTTATTTCGATATGGGATGCTCCCCTAAAGCATGAAGTACTTTTCGCAAGTTTACAACACCAATACGATTCATACGGAGTTTTTCAATTGTCGCGCGTCCTGTGGGAGTCAACCCGATCAATAATGTAAAATCTTCATTCCAAATAAAATGCACCTCCCAAATCTGTTGACGAGGGTGAAAAAGCGCCTCCAGTTTCCCGGTTAATGGATCAATCCCTTGAGTATGGTTGTATTTATGATTATTACAGCCCTGGCAGGCATAGGCTAGATTTGTTGATTCCGTGGCTCCGTTCTTGGAAATTGGAATAATGTGCTCCACCGAAAATGGATCAGGCGAAAAGCGATTTTGCGACTGACAATACTCACAGCATCCATGTGCACGCGCTTCCACTTCCCGCCTCAAGGTAACTGAAATAGCAGGCATTCCAGTTAGTTTTGTAAGCCTAATTGCCGGAAAATGGTCTCTAGTGGAACCTGGCGCAATTGAGCCAATTCAATAAGGTAAGGCATTCGGCGAGCATTGGCTTCCTCGATTTGATCCGAAATAGCAATCAGCTCTTCCTGTTCCTCTGGAAGCAAATTTTCTTCCTGACGCTTTTCTTTAAGAACGGCATATCGTTCCCACAATTCAGCAGGCAAACCAAGATTGATTTTCTGCAAAAGCTCTAGTTCACGCTCTTTGTTTTTAGAAGCTGCCTCCGATTGCACCTGCGATTCCAACATTTTTACGATGTAGTCATCCAGGTGATAACCTTCAGCCTCTGCGCGCTGGCGCAGGCGTTTTTCCAAATCCTCTTTGATATGAATAGTAATAGACATAGACAAATTTATTCTTTTCAAAGATAGGAATTTATCATTGTCAATGCAAGATTAAAAGAATTGGTTCAAATGCAGTTGCAGATTTTGGTTGGATGCGCGGAGCCGGGGTTCTCAGGGGCATCCCCTGAGCAAGTGGCGGGTGGACCGTCAACACCAAAACAATTGAGAAATTGTTGACAGGGAACACGCGTACTTGCCGCTGCTATTTGCGGCACAAAACTCAAGCTCCAAAATACCTCCAAGGAATGACCTACTACCCATAAGACCAACAAAAACCAATAGCAGCGTAAACCTCCTTGCGGGGTGTCTATAGCAGGAATCATCTCCAATTTGTACCAAAACAGCACAACAAGCCCCCTTCCGTCCCCCCCCCCCAAGGGGGAAACCTTGCCGTGAAGTCCCCCTGGGGGGATTTAGGGGGCAGTCGCAGTGCCTTTTGGCAGCACACATAACTCCTACACGTCAAGTTCGACGGCACAATCCGCTCCTTCACGTCGCAGTGCCTTTTGGCAGCACATATAACTCCTACCCACCAATGGAGATGGTGAATATTGGCTGGGGGTTGTCGCAGTGCCTTTTGGCAGCACATATAACTCCTACCTAAGTACAGGACAAAAAAGAGAGTAATTGAAAGAAAAGGTAAATTGTTGT
>CAZQTF010000270.1:0-4376 GCA_964596135.1 uncultured Saprospiraceae bacterium | reverse complement strand
TTTTATAACCGAAAATACCGATTCAAAAATGGCATTATTAAGATTTAATAAAGTACCAAAACATCAACAGTTTGAATACAAACCCCGCTTTTGGAATCCAGAAAAAGAAGAATTGGAGGAGCGCCTCAAGCGTTATGAGAAACTGGATTCCGAAAACAAAGAAGTAATAAAATCGCGTATTTCAACGGGGTTTCGCACACGTGGCTATGGGAATACGGGAAGTTATCGCCGGCAACAGGTGATTCGTTCCAATGCGATCCTTTTTGCGGTGGTTGTGGGATTGCTTTTGTTGACGTTTTTGTTGTTGACAAATTATCTTCCCAGGCTGACAAACTTTTTTGAATCGGGAGGGAATTGACGGAGTTTTTTGGTATCATTGCCTATCTCAAAAGTAGTAATTCAAAATTAACCAATGACGGATGTCATTCAGTTGTTACCCGATGCTATTGCTAATCAAATCGCTGCGGGCGAAGTCATTCAGCGACCGGCATCGGTAGTGAAAGAGTTGATGGAAAATGCCATTGACGCCGGCGCGACGAGTGTCAAACTCATAGTCAAAGAGGCGGGCAAAGCCCTCGTACAAGTCATTGACAATGGGGTTGGTATGTCGGAAACTGACGCGCGGCTCAGCTTTGAACGACACGCGACCTCCAAAATCCGGCAGGCACAAGATCTTTTTGCGATCCGCACGATGGGCTTTCGGGGCGAAGCGCTGGCTTCCATTGCGGCGGTGGGACAGGTGGAAATGCGTACCCGCCGCCCGATGGACGAATTAGGGACTCGCATCGTGATTGAGGATTCGGAAGTAAAAGTGCAAGAACCCTGCCAGTGCCCGGTCGGTACGAATATTTTGGTGAAAAACCTGTTTTACAATGTTCCTGCCCGTCGCAACTTCCTCAAATCCAATTCGGTAGAAACACGCCACATTTTCGATGAATTCCAACGGATTGCGTTGGCGTATCCAGAGATTTTCTTTTCCCTGCACCACAATAATGTCGAGATTTTTCACCTGCCGGCAGGTAATCTTCGCCAACGGATGACGGGGATTTTTGGCAATCACAGCAATAAAAAATTAGTGCCTATTTTGGAAGAAACTGATGCCCTGCACTTATCGGGGTTTGTTGGAAAACCAGAATATGCAAAGAAGACGCGGGGTGAACAGTTGTTTTTTGTCAATCGGCGTTTTATCAAAAGCGGTTACCTGCACCACGCAGTCATGGGCGCCTACGAAGACCTACTGCCCCAGGAGCATTTCCCTCTGTATGTTATTTTTGTAGATATAGATCCGGCGCTGATTGATGTGAACGTGCATCCAACCAAACAGGAAATCAAATTTGAAGATGAGCGTCTGGTGTATAATTATTTGAAAGTGACCATCCGACATGCGTTGGGCAGGCACAGCATCACACCAACGCTGGATTTTGACGACGATACCGAAATGGCCTCAGTGCGCATCGGAGCGAGTCTGCCGCGGACAACGGAAACAGAAAGCAATGCCTTTACGCTGCCCAGCAAATTTAATACAGCGGTAGAAGAAGAACGCAGGCAACAGTCAAATCTGGAAAACTGGGAAAAACTGTACGCCAAACTCGCTACCGGCGAGGCAGAAGATGCCCCTGAAGAGCTTCCCACTACCCTGACGGTAGAAAGCACATGGGCGGAGCAGGAAGGAAATGAAGAACTTGTTAAAAAAACGCCTGCTCAGCAAAAAGAACCTTACCAGATTCACGGCACCTATATCGTAAGTCATATTAAATCAGGCTTTTTGTTGCTCGATCAACAAGCGGCGCACGAGCGTATTTTATACGAGCAATACTTGCGGACGCTCAACGAACAGGCATCTTCCACTCAAAAACGGCTTTTCCCGAGCACGATCTCTTTGGCGCCGGCGGAGGCAGTGATGTTGCGCGATATACTGGAAGAAGTCAATCATTTGGGCTTTGATATCCAGGAATTTGGCGGTAATACATTCCTGATTCATGGCGTACCCTCTGAGTTTTCGAATACGGTCAACGAGGCGAAGCTCATAGAGTCGCTTTTGGAACAGTATAAAAGGAATCTGGATTTAAAACTGAATGTGCGGGAAAACATCGCGCGGGCGATGGCAAAAAGCGCAGCGACGAAACGGGGACAAACCCTCACATCTGCCGAAATGCAGTCGCTCATTGATAGATTGTTTGCCTGCGAATTACCTTTCAAAAGCCCATCTGGTCGAAATTGTTTCATTACCTTTGAACTGGATGAACTGGAAAAGCGGTTTGGTTTGTAGCTTAGGGGTTTCTCGTTGCCCTGAAGTTATTCTGAAAAACGGTGTCAAAAGCAACGAGGAGGGTTCTGAAGGCTCATTTTTTTAATCATCAATTGTTAGGTTAAAAATGCTTCGAATTACGGATGTCGCCAAGCACTTGCTCATTATCAATATTCTGATGTTTCTGGCGAGTTTGGTATTTAACACCGATCTGCTGGCGTTGTATTATCCCGGCTCTGAAAATTTCCGACCTTTTCAGTTGGTGACGCACTTTTTTATGCATGCCAGCATTATGCATATTTTCTTTAATATGTTTGCGTTGGTTACGTTTGGTAGCGCCCTGGAAACTTTATGGGGACCCCAGCGTTTCTTATTTTATTATTTTGCTTCCGCTATTGGGGCGGCGGCATTGCATTTATTTGTCAATTATCTTGACTTTTCGCATTTGCAAAGCGCGATTGACGCTTTTCGGGCAACACCAAATTACGATACATTCTGGGTGTTTTTCAAAGATGTTCCGCTCGATCGGCTCAACCCGGAGTATCGTCAGGTCGTGATGAACCTGAGCAGCGCTATTCAGGAGAGTAACACGGGGCTGGTACCTCAGGCTGCCAACGCTATGGAGCAATACCTTAAGTTTAAGATGAGCACGCCAGTGGTAGGTGCCTCGGGCGCGATTTTTGGCTTGTTGCTGGCGTTTGGCATCAAGTTTCCCAATGCAGAATTGATGCTGCTCTTTTTTCCGGTACCGGTCAAAGCAAAGTTTTTTATACCAATCATGATGCTGCTGGAATTGTACCTCGGCGTCAATAATTTTTCCTGGGACAATATCGCGCACTTTGCGCATCTGGGCGGCGCGATCACAGGATTATTGATAATTTTGTTCGGGCGGTTTTTTAAGGCAAATTTTTAAAGGGATATGTAAAATATTGCTGTTTTTACAGCGTGTTTTCACTTGAAAATCACGGGCAAACACCCTATTTTTGAAAAAATTCAGTAACTATTTTGTGCAATGTTTCAGTCAATTCTGGAGGATGTCAAGCGGGAGTTTAGTTATGGCAATATGGTGACACGGATCATCATCGTCAACATTGCTTTGTTCGTCTCTATCCATTTGATCAATCTTGTTCTCTTCATCAGTAACGGAGGGGCGCCTTCCGGCACTTTTGACAAAGTGGTGAATTTCCTCAGCCTGTCCTCCGATTGGAAATACGTGCTTACCCACCCCTGGGTGATCTTCACGCACATGTTTCTGCACGTGGGCTTCTGGCACATCCTCTGGAATATGTTATTCCTGTACTGGTTCGGTCGCATTGTGGGCGATTTTATTGGCAATCAGCGGGTACTGCCTATCTATTTGCTGGGCGGCTTGGCAGGGGCGCTCATCTTTTTCCTTTCTGCCAATGTAATGGCGTACGGGGCAGGCGGCGCCAGATTTGCGTTGGGGGCTTCTGCAGCGGTGATGGCGATTGTGGTAGCGGCAGGAGTCATTGCACCAGATTACATTATGCGCCTGCTTTTTCTGGGAGATGTGAAACTGAAGTACATTGTTTTGGCCTTGGTGGTGCTGGACATGATCTCGATTGCCAATACAAACAATACGGGCGGGCATTTTGCGCATCTCGGCGGCGGCGCGATGGGCTGGATTTTTGTCAGCCAGTTGCGCAATGGCAACGACTGGGCGATGCCGATTAATCATATTTTAAACAAAATTGCCGATTTTTTCAGAGGACTTGTTGGTAAAAAAGCGCCCAAGGGTCCCAGGGTGGCATATAAAAATCCGAATAAAAAAGCGCGGACGACCGTCCGAAAGACCGTGGTGGTGAAAGAGGGCGAGGAGGTCTCTCATCAGGAACAATTGGATGCAATACTCGACAAGATCAAACAATCCGGTTACGATAGCCTTTCGGAAAAAGAAAAAGAATTTCTGTTCAACGCCAGTAAAAAGTGAACTGTGTCAAATATTTCCCGACTCCTGCGATGGACAAATGTGGTGCTGATTTTGTGTACTTTCCTGGCTTATCTGGCGCCTTATGTCAGCCCGATCACTTTCTGGACCCTGGCGTTTTTTGGATTGATCTATCCCTGGTTATTGCTGTTTAATGCAATGTTTATAGCCATTTGGGTA
>CAZQTF010000269.1:0-4391 GCA_964596135.1 uncultured Saprospiraceae bacterium | reverse complement strand
TAAATTTCAAATAAAATTGAAATGTAATATCTTATCCCTGAATGTGGCAATTGCGAAATTATTCAAAATAGCTGTCATTTTCTGTCCCGATACCGGAAAAATCAGTTTTTCTTGGTGTAAATGACGACCGCACCTTGCCCTCCACGTAATCCATAACGGGTGGTAGCCTCCGATACGCCAAACACCTCAACGGATTTGATATCATTTACATCCACAATTCGGGCTGCCAGCACATAGCTATTGCCGACCATAGTGCCATCAATAACGAAAAGCGGTTCGGTTTCGCCAACAATTGTGTCCATACCTCGAATAAATACTTGCGTATCTTCGCCGCTACCAATAATTCTGATAGATGGATGTCTGCGCAGATAATCCACCAACGATTGGTAAACGCCGGGTGTACCTTTCGATCGCGGCTCAACGGTCGTGTCGCTACTGCTTTTTCGTTGGATATTGCAGTTGCTGAACAGAAGGAAAGTACTTGCAATAAAAAATAACAACAAATGAGATATTATCACTTTCATAAAGCATCGGATTTTCGAATAAAAATACGCAAAAAGTGGTCTATTCATTTTTTTGATAAAGTTTTTCATAAACAGCACAGCAACGCAATTGGGTTTGGGAAGATTCCATTACCTTTAGCGTATGTTTGGAAGGCAAAACAATCCATCGCCCCTCATCATTTGTACGGTCACGAATGATTTGACTTACGATCAGCGCATGATTCGCATTTGCAGCACGCTCGCGCATGCCGGTTACCGCGTGCGATTGGTCGGACGTGTACGGCCGCATTCCAAGTTATTGAGCAATCGTCCTTTTGAACAAAAACGATTATACTGCCATTTCCAAAAAGGGAAGCTATTTTACATTGAGTTTAATGTTCGGCTGTTTTTTTATTTACTTTTTGTAAAATTTGATGCCGTTTGCTCGGTTGATCTGGACACCATTCTACCGGGGTTACTGGCTTGTAAAATTTGGCGAAAGCCATGTGTTTATGATGCACACGAGTACTTTACCGAAACGCCGGAGGTGGTGCGCCGCCCTGCCATCAAGCAAGTATGGGAATGGGTCGCCCGTTTTGCCGTTCCCCGTGTGGATGCGGCATACACAGTAGGCGAGGAACTGGCGGAGATTTTTACAAAGTGCTATCAAATGTCTTTTGAGGTTATTCGCAATCTGCCTCTCCGGCAAAACGAAATTGCTCAACCCGACCCCAGCCGACCGCCGGTCATCCTGTATCAGGGCGCCTTAAATGAAGGACGCGGCTTGGAGCAAGCCATCCGCGCCATGCAAGTTGTGGAAGGCGCCGAGCTATGGCTTGCCGGCGAAGGCGATTTATCTGCCAACTTAAGGCAACTGACGACTGACCTGAACTTGCAGCATAAAGTTCAATTTTTAGGACATCTTCAACCCGAAGACCTGCGCCGCATCACATTGCAGGCAACCATTGGACTGAATCTGTTGGAAAACAAAGGCTCGAGTTATTATTATTCTCTCGCCAACAAAGCTTTTGATTATATCCAGGCGGGGATTCCCTCCATTCACATGCGCTTTCCGGAGTACCTGAAAATCAATGAAGCATATCATACTTTTATGCTGATTGACAACTTAGAAATTTTTACTATTTCGACGGCTATCCAGCAACTGCTCCGGAATCATGATTTGTACCAACAATTGCATGAGAATTGTCTGCGAGCTAAAGCGATGTTTGTCTGGGAGGAGGAGGAGGCGCAACTACTTTCTATCTACAGGCGTATCCTAATGACTAAATAAGTGCGTATTATTGATTGTTAATTGGGTTTGTTATTGAGTTGTGTGTAATTTAAAATGAATGGTTTATGAAATAAATATAGTTTTCGGTAAAAGGTGTTTGATTTTCAATAAATTGAAAAACGGCTAATGATTGATATTCAAGCCCTTGATTATGAAAATTTTGCATGGGAAAGAAAAAACGCAACAGCAGAACTTATTTCATCAGCATAAAAACTTATGATAAAACAATAACCTCGAAAGTGATTAAGATAAAATGAGATCAGCAGGGCGCTGCAGATGCCAGTTTGTCGCTCTTCAATGGTGTGCTTCCGACATAGTGATCACTCGTTTGCTTTTTGCGATCTTTTTTATATATTTATTTTGTTTTAAAAAAATAATCCATATTTAATGCGATTTTTTTTGATTTTTTTCCAACAATTGTTTTAAAATTAATGCAAAAAAACGAAAGCAATGGACAAAGCGATTAAATCAATTTTAGCTCTTTCCTTAGGGGGAATGATGCTTTTGGCGATGAGTTGTGAAAAAAAGACCACTTCCAACGAAGCCACAGCAGAATCTGATGAATCTGCACTTGCTGCCCAAGCCACGCCAGCGACACCGGCAGAGCAAGGCAAAGAATTATTTATGTCTTACTGTGCAATTTGTCATGGCGAAAAGGGCGATGGCAACGGCTCGATGGCAGACATGCTGAAGGCGGCTCCCGCTAATCTGACCACGATTGCGTCCAGGCGCAACGGCGCCTTCCCCAAGGATGAAATCTACCAGATCATTGATGGGCGCGTTCCTTTACCAGGACACGGTACCGGCGAAATGCCTGTCTGGGGCAAAACTTTTATGAGTTCTGAAAATCTGGATGATGAGGAACAGATGAAAGAAAAAATTAATAATCTGGTAGCTTACCTTGAGACCCTGCAGCAGTAACCAAAATCAGCCTGGATCAATAGAATCAACGGTCCGGGCTGGTTTTTCTTTGTTTTGTTTCTTTTGAATTTCGTCTGTCAGCAGCATCAGCTTGTACAGATCAAAAAGGATTAGTCTGGGTTTTTTGGACTTTAAATTGCACAATAATAATTGCCTGAAAGTACGCAGCACGCAATACGCTGGTCGGACGAGGCGCCATTTTTGTAGTTGCCGCCAGGTGTGTAAGAGTTTGGTATCTAATTTGGGGTGTCCTTTAGTCAGCAAAACCAAGTTCTGAATGCCCTGCCGGGTTTTTGTCAAAAAAGCATCCGTATCTTCCAATCCAATGTGTTGCAATGGATTATCCAGATGAATAATTTTTATGTGTCTTTCTTGCAGTTCCAGTCCAAACAGCGTGTCTTCGTGTCCGTATTGCCTCAGGTTTTCGTCGAATCGAATTTGCTCAAATATTGTCTTGGGAATCAGGAAATTATTGGTCATAAAAGAATGGTAGGGTTGCTTGGCGCGTACCTTGGCGCTGCTCACTTCGCGCCTGGTACCATACCACCAGTGGAAATACAGCTCCGGCTGAGGGGGTGGAGTAGGGGAGTAGCTCCTGCCACCGTAGAGAAGGGTATCATGTTGTAGGTGTTTTATATAATGTTGTATATAATACGGCGATATAACTTTGGAGTCACAATCCATGAATAGCAAATAAGGATACTGCGCCTGAGCCGCCAGGGCATTGCGGATGCGCGTGCGACCGAGATTTTGTTCGAGTTCCTTGTAATGTATTGGGTGATATGATGGTGTGCTAATAATACGATTTATTTGTTTGAATGAGTCTTTTGAACCATCATCGAAGCAGAGGATTTCAAAGGGAATGCCTGCGGCTGTCAATTGCTGATGGAGATCGCTGACGAGTTGTCGGACATCAAAATTATAAATAGGAATGAGTACGGAAATCATGAGCTTTTTTTCAATACAAAAATCACCGAAGCGGGCTGCTGGGTTTGTGGATGCAGCGGTTCGACCAGATCAGCCATATCCAGACCGGCGCTTTTGAATAGTCGAACCCAATCGCCAAGCGTACGGAAGTACCAATCGTAAGGCTGGACAAAGTTGCGTTTCATGCCATTCCAACTGCCTGGTTGCCAGTCACTTTTGTAGTTGCGACTGCCAATGACGCTCAACGGGTGCAAGGTTTGAATAACGAGGTACCCTCCGGATTTTATAATATTTGGTAAATATCGAATTAATAAATCGGTTTCTTCCTGATCAATCAGTGCAAAATTAATAACAATCAAGTCATAAAATTGCCCAATAAATGCTTCCCCTGACGCAATTTCGCGATAGGTGGCAGTCAGGAACGTACCTTGCCCTTTCGTTTTGGCATTTTCGATGAGCGCGGGAATCGCGTCCACGCCGGTAACATGCATGCCGCGTTCGGTGAGCGCCCGCGCAAGCCAGCCTTCACCGCAGCCTACGTCGAGTACGGTTTTAGGTTGCAAATTACTGACCGCCTCTACGATGGCGCGATTTGTGACCAATTTTCGGGATTCAATCTCTTGATCGTCAATAGTTTGAATCCAGTTGTCGGCATTGGCGTGCCAGGAGTCGAGAATGATTTTAGAGGAAGACATCTCTGGGATTTACATTTTCCCTTTAAATGTAGCATGAAAGGGGTATTTTTGCAAGGATTTTGAAATTTATTGTCT